>JBKGXZ010000004.1:0-58191 GCA_046546355.1 Desulfohalobiaceae bacterium | reverse complement strand
GAGATCCAGGAGGCCCTGCGCTATCTGGAACAACCCGACTTTTACTTTCATTCTGAAGAGATCGATGAGGACCAGGGCAAGATCTGGCTGGGAGCTGCAGACGACGTGGTGTTCCGCAAAAGGGGCGTGGAGTTCGTTGACGGCTCAGCCCCGGGCTTTGCTGCCATAGTGGGCGCTGCTCCGGATCCGGAGACAGCCAAGATGATCGTAGAGGACTACCAGCAAAAGGGCCTGTACATCTTCCTGGCAGCCAACCAGTCCGGCACCACTTGTGCAGAACAGCTTCTGCAGGCCGGGGTGCAGATTGGCTGGAACACCAGGATCGTGCCTTTCGGTCCGGACATTTCCTCCGCCGTATTTGCCCTGGGCTTTGCCAACAGAGCAGCCATGGCCTTCGGCGGCCTGGAGCCCGGCGACTACAAGAAGCTCCTGATGTACAACAAGAACCGGATCTTCGCCTTTGTCAACGCCCTGGGCGAAGTCAACGCAGAATGGGCAGCAGCTGCTGCAGGCTGCGTGAACTGGGGCTTCCCCACTATCGCAGACACTGATATCCCGGAAATCCTGCCCACAGGGGTCTGCACCTACGAGCACGTGGTGGGCAATGTACCCCACGATCAGCTAGTGGCCAAATCCATCGAGGTCAGGGGCCTCAAGGTCACCGTGACCCAGATTGATATCCCCTGCGCCTTCGGCCCTGCCTATGAAGGGGAGCGCATTCGCAAGGCAGACCTGTTCATGCAGATGGGCGGAGGCAAGACCCAGTGCACTGAGCTGACCAAGATGGCGGACATGAACCAGATCGAGGACGGCAAGGTGATCGTCGAGGGGCCGGATATTCCAGATGTCAAGGAAGGAGCCACCTTGCCCCTGGGTATCTTTGTCCAGGTAGCTGGCAGGGAGTTTCAGGAGGATTTCGAGCCCATTCTGGAAAGGCAGATCCACCACCTCTGCAACTACATCCAGGGCGTGATGCACATCGGACAAAGGGACATCTCCTGGATCCGAGTGGGCAAGGCCGCAGTGGAAAAGGGATTTACCCTGAAGGATATCGGGGTGGTCCTGCACGCCAAGTTCCACCAGGATTTCGGCAAGATCCTGGACAAGGTTCAGGTCACCCTGTACACCAAGCAGGAAGATGTGGACAAGCTCACCGAATGGGCCAGGAAGGAGTACAAGTCTCGCGATGAGCGCGTGGAGAACATGCGCGATGAGAATGTGGAAACCTACTACTCCTGCACCCTGTGCCAGTCCTTCGCTCCCAACCACGTCTGCACAGTGAGCCCAGAGCGCACCGGGCTCTGCGGGGCCTACAACTGGATGGACTGCCGGGCCTCCTACGAGATCAACCCCACTGGACCCAACCAGCCCGTGGAAAAGGGAGAATGTCTGGATGCCAGACGCGGTCAATGGAAAGGGGTCAATGACTTTGTGTACAAGGCCTCCAAGGGCGGGGTCACCCACTACAACTTCTACTCCATTGTGCACGACCCCATGACCACCTGTGGCTGCTGCGAATGCGTGGCTGCTGTTTTGCCCTCCTGCAATGGGGTCATGACCGTGCACAGGGACTATACAGGGGACACCCCCTGCGGCATGCGCTTCACCACCCTGGCCGGAACCGTGGGCGGCGGTGCCCAAAGCCCGGGTTTTGTGGGCCACTCCAAGTTCAATATTACCCAGCGCAAATTCATCCGCGCTGAAGGTCCCGACGACTTGGAGGAAGGCGGGCTGCTGCGCATAGTCTGGATGCCCAAGAGCCTCAAGGAAGAGATCAAGGACAGGCTGGATGCAAGGGCCCAGGAGCTGGGCTACCCTGATCTCTACGACAAGATCGCGGACGAAACCGTGGGCACCACGGAAGACGAGATCATGTCCTTCTTGAAGGAGAAGAAGCATCCAGCCCTGGAGCTGGAGCCCATCATGGGCTAAGGCTCTTAAGCGGATAATGTCCAGGCTCGAGCCTGCAAGCTAGGTTCGGGCCTGGTCTTTAAACCTGTGCAACTTTCCAGACAAAAATCCCTGCAAGCCGCAGACTACATACCCAGGAAAAGGAGTAACATATGGGATTGACAGGAATTCAGATTTTCAAGCTGCTTCCGCAGACCAACTGCAAGGAGTGTGGGGCCGCAACCTGCCTGGCCTTTGCCATGAATCTGGCAGCAGGCAAGGCGGAGTTGGATGATTGCCCCTACGTCTCTGACGAAGCCCGGGAGAAGCTGGCTGAGGCCTCTGCCCCGCCCATCAGGCCGGTCAAGGTGGGCAAAGGTGTGAGGGCTTGCACAGTTGGCGGAGAGCTGGTGGAATACCGGCACGAGAAAACCTTTTATAATTCCACGGCACTGGCTGCAGTTATAGCCTCTGACCAGGATGAAGAAGAAGTTAAGAACAAGCTGAAAGTTTGGAATGCTTTTCAGTTCGAGAGAGTGGGCTACACTCTGAGACCTGAGATGGTAGCCCTCAAGGACGTAAATCAGGACAAGGAGGCCTTTGCGTCCAAAGCCAAGCTGATCGCAGAGAGCTCTGAATTTAATTTGATCCTGATGAGCGAAGACAAGGATGTCATGCAGGCCGGAATCGAGGCCTGCGGCTTCAAGCGGCCCTTGCTGTATGCTGCGCACGAAGGCAATGTGGATGACTTCGGTCAGCTGGCCAAGGACAATGACCTGCCCCTGGCGGTCAAGGCCCAGTCTGTGGACAAGCTGCCCGAGCTTACAGACAAGCTGACCCAGATGGGCCTTAAGGATTTGGTTCTGGATAGCGGTTCCAGGGATCTGAAGCAGTGTTACCAGGATCAGGTGGGCATCCGCAGGGCAGCCCTGCGAGCCAAGAATAAGTCCGTAGGCTTCCCCACCATTGCCTTCCCCTGCGAAATGGCCTCCAATCTGGACATGGAATGCCTGATTTCCAGTATGTTCATAGCCAAGTACGCCTCAGTGGTTGTGCTCTCTGACTTTACTGCAGAAACCCTGTTCTCGCTGCTGCTGGAGCGGCTGAACATCTTTACTGATCCTCAGCGGCCCATGACCGTGACCGAGGGCATCTATGAGCTGGGCAAACCGGATGAGAATTCCCCGGTCTTGATCACCACCAACTTTGCCTTGACCTACTTCATCGTCGCAGGCGAAATAGAGGGCAGCAAGGTTCCCAGCTGGCTGCTGATCAAGGACTCCGAGGGCCTGTCCGTGCTCACAGCCTGGGCTGCTGGCAAATTCTCCGGGGATGACGTGGGGATGTTCGTCAAAAAGTCCGGGATTGCAGACAAAGTAGCGAACAAGGAGCTGATCATTCCCGGCTATGCGGCAGCCATTGTGGGTGAAATCGAAGAGGAGCTCCCGGACTGGAAGATCACCGTGGGCCCCAGGGAGGCAGCGCACATTCCGGCCTTCCTCAAGGAGAAAAAACAGTAGCATGCTGCCTGGCTTAGCGCTATCCGCGCAGGCAGCCAAGCCATAAACCTTAGAAACATGAGAGGTTAGACGATATGATGCTACTTTTCGGGGAGAGCCTGAATGTAATGGCCACCAAGATCAAGAAGGCCTTCAAGGATCGCGATCCCAAGCCAATCCAGGAAGAGGCCCTTTTACAAAAGGAAAAGGGCATGGATTACATCGACATCAATTTAGGCCCTGCTAAGAAGGACGGCCAGGAGCTCATGCCCTGGGTGGTGGAGACCGTGCAGGAAGTAGTGGATCTGCCCCTGCTCTTGGACACCTCCAATATCGCAGCGATAGAGGCAGGTCTCAAGGTCTGCAAACAGACACCAATAGTTAATTCCATCATGTGCAGACCGGAGAGATACGAACAGATGCTGCCCATGGTGGCTGAGCATGGAGCTGACTTTGTGGCCTTGATGTGGGGCTCTGAAGGTCTGCCCAGGGACGAGAACGAGCGCGCTGCCCTGGCTGTGGAGCTGCTCTATGCAGCAAATGAGGCCGGCATACCCAACGAGAAGATCTGGGTAGACGCTATAGTCACCCCGGTCAATGTGCAGCAGGATGATGCTGTGCAGGTGCTGCGCTTCTATGAGATGCTCCCGGACATCGCTCCAGGGGCCAAAAGCACCTGCGGGCTGTCCAATATATCCAACGGTCCGCCTGATCATCTGCGGCCTATCCTGAACCAGACCTATGCAGTAATGCTCAAGCGCTACGGCATGGCCTCCATCATCACCGACCCCAGGGATGATGTCCTGAATGATATAGCCAAGGACAAAAGACAGGATATCGAGGAAGTCATCCATGCCACCATGGATGGCAATACCCCGGATATAGGCGGACTGTCCAAGGAAATGGGGGATTATGTCAAGACCGCCAAGGTCCTGCTGGGCAAGTCCTTGTACTCCGACTCCTGGCTGGAGCTTTAGTCAGGCTTGAAAACTGCCTCCCCTGGCAGCAAAATGGAAGCTTTCCAAATTTAAGCTTCCATATATTGGGCTCCCCTGGCTGTAAAGTCAGGGGAGCCTTTTTGCACGAACCTGAATATAGCCCGGCAAGATCCTTCAGGCCCTGTTTTGCAGCCAGGAGATAAATCCTTCCAGGTCGTTTCCCTGGCCCTGGACATAGTCCTCTGGATACAGCAGCATGCGCATAAAGAATACACTTTCCAGCTCCAAGGCCTTGGCTGCCCGCTGGGCAAAACCCTGCAGACTGGATTGAGCTTCCTGCAATAATTCTGGCTCTTCTGCCAGTTCCCGCTGCATAAGGTTCTCCAACTTTAGGGGCATCTGCTGCAGTATCCTGGCCTTTTCCTGCAGCAACTCTTTGTATTTCGCAAACTCCTCTTTGCTCAGACAGCCCTCAGCCTGCTCCTCCAGCTCCCTGATCCTGGAGGCTCTTTCCTGCAGGGCCAGCACCAGGTCCAAATCCTGGAAACCATTTGACTGCATACATCCCGCCTCTATTTATAAGGTTAGGTAACGATTCACCTTCTACTGTGCCAGGACAAACTAATGTACCGACGAGAAGTCAGGGTCCGAGGATTCGAACCCTGTAAATAAGCACAGGTTATCAAACCCGGAAGCCTGAGCAAATTTTTCCAAGCTCCTGGAAATTGCAAAACAAGCCAGTTTCAGTTAAAGAGAAGCATTAGCAGCACGCCCAGCCAGCGCCGGGCTAGTGGACTGCAGCCAGAATACTACATAAAGGAGAAAAGATGGTCAAAAAGAGCGTATTCTACATTGCAGGCGACGGCATAGGCCCGGAAATAACCAGAGCTATGCAGCTGGTTCTGGACCAGGCAGTACAAATGGAATACCAGGGCCAAAAGGAGATTGATTGGCAGGAACTTTTGGCAGGGGAAAAGGCCAAGCAGGAAACTGGTGAATACCTGCCCCAGCAGACCCTGGACACCTTGCGGGATCAGGCAGAGGTAGCCATTAAGGGTCCCTTGACCACTCCTGTGGGCGAAGGTTTCCGCAGTCTGAACGTTACCCTGCGCCAAGTCTTCGACCTGTATGCCTGCATCCGTCCGGTGCGCTACTTCTCTGGCCTGCAGACCCCGGTCAAGCATCCAGAGCAGGTGGACATGGTGATCTTCAGGGAGAATACCGAGGATGTCTATGCTGGGCTGGAATGGCCAGCAGACAGCCAGGAAGCTGAAAAGCTCATCTCTTTCCTGCGTCAGGAGCTGCAGGTTGAGGTCAACCCTTCCAGCGGCCTGGGCCTCAAGCCCATATCAGAGAAAGGTTCCAAGCGGCTGGTGCGCAAGGCCATGCAGTATGCCTTGGAAAAGGACAAACCCAGCCTGACCCTGATGCACAAGGGCAATATCATGAAATTCACCGAAGGCGCCTTTATGCGCTGGGGCTATGAGCTGCTGCAGGAGGAATTTCCTGGCAGATATACCCTGGAGGAAGACCAGGCCCAGGCAGGACAACCAGAACCGGTGATCAAGAACCGCATTGCGGACAACATGTTCCAGCAGGTCCTGACCCGGCCCCAGGAATACAGCGTGATTGCTACTACCAACCTAAACGGGGACTACCTTTCAGATGCCCTGGCTGCCCAGGTTGGAGGACTGGGGCTTGCCCCGGGCGCCAATATCGGTGACAACCTGGCCCTGTTCGAGCCGACCCACGGCAGCGTACCCGGCAGAGCAGGCCAGGACAGTGCCAATCCAGGCAGCCTGATTTTGTCCGGGGCCATGCTCCTGGAGCATATGGGCTGGTACCAGGCTGCAGACCGGGTGGTCTCTGCCCTGGAGAAAGCCATTTCCTCTGGCCGGGTGACAGGTGATCTGGCCAGGATGATGCCTGCTGCCAGGCAGGTGGGTTGCAGGGAGTTCAGCGAGCATATCTGTGCCCAGATGTAGCCCGCGAAACGCCCTGGCCAATAATAGCATCCAGTAGGAACAACAAAACTATGGCCTTGAATTCCAAGAATAAGTTCAGCCAGTATGAGGATACTGTGCTGGATTTCATCAATAGCCACGGTATATTCTATACCTATACCGCAGACAACAGCTTCCAGCATCTGCTGCACAGGCTGGTAAACAAACAACTGGGAGTGCAGAAGAATTGCATCTCCTACTTCTACCAGCAGAAGGATATCCTGAATGCCCTGCAAAGCAGCCTCAAGTCCAAGCAGGAGGTAATACTTTTCGCAGAAAGGGTCTTTTCCGGACACTCCACCCAGGAATTCATAACCGCAGTCAAGGCCAGCTATAAGAACCTGCGCCTGATAGTGCTCACCAATGAAGTGGAGAAACCTGCCCTGGTGCGCCTCTATGAGCTGGGAGTGGACAACTTTATCACCAAGCCTATTAGCTTGAACACGCTGGTGGAAAAGATAGCCTTTACCCTGAGACCCCAAAGCAAGATCGGGGAGCTGCTGGACAAGGCCAAGAATCAGCTAGAAAATGGTTTCCTGGAGCAGGCCCTGGCCACCTGCAATGAGGTTTTGAACATGAAGCCCAACTCAGCAGCTGCCTGTATGGTGAGAGGCGATGTCTACAACAAGATGGGCCAGCAGGACAAGGCCATAGCTGAATATAAGACTGCCCACCAGAACTCCATGCTCTACCTGGAGCCCTTAAAGAGGCTGGCTAACCACTATGAGCAGAGCCAGGAAAAGGACCAGCAGCTGCAGTACCTGCAAAAGATTGACAAGTTGAGCCCCTTGAACGTGGAGCGCAAGGTGAGTATTGGCGCCCTGCATGTGGAGCAGGGAAACAAGGAGTCCGGGCAGGACTACCTAAACGAGGCCATCAGGCTGGCCAGTAAGGAGGCCAGGGACAACCTGGGCAATCTGGCCCTGCAGATTGCAGACAAGCTCATGCATGTAGACAGCGAGGTAGCAGAGCAGTATTACCGCAAGGCCCTGCAGGTCAAGGGGGATAATCTAGACCTGCGGGATGTGGAGACCTTCAACAGGCTGGGCATCTGTCTGCGCCAGCAGAAAAAGCCCAAGCTGGCCATAGAGGAATACCTAAGGGCTCTGAAGATATCCAGCGAAAACGAAAGGCTGCTGTACAACCTGAGCATGGCCTATATGGAGGCTGGGCAGCTGACCCTGGCCCAGCGAACGCTGCATAAACTGCTCAAGCAAAACCCGGAATTTGCCAAGGAAAACGAGGTGGTCAGCTACAATATCGGTATGCTGCACTACAGGAGCGGCCAGCAGGATCAGGCCAAAAAACACTTCCAAAACGCACTGGGGCTCAACCCTGAATACAACCCAGCCAGGCAGATGCTGGACAGGCTCCGGACTTGAAACTGGCCGGGCTCATTTCTTGGACTGCCTCCTCTGCCTATTGCGCAGCCACAGGTTCAGCCTTTGCTCCTGTCCCTGGTCCTTGGGCTGGTAGAACTTGCTGTTCACCAGACCTTCCGGCAGGTACTCCTGTTCAATCCAAGCGCCTGGATAGGCATGGGGATATTTGTAGCCCTGGCCATAGCCCCATTTCTTCTGCATGGCGGTGACAGCGTTGCGCAGATGCAGGGGCACCGGTTTTAGCCCATGATTGCGGATCTCTTTCTGGGCAGACAAGTAAGCCGCATAGCTGGAGTTGCTCTTGGGAGCCAAGGCCAGATAGGTCACGGTCTCCGCCAAAGGAATAAAGCCCTCTGGCATACCTACCATTTCTACTGCCTGTGCGCAGGAGACTGCCAGGGGCAGGGCCTGGGGGTCCGCCAGGCCCACATCCTCGGAGGCTGCAAGTATGAGTCTGCGGCAGATAAACCTGGGGTCCTCACCGCCTTCCAGCATGCCTGCCAGATAGTACAAGGCAGCGTCAGGATCGCTGCCCCGGAGAGACTTGATCAGGGCAGAGGCCAGCTCGTAGTGGCTGTCCCCGTCCTTGTCACCCTGCTGCATAATTTCAGGCAGGGCCTGGGTCAGCTCCTTGGCCTGCCTTTTCTCCTGGGGCAACTTTTGCACGTACTCCAGCAAATTGAGCAACACCCGGGCATCACCCCTGCTGGCCGCTATCAGCAGATGCTTGCTCTCCTGGGATAGCTGCATATCCATGGTCTGCAGCCCCCGCTCCAAAACAGAGCCCAGCTCCTTGCTGGACAGGGCCCTGAGTCGCAGGATATGCATCCTGGACAACAGCTGGTTGGTCAGGTTGAAGGAAGGGTTCTCCGTAGTGGTAGCCAAGAGTACCAGAGCACCGTTCTCCAGCAAGGGCAGAAAGAAGTCCTGCTGGGCCTTGCTGAACCTGTGGATCTCGTCCAGGATCAAGACCCTGGTCTCTGCCAGCTGTTTCCTAAGATCAGCCAGTCCTGTCTCAGGTGCGCTTAGGCGCAGGAATTCCTGGCCGTAGCTGCGGGCCAAAATCAGGGCCAGAGTGGACTTGCCGCTGCCCGGGGGGCCAAAGAAGAGCACGCTGCTGGGGCTCTGGGCTTGGGCCAGGGCCTGGAGGCGCTCCTGCACCTGCTCCTGGCCCACAAAATCCTGCAACTGCCCGGGCCGGATCCGTTCTGCCAGGGGCTGCATATCCCGCAAATCTTTTTCCATACTAGCTTTTGCGTCTGGAATCCAGATCAGACTCCAGCTCATCGAACAGGGCGGTTATGTCCACTTCCTGTCCCTCAGGCTCCAGCTCGAAATCCAGACCCTCCAGATCCTCACCTTGCAGCTGTTCATCCTCTCCACTGGCTGCAGGTCCACCCCAACCATCTTGGCCTGGGCCTTCTGGAGCTTCTTCTGCCCACGCCGGCTGCTCTTCCTGGCTGGAGCTTTGTCCTGCCTCCAGGCCATCTTCCTGTGCTGGCTGGCCAAGATCCTGGCCTGTGTCCAGCATGCCCTCCAGCTCAGGAAAGGCTATCTCTTCCTTTTGATCCAGGCTCTGCTTCGCGGAGCCTGGCCCTTGATACTGAGCTGGCTGAGCAGGGGAAGAAAACTCCTCCCAGGCAAAGTCCAGCTCCAGATCTTCCTGGGCAGCCTCCAAACCAGCTGCAGCAACAGTATCTGTCCGAGACTGATCCTGTCTGACATCTGCCTGCTCTGAGTCCTGCCCCTGCAAGCCTTGATCCGGCTGTACATAGCTCTCTTCTGACTGGACCGGGTATGCCCCGCTCAGCCAATCCAGATTCAAGTCCTTCTTGATCTGCTGCCAGCTGCTGCCGCAGGCTGGACAGCGCTCCAGCTGATCAAAGCTGGTGAACTTGCATTTGGTGCAGAACATGCTGTGCCCTACCTTTTTAATCTGCACAGATCAAAGCCCGCCTTTTGCTCGGGCTCCAACCCCAGGTTTAATACAGTATACACCCCGTCCAAGTTGCTACTACTCTGACCCAAAAGTACTGCCTTTAATAGAGGCAGGTCCAGAACATGCAAGCTCTATAGAGAAATTGCCATATACGGGTATTAAACTTTTGAGACGCGGTACTAGTTCCTGCTGCTGTCTCTGCGGGCCTTTCTTATGGCCTGCAGCTCGTCCAGGAGCTTTACCAGCTGGCCGTAGTACCAGCGCACTTGCTTGCCGTAGCTGGTCAGACTGCTCTCTGGACTTTGCACATACTTTTTCAGCAGATAGCGGTCATTGAGGATCCCTTCACAGATGTATACCGCCTGATTGACCAAGGAATCAAAGTACTTGACCAGCTCGAACTTGAGATCTTTAATAATGCTGGTAGCATTCTTCAACATTTCCAGATAGTTGACATCACTGCCCTTGAATCTCCTGCGCCTTAGATCCTCTAGCTGCTTGACCTTCCTGGCCTGCTGAATATAGCTGTACTGCCTCCAGACCTCCTGGTATATGTCGTTCAAGTCCTGGAAAACTTCGTGAAAATCTGGATTCAAGAGATAATTATCCAGGACCTTCACCACCCGGTCATAGAACTCGTCAGAGTATCCGATTATCCTGCGCTGGTGTTTCTTGAGCCAGGCATACAGGAACTTGAGGCGCTTGGAGTGGGTATCGGTGTTTTCAACTATCTCGTTTCTCTTATACTTGATCCTGCCGTAATACTCACCCTTTACAATATCGTTCAATACATAAGTCATCAAGGAGGTATCCTTGATGATATTCACTGTGCTGCAGACCTCACCTGTCCAGGGATGCACTATCTCCTGCCTCTCCACGGACAGGGCCCGGTCGGTACGCACATTATTGGGATCGTACTTGTGCTGCCGGTACACAACCCGCAGGATCACTGCCTGCTTTCCGTCCTGCAGCAAGTAGCCCCTCTTTTTCAAAAAACGCAGCTGTTCCTTCTGGCTTTTGTCCACTGATACCAGGGCCAACTTCTCCACTTTGGGATACTTTCTGTTTTCCTGGCTGGAGTAAAGGCTAGTGATAGTCCGGTCCGACTGGCCCAGGACCCGGATCATGAAGTCCTCTCCCCCCTTGAACAGCCGCCTGGCAAAAAGCGCAGCAGAGGTCCTGCGCTCTGAGACGATAGGGAACCCGTAGAGCTCCATCAGGAACTGATACACAAAGTTCCTGTTCAGCTCATAGAGCACATTGTCCTCTGGCCTGAACTTGCCGATCCTAAGCCCGAACCTCTTGAGCTCAGAATCCAGATCCGAGGGAAAAGAAGCGTATATCCCGGAAAGATAGAAGTCCCCAGCAGCGTTTTTGGCCAACACATGCCCCCGGTCCATCTGCAGCAAAAAAGCCAGCAGCCTGGGATAGGCCTGCAGTTCTGTTATGCGCTCGCTTCCGAATTCCTCCCTGAACTGATCCTGGAAGAGCTTGGGCAACCTGCTCAGGAAAACCTGCTGATTCTGATGCACTATAGCTGGCTCCAGGGGAGTCACAGGCCCGTTGGACATGCCCACCGCATCCTCCACGCAGTGCAGAATATCAAACTGGAATATTTCCTGGAAATAATCCAGGGGCCTGTCCAGGATCACCATGCTGAAGCCGGGCAGATGTACGTATTCGTAAAGATTGGACTCGAACGAGGGCAAGAGCTCCTGGGGATTGACCACAGGGTAGTCCTGGGTCTCAAAAAAGGGACGCAACAGGCACAGCTTGATCTGAACCAGATCCAGAAAGCGCTTGAGCTTCTGCAGGTTTCTGACATGCAGCGGCTTGGAAATGGAGACTCCGTCCTCCTTCCAAGCCAACTCCGGCACCATGTTGAATGCTTCCTGCCAATTGGATATCATCTTCTGCTTAGTTGCATTTAGGGCTCCACCTATCTGGCCAGGCGCTTAGCTGCAGCGTATACTTTGCTGCCAAAATATAATTAACCTATTTTGTTTATAAAATCAACAGCCACACCAGCAAGGCTGCTCAAGACTTGTCCTTGGATCTGGGATGGGCCTGATCATAGGCAGCGAACAACTCTCGCAGGTTTAAGTGGGTATACTTCTGGGTGGTGGAAAGCCTGGAGTGACCCAGAAGCTCCTGGATGGTTCTCAGATCAGCCCCAGCTTCCAGCATATGCGTGGCAAATGAGTGCCGCAGGGTATGCGGAGCCACTGGCTGGGGCAAGCCTGCGAGCCTGGCCAGCCTCTCCAGTATCCGGTTGGCCTGCCTGCGCTGCAGACGCCCTCCCCGATTGCCCAGGAACAGGGCCTGACTCTTTTCCTGGGGATCGAAACTCCTTCGCTGCTGCAAATAAGCCTGCAGTCTCCTTGCCGAAGCCCGGCCCAGAGGCACCAGCCTCTCCTTGTTCCCTTTGCCCAGGACCCTGACCCAGCCCTGGGCCAGATCCAGGTCCTGCAGGTCCAAAGCCAGGGCTTCGCTCACCCGCAGGCCTGAGCCGTACAACAGCTCTGCCAGGGCCTGATCTCGCAATCCCACTGGACTGGGCTCTATTTTGGCTTCTAGCAGGGCCAGGACCTGATCCACATTCAGAACTCTGGGCTGATGCCTGCCTTGCTTGGGGTTCTGCAGTCCCTGCAAAGGATCTGCTTGCAACTGTCCCTTTTTCTGCTGGAACCTGAAAAAGCCCCTCAGGGCAGAGAGCTTGCGAGCCATGCTGCTCTTGTCCAGGCCCTGCAGATGCAGACTGGCCAGATAGCCCCGCATATGGTCCTTTTGAATCCCGGATGGATTGCCCAGACTCTGGTCCCGGCTCTGCAGGTACTCTTCCAGCTGGGCCAGATCCAGGCCATAGGCTCTGAGCGTTGCCTCTGAGACCCCTTTCTGCACCTCCAGAAAAGCCAGGTAGGCCTGTGCGCTTTCAGGGAGATCTTCTGCGGTCCAGGACATAGCTGCTAGCTGGATCCTGTTTGGCCTTTTTCTTCAGGCTGTTAGCTATCTGCGAAGCCTGGGCATAATGGGTCAGGCTACCCTGCAGGTTAAAGACCACGGCAATGGAAACCGCCATAAGCAGAAATTCCTGTTGTCTGCCCTGCCTGTCCACAGAGCTGATATAGCCCTGGTTCCTGTCCTTAGGATCATAGAAATTGGGCACTATGCTGTCGAAATTCTGAATAATTTTTATGCAGACCTCCTCCACCACCTGGATCGGAACAATAAATACGAAATCGTCCCCACCGATATGCCCTACGAAGCCTTCCTGGCCTGCTATCCTGCGCACCGTGTTCACGATGACCCTGGAGGTCATCATCAGCACCTCATCTCCCCGGGAAAAGCCATACTTGTCGTTGAAGGCCTTGAAATTATCCAGATCCAGATAACCCAGGGCAAAGTCCTGACCTGAATCGATCAGATCCTGGATACGATGAATAATGGAAGTATTCCCTGGCAGCTTGCTCAAGGGATTGGCATCCAGGGCACGGGTGGACCTGTACCAGGCCAGGGTCAGCCTGGCCCGCGCTTCTTGGGGCTTTACAGGCCTAAGCAGGAAGTCGTCCAGCTCGAACTGGACAGAGCTGTATACCTCCTCCGGGATCACTTCCTGCAGGCAAATCAGGGTGGGCACCTGGCGGTAAACGTTTTCGCTCTTGACCAGCCTGACAACCTCCAGCCCCCTGATATCCTGCAAGATCTCATCTACCAGCAAAAGATCCGGCGGCGAGCTGTAGATCTCCTCTATAGCCTTCTTGCCCTTGCTAAACCAGGTCCAATGCACCTCCTGCTGCCAAAAGGAAGCCACCAGCTCCCTTAAGTCTTGATCCTGACTGACCAGAAAAAACTCCAGCACCCGGTTGGCGAACATGCTTGTCCTGTGAAGAGCCCGGATCTTGGGTCCGGATTACTAAAAGAAACAGGGCCTTGGAACTGAAAATATTTTTGGGGCCAGGTGCCCATAAAATAGTATCCCGGGCTGCCCTGAGCTGAGCTTTGCTTGCCAGACCCGCAAAGCCATGTACATCCATACAGGCATCTGTAGCCTGAATAAGATGTTCACACTCAGCTAAGAGCCGAAATCCAGGGAATCCAGATCCACCGCCTCCTGACCCACCTGGTCCAGCACCCGCTCCAGGGAGCTCAGCTCCAGCCCCAGGGCCTGCAGGGAGCCTGGCTGCAGATAGGGCAGCTGGTCGTCCCCGCCATTGCCAATATCCAGGCTCCGAACCAGGAAATCGCCAATATGCACCACATGCGCTGTATTGGGATAGAACTGGGCCGACAGGGGACGATGGTGATAGGCAAGCCCCTCCCTGATGTTCAGGGGCAGATTCCAGTGGTCTGCCAGCCAGGCGTTGACCCGGTCATGGCCAAAGCCCAGCTCCTTTTTCTCCGCCTCCAGATAGCTCAAATCTTCCTCTGCTACCCTGCGCTCCACTTCTGCCTTGGCCTCTGGCAGCTGAACCGCTTCCACCACCTTGCCTATATCATGCAGCAAGCCAGTGACTGCATATTCCTCCGGGTCCTTAAAGCCTGCCTCAGAAGCCAGGCTGCTGCAGCAAAGGGCACACCCCAGGCTGTGCTCCCAGAGCCCGACCATACTCTTGGTCATGATCTCAAACACAGAGGTGCTGATAATCAGGCCATTGATCACATTCAGCCCCAGCAGCACCAGGGCATGCTGTACGGTGTTTATGCGCCGGGGGAAGCCGTATATAGGGGAATTGACCATCCTCAGCACTTTGGCGGACAGGACCTGATCCTTGGATATCACCTTGGCTATCTGTTCCGGAGAGGAACTCTCATCCTCCACCAGCTTGCTCACCTCCTGAAGCACCTTGGGCAAGGTGGGCAAATCCTTTACTGCTAGTATCTGACCCTTGTTTTCGGTTTGCAAGTCCTGCATGCCTCAGCCCTCCTGCCTTGAGCCATGCCCTGTCAGACGCAGCCGGTAGTACTCCTGCAAAAAAGCCTTGACCTGCATCATCCAGGCATCCTGGCCGTGTCTGCGGAACATGGAATCCAGCCTCTGCAGCTTCTCCTGCAGGCCTGCACCCCCTGGGGCCTCTGACACAGGATTGCCTTCCACCACCAGCTGCTGCACTCCCATATCCTGCAGGCGTTTGATGATGGCCTGGCTCAGCTCTGTACCCTGAGCCACCAGGACCATGCCGTTATCCCTGGTAATTGGCTTGGCCAGCACCATGCCTGGCGCGCACTGACTAAGCATGATCTTTTGCATCCCTTGCACCCTTTATATCCCTGTAGTCAGCTTTAGAAATCAAGACTCGTCTGCTCCACAATAATCGCCCCAGGAAGACTGAATCAGCACAGGGAATAGTACATGCCTGAGAGCTGTCTGACCACCCCTTTTAGCTCCAGCATCATAAGCACCCTGCTGATCTTGTGGCTCTCCCAGTCCAGCTCAGCAGCTAAACGATCGATATGCATCTGGGACCTGTTTTGCAGTATACTGGTCAGCTCCTGCTCCTCTGGGCCTAGCTCCTCCCTGGCCTGCGCTCCTTTAGAGCCTGTTGTATCTGCAGCAGCCTGGTCCTGGGCCAGAGGAATTTTTTGCAGCACAGGCGCCAGCTCCTCCAGCACGTCCTGGGCCGACCTGACCAGAACCGCCCCCTGCTTGAGCAGCTCGTTGCAGCCGGCTGACTGAGGAGAAAGGGGAGATCCGGGCACCGCGAACACCTCCCTGTCCTGCTCCAGGGCTATATTGGCAGTGATCAGGCTCCCGCTTTTGCTGGTGGCCTCTACCACCAGCACGCCTAAAGCCAGGGCACTGATGATCCTGTTCCTGCGCGGAAAGTTATGCGCCTCTGGCTGAGTGCCTGGGCTGAACTCAGTGAGCAGCAGCCCGGTATCCTGCAGTCTGCGCTGCAGCTCCCTGTTGCCAGCAGGATAAGTCTGGTCCAGGCCTGTACCCAGCACCGCTACAGAGCTCCCTGGTCCCTGCAGGCCGCCCTTGTGGGCATAACTGTCTATGCCCTGGGCAAATCCAGAGACTATACAGATGCCTGCCCTGGACAGCTCCGAGCTCAGCTGGTAAGCCAATCTAGCTCCCTGGCTGCTGCAGTTCCTGGCCCCCACCACTGCAAGGTGGGGCTGCTGCAGACAATGCACCTGGCCCCGAAAATACAGATACAAAGGAGCGTCTGGTATCTGTTTCAGACTGGAGGGATAAAAGCCTGAAGTATACAGAGCTACGCCTAGGCCCTGCTGCTGGCACTGCACCCACTCCTGCCAGGCTCCCTCCCGCCATTGCTCTTCCTGGAAGTTTCGCACCAAGGCCTCGCGCATAAAGGGCAGAGCCTTCCAGCTGCTCAGATTCTGTACAGCCTGGTAGGCTGAGCCATAGATGCCAAGCAGCCTGTTCCTGGTCCGCAGACCCAGCCCTGGGCAATGGGTGAGTGCCAGACAGGACCAGAACTCCTGCTTGAAGCCGGTATCGTGCTCCTGGGCGCTGAACATCTCCTCAGTCAGGCTTAAGCTGCCGCAATTTAAAATCCGCCTTAGGAATCCAGCTCAGCCAGCTTTTTCTGGGCCAGCTCAGCAGCCTTGCTCTCGGGAAAGCGCTCCTTGAGGGTCTGCAGATAGAAGCTGGCGTTGGAATCCTGGCCCAGGCTCAAATAGCAGTAGCCCATCTTGAGCAGGGCATCAGGTACCTTGTCGCTGTCAGGAAATTGATTGCTGACCTCCTTGAAGGACAGTATGGCTTCAGCATATTCTTTTTGTACGTAGAGGCACTCCCCCAGCCAATAATAGGCGTTTGGCGCCAATTCGTGCCCTTCATGCCCCTCCAGGAAATCCTGGAACATCCCTTTGGCCTTCTCAGGATCGCCCTGCCTCAGGGTCTGCAAAGCCCGGCTGTACTCCTGCCTGGCCCCATCCCCTGACTGCTCCTGACCAGGATCAGTCTCTGGCCCTTTTTTCTTTTGCTCCTCCTGAGCAGACTGCTCCTTTTGTCCGGGATCTTCAGGGAGCTTTTGCTGCACCAGCAAAGGCTCAGGCTCCATTTCTTCCTGGACCTGCTCGTCTAGATCTACGTCAGGCTTAGCTGTCTGCTGCTCCTGCAGCTTCTGGACCTGCTGCTCCAAAACCTGGATCCTGTGCTTGAGCTCCAGCTCAGCATGGGGCTGGCCGCAACCTGCCAGCACAAGAAATGTTCCAATCCAGAGGCACGTTAGGCACGTTCGAAGCATGGGGAAGCTCCCTTCTTTAGGGCCAGTGGGCTCTGTAATAAGGCAGATTACGTCAGGATTGCCCATTTATCAACCCTGCAGCTTCGCATCAGGCCAGGCAGCAGGGACTTGTCATATTGCAAAATTTAATGCACTACATTCCCCGAAAGCCAACTTCCGGATCAGACCAGGGAGCAAAATCCGGAACACAACAAAGGAGCCTTCATGTCCTGGGCAATCGCCACCCTGCTTGCCTGCTGCGCTGTGCTGTCCCTGGCGGCTTTGCTGCTGGGAGCAGCCTGGGTCTCGCCCCTTGTGGCTGCTGTCAGTCAGATCCAGGCCAGATCAAAGGGACTCAGACTCCTGGACAACTTTGCCCTGCAGGTCTGCAGAATGGGCCTGGTCTGCCTGCTCATCTTCCTGCTTTTGGCGCTGGGCATCTCTGCCTACCTCCTGCAGCTGCCAGTGCAATTTTGGCCCCAGGAGCTGAATATCCAGATCTGTTATCCGACTTTAAGCGGACTTCTCGGCTCAGGGATTGTACTGGGCCTGTTGTTGCTGTTCTGGAAGAAACTCCGTCAGCATAAATGGCTGCGCCTGGCCCTGTCCCTGCTCAGCTGGCTGTTTTTTTGCCTCTTCTGGCTAAGCAGCCTGAATCTAGCACTCCAGACGCTGAGTCTGCCCCAGGAGACAGCCGCAACCGAACTAACCTGGCAGCAGCTGCTTGTGCCACAAAACCCCTGGCTCTTCTGGGGCCTCACGGGGCAATTTGCTTGTCTGGCCCTGGGCTCCTGCGGCCTGGGCGCAATGCTTTACCTGCTGCTGCGCAGGACCAAGGAAGACTTCGGCCGGGACTACTACCGATTCGCCCAGCGCCAGGCAGCCAAATGGTCCTTGCTGTTCATCCTGCAGCTGCCGTTTTGGGCCCTGGTCTCCTTCAAATTCAGACCCTGGCCCCAGTTCCTGCAAAGCCCCCTGGAGCAGATCCTGGCCTCTGCGGCCCTGTTGCTCCTGCTAGCAGCTCTGGGGCTAGGCCTGCGCCTGCTGCGCAGCCAGCATCCCATGCGGCACAAGCTGAGCCCTGCCGGCTGCGCCCTGCTGAACTGGCTGGGCTTAAGCTGCCTTTGTCTGAGCCTGGCCTGGGTCCTGCTTTACCCCTAAGCCCTTGGTCCTGGCCCGGAGCCTTCATATGCAGGGTCCTGCTGCAGCAGACAGTCCAGGGCCTTCTGGCCCTGGCTCCCCAGATCATAGGAATACTCGGTAACAAAGGTCTCAATATGCCGCAGTATGGTGCCTTCATCCATCTCCAGGGCTTTGGAGCGGATAAAGTCCCAGGCCAAGTCAGGCTGGGCCCTGACCAGCTCCAGGCTGCTGCGGATTCTGGCTTCCATCCAGGGCACAAACTCCCGGCCCAGGCGCTTATGGCAGGCAATGATTCCTAACGGCAGGGGCAGCCCGGTTTTCTCCTCCCACCATTGCCCCAGGTCCAGTACCAGATGCAGTCCTTGCTGACTGTAGGTGAACCTGCCCTCATGGATCACCAGGCCGGCATCAGCATGTCCCTTAGCTACAGCCGGCATAATCATGGAATAATCCAGCTCCAGCTTCTGTCCCTGATGCCAGCCCATAAGCTCCAAGAGTTTACAGGCCGTGGTCATCCTTCCAGGCACAGCTATTGTGGCCTGCGGCAAATCATGCAGGGAGCAAGGCCTGCGGCTGACCAGCAGGGGGCCGCAGCCCCAGCCCAGAGCCCCGCCTGCCCTCAAGAGATGGTAGTGCTCTCGTACCTGGGGATAGGCAGCCACGCTCAGCTTGACCACATCCAGCTCTTGCCTGCAGGCCATCTGGTTCAGGCTCTGCACATCCTTGAACCGGACCTGCAGGCTCAGACCCTGCAGATCCACCCAGCCATGCAGCAGGCAGTAAAATATATAGGTATCATTGGGGCAGGGGGAGATCCCCAGGCTGATCCTGTTATCAGCAAGCATGTTTCCTCCTTTGCTCTCAGCCCACCAGGGCCTTGCCCAGCATGCCCGCTGTAAAACCCAGCACCGCGCCCAGGGACGGAGTCCAGTGCCTGAGCATAGTCGCCTGTGGCGCAATGTCCTGGAATATCAAATACACGATCCCGCCGCTGGCAAAGGTCATTATTCCGGCTGTGAGCTGGGGCTGCTCCTGGAGCAGGAAATACCCCGCACAGGCAGCAAGCGGACCCAGCAGTCCGGCTGCCAGAAGCAGCAGCAGGGACTTGCCTGCCCGAAGACCTCCAGCCGTGAGCTCCCTAAAGGAGTTGAAGCCCTCGGGCAGATTCTGGACCCCGATAAAAACAGCCAGCACCAGACCCAGACGCCGGTTGTGGGAAAACACGGCACCCAGGGAGATTGCCTCGGGCACAAAATCCATGAGCAGGGCCATGAACTGGGCCTTGCTGCCCCCTTTGCCAGCCAGATACGCATCCAGCCAGCAAAACAGCAACCCCCCTGCGCAGAAAACCAGGCTCAAAACACCCGGCCCAAGGTTCCGCATGCCCTCAGGCACCAGGGCCAGGGCCACGGCTGCAATCAGGATTCCGCCCCCAAAGGCTATAATCCCGTGCACCAGCTCCTGTTTCAACTCGGTCTCAGCGCTGCCCTCCAGCCTGCCTATCACTGCACCCAGGAAGGCTGCTCCTCCTGCCATCCAGGAAGCCAGCAGGACAATCAGCAATTCTTGCATACCTGAAGCCCTTTTTGTATTCACCCAGGCAACATTGTTAGCCAAATGCCAGCCCGGAAGCAATACTTGATTCCACCCCAGCCGCAGACAGCCTGGCCCGGGTCCTTGCTGTCCCGGGTTTGACACCTCTTGGGGCTTGGCTTAGATTGAGTCCTGTTTACGAGCCCCTAACCGAAAAAAGCTGCCCCTGATGCTGGATGATCACCTATACAAATCTTTTGGCCTGCAGGATATCCTGCACAAGGTCCTGAACAGGCAAAGGCTGTCCTTCCAGGAAGCCCTCAGGCTCTGGGATTGCGAAAACCCCTTGCTCCTGGGCCAGCTGGCCCACCTGCAGCGCAGCAGGCTGCACGGCAGGCAGACCAGCTATGTCCTGAACCAGCAGATCAATTACACCAATATCTGTGTCAACCGTTGCCTGTTTTGCTCCTACCGCAGGCAAAGGGGTCAGCCCGGTGCCTTTGAGCTGAGCCTGGAGGAGATCAGGGACAAAATCCTCTCCAGCCTGGACCAGCCCATCTCCGAGATCCACATTGTGGGTGGCTGCCACCCTGACCTGGATCTGGATTACTACCTGCAGCTTTTAGCTCTGGCCAAGGAGCTGCGGCCAGAGGCTGCCCTGAAGTGCTTTACTGCTGTGGAGATAGACCACATTGCCAGGCAGGAGGGCTTGCAGCCGGAACATGTTTTGCACAAGCTGCAGCAGGCCGGGCTGCAGATGCTGCCCGGGGGCGGAGCTGAAATCTTCGACCCAGGGGTCAGATCCAGGATCTGCCCCACTAAGATCAGCGCTCAGAGATGGCTTGAAATCTGTGCTGCTGCCCATAGCCTGGGTATAAACACCAACTGCACCATGCTCTTCGGCCACCTGGAAACAGTGCAGGACAGGCTTTCGCACCTGCTTAAGCTGCGAGAGCAGCAGGACCAAAGCCAGGGCTTTGTATGCTTCATCCCCCTGCCCTTCCAGACCGAGAACAACCCCTTGCAGGGGGTAAGCAAAATCACCGGGCTGGAGGAGCTGAAGACTATTGCCCTCTCCAGGCTGCTCCTGGACAATATCCCCCATATCAAGAGCTACTGGGTCATGCTGGGTCTGAAGCAGGCCCAGGCAGCCTTGTATTGGGGGGCGGACGATCTGGACGGTACAGTGGTGGAGGAGAGAATCGGCCACATGGCCGGGGCAGACTCACCCCAGGTCCTGAGCAGATCCCAGCTGGAGGAAATGATCCAGGACTGCGATCTAGTGCCTGTGCAAAGGAATGCGAGATTCGAACAGGTGAGCCCGGCATGAGCTCCTGGCAGGAAGCCCTCCAACAGGCCCAAAAAAGGCAAAGGCTAAGCCCTGAGCAGGCCCTGTCATTGCTGCAGGAGGCTGACCTGCATCAGCTGGCCCTGGCTGCGCACAGCATCAGGCTGATCCACAACCCCGAGCCTGTGGTCAGCTACGTGGTGGACCGGAATATCAATTACTCCAACATCTGTGTCTGCGGTTGCAAGTTCTGCGCCTTTTACCAGCATCCAGGCCAGCCTGGCGGATTTGTGTTGAGCCAGGAGGAGCTGGAGGCCAAGATCCAGGAGACCCTGGACCTGGGCGGCACCCAGATCCTGCTGCAGGGCAGCCACCATCCTAGCCTGGATCTGGATTATTTCCAGGGCCTGCTGCAGGACATCAAGGCCAAGTTCCCAGGCCTGCACCTGCACGCCTTCTCCCCTCCGGAAATAGTGCATTTCGCCCAGTTAAGCCAGACCACCCCGGCCAGGGTCCTGGAGAAGCTGCGTTCCGCAGGCCTGGACTCCATCCCTGGAGGAGGTGCTGAGATCCTGGTGGACAGGGTGCGGGAAATGATTGCTCCCAACAAATGCAGCGCAGGGCAGTGGCTGCAGGTTATGCGCCTGGCCCATGAGATGGGTATCAAGACTTCAGCCACCATGATGTTTGGACATATCGAAACCCTGCAGGAACGTATCCAGCATCTGGACAGCCTGCGTCAGCTGCAGGATCAAACCCAGGGCTTCACAGCCTTTATCCCCTGGACATTCCAGCCCAGGAATACCAGGCTCCAGGCCAGGGAGGCCAGCAGTATCCAGTACCTGCGCCTCTTGGCGGTGAGCAGGCTCTTTTTGGACAACTTCGCCCACCTGCAGGTCTCCTGGGTAACCATGGGCCCCCAGATCGGCCAGTTGGCCCTGTTCTTCGGCGCGGACGACTTCGGCTCCACCATGATCGAGGAGAACGTGGTGGCTGCCTCCGGGGTCAGCTTCAAGCTGGACAAGTTCCACATCGAGCGCAACATAAGCCGGGCCGGATTTGTACCCAGGCAAAGAAAGATGGACTATACCCCGGCCTGAGCAACCCTGGGCATGAGCTGCGAAAGCCAGATCAGATTGGGCAGGATCAGATATCTGAATGTGCTGCCGGTATACCACGCCCTGGAACAGGGCCTGATCCCCCACCACTTCCAGATCGTCCAGGGCACCCCTGCGGAGCTGAACTCCCTGATGGCCCAGGGCTGTCTGGAGCTGAGCGCTGCCTCCAGCATAGAATACGCCAGGAACCACGCAGACTACCTCCTGCTCCCGGATCTGGCTATAGGCAGCCAGGGAGCGGTGAAGAGCGTGCTTCTGCTGAGCCAGGTCCCGGTGCAGGAGCTGCAGGGCAAAAGCATCCTGGTAAGCAGCCAGACCCATACCTCTGCTGCCCTGCTCAAGATGCTCCTGGAAACCAGATACCAGATCCGGCCCGAGTACCAGACCGCAGACGTCTGGCAGCATCTGCAGAGCCGCAGGCCTCCAGCTGCTTTTCTGGCCATAGGGGATGAGGCCCTGATGCTGCGCAACCACCCGCAATACCCCTGGAGACTGGATCTGGGCCAGGAGTGGCTGGAATGGACAGGCCTGCCGTTTATTTTTGGGGTCTGGGTGGCCAGGAAAAGCGCCTGCAGAGAGCACCCCCAGGCATTCGAGCAAGGAGTGCAGACCCTGCTCACGTCCAAAACATGGGGCCAGCACCATCTGGGCCGCATGGCCAGCTTAGCGGCAAGCAAGTATCAGCTGAGCTCAAGTGCAATGTGCAGCTACTTCCAGGGCCTGGTCTTTGATCTGGGGCCCAGGGAGCTGCAGGGCCTTAGGCGTTTTTATCAGGAGCTGTACGTTTCCGGCTTGATCCCGGCAGAGCCGGAACTGGAGTTTTTCCCTGTCCAGAATGCTGCAGAAAAGAATTGCTAGTCTGGCCTTACAGGACGCAACTGCAAAAAGCCGTTTGATATTCGATTACGATAAAACCTAAGATTGTAAGCCCTTGTTTTTGACCTCACATCTTACAGGCTCAGGCCTGCCGTTGCTGGATATAGTGCACCATGTCCAGCAATAGCCCCCTGCATACGCCCTGCGGCAGGCACATGGCCGCCTCCTGGGCCTTTTGCAGATAATGTCCAGCCTCCTGCCTGGTCCTGCTGTCCAGTCCCAGCTCCCGAACCTGCTCCAGGACCCAGTCCTGTTCCTGCCTGGACAGCCCCTGCTCCTTGATCTTGGCCAAGAGCCCCCCGCTTTGCTCTGCGTCCAGACCCTCCAAAAACAGGATCAAGGGCAGGGTAAGCTTGCCCTCCCGCAGATCTCCGCCCAGGGGCTTGCCTGTCTCCTGGCTGCACAGGGAGTAATCCAGTGCGTCATCCACCAGCTGGAAGGCAACCCCCAGATTGAAGCCAAAGCTGGCTGCCGCCCCTTGCTGCTCAGGGCTGCCCCCTGCCAGGATAGCCCCGCTGCGGCAGCTGCTCTGGATCAGATAGCCTGTCTTGCCCTGGATAATCTCCAGATATTCTGCCCAGGACAGGCTGGGCTGCTGCATGCGCTGGATTTCCAGGACCTCCCCTGCTGCTGTGTGATAGATGGCTTCTGAGATGCAGCTTACCAGCTCAATGTTTCCGAATCCGGTTACCACCCTGTTGGCCTGGGCCAAAAGGGCATCCCCGGCCAGTATGGTCTGGGTGATCCCGAACACCTCATGGGCAACGGGATTTCCCCTTCTGAGCTGGGCCCTGTCCAGGACATCATCGTGCAGCAAAGTGGCGGAATGGATAAGCTCCAGGGCAGATGCCAGGGGGTATATATCCTGCCTGCTGCCGCCCAGGGTCTCTGCCAGCAGTATACACAGGATAGGCCTCAGCCGTTTGCCCCCGCCCTGCAGAATATGGCTGGCCACAGGCCGGACTGTGGGATTCAGGGCCTGCAGCTGCTGCTCAAGGCTTTGCTCCACCCGGGGCAGCTGGTTCTGGAAGTAGGCATAGAGATCCTGCATGGCCTGTTCTAATAAATCATAAGCAGTGCTTTAGGCAAGGAGTTTTCAGGACTGCTCCGGCAACATGGCTTGGAGCATACTGGGCAGGGCCCGCAGGGAGGATTGCATATCCCAGTACTGCTTCTGCCTGGAGCCCACCAGATTGGAAACAGCCCTGGCCTGCACAAAGGGTACCCCGGACTGCAGGCAGGCCCAGGCCAGGGCGAAGCCTTCCATATTTTCCAGCTCAGCCTGATGCGCTCTTTGCAGCTTTCGGGCCAGATCCCTGCAAGCTGTAACCCCCAGGACTGTAAGGCTGCAGGCCAGGGGCCAGTGCCTCGGGAGCCGAAGGCCCATGCCTGCAGCCTGGGATGCTGGCTCCAGCTCCAGCCTCTCCCTGATCACCCTGGAGCCCAGCCTGCCTTGCCCCCAGCCCAGGCCTTGGTGGTCCACATGGTCCTGATATCGCAGCCCGAATTCAGGACAGATCTCTGTACTCACCAGTGCAGGCTGGCCCAGGCCAATGCTGTCCAGATCAAAGCTTCCAGCCAGACCCAGATTCAGGACCCCCCGGATGCTTATCCCTTGTCCCAGGAGCCTGCCCATGGCCAGGGCAGCATTGATGGGGCCCAGCCCTGTAACCAGCACCAGCAGGGCCAAACTGCCCGGGAGCAAAACAGGCTCTCCAACGCGCAGCCGGGAAAGATCCTCAGCTGGCAGGGCATATCGCAGCTCCTTCCTGCTGGCTGCGGCCAAAACCAAATATCCCGCGCTGTCGGGTTTGGAAGTCCCAGGAATAGCGCTTTGCTGCAATGGTTTGCTACCTGCCCCGCACTTTTTTGGTTTGTTCTCAATAAGTCCTGGCAGAGAGATCCTTCGTTCGCGGGCTCACTCGGGATGATAGTCGTAACCTGTTGACTTTGTATATCATTCTGAACGAGTCTTCGAGTGAAGAATCTCACTTCAACCAGCTCCGCCAGGAGCTTGTATGGAAAACTAAATCTCCAGCAACAGCTTTCTCCAAAAAAGGGCGACCGCCGGTCGCCCCTTCAAGCTTACACATTCATATAGGCCTATATGAAGTGACGTGCTGCTGCGATGCTAGTAGGGGCGAGCGGCGCTCGCCCGTTGTATTGCGGGTTGAACGTTCAAGGCAATTTCTTTGTGAATTTTGAATCAGAGTACTAGTTTATCGGGGGAGCCAGAGAACAGCAGTCAACCAGATTTCCTGCAGCTTGAGCCTGGCTCGCGAAATGCAGATGTATATAACAGCCCAGGACATTTTGCTTCAGGTAGCCCAGCCTGGACTTGGCCCTGCCCCTGCGGTCCTGGACCGCGTAGATACAGGGACAGAGCTCCTGACTGTCCCAGATTTCGGAATAATGGAACTCGTGCCCCCGGATCCTGCTGCCCGCAGGGCCCAAGCCACAGTCCTGGAGCAAGGTGACCTCCCTGTAGCCCAGGGCCTGGAAGCGAGAACACATCTTGGCCCGAAGCTGAAAAAATCCTGCCATGGGATACTCCTGGCCCTGCAGATCAGTAATGGAGCGCATCAAATACATAAATCCGCCGCACTCGGCATAGATCAAGCCCTGAGCCTGGGCAAAGCCCAGGATCTGCTCCCGCATGACTCTGTTGGCTGCCAACTCCGTGGCCCAGAGCTCAGGATATCCCCCGCCCAGATATATGCCCTGCAGGCCTTCGGGCAGGTAGCAGTCTTCCAAGGGGGAGAAAAAAACCAGCTCCGCCCCGGCCTGCTGCAGCAGGCGCAGATTTTCCTGATAGTAGAAGCAAAAGGCCTGATCCCTGGCCACACCGATCCTGGCCCTGGGAGGGCTGCCTCGGCCCTGGACCGAGAGGCTGCTAACCGGCTCCTGGGCCTCGGCTGGGGGAATAGAGGAAGGACTCGAATCCAGGATAGATTGCAGCAGGTCTTCCCTAAGGCCATCTTGCATCCAGAGGGCCAAAGCCTCCAGCTCAGCTGCTGACCAGCCCCTGTCCTGGGCTGTGACCAGGCCCAGATGCCTGGAGGGCAGCTCCAGACCGCTGGCAGTCGGCAGGCAGGCCAATGCAGGAGGCAGTTGATAATGCTCCAGGCTTTGCCTGAGCAGTTGGGCATGGCCCTGGCTGCCCACCCGGTTTAAGATCACCCCGGCCAGGTTCAACTCAGGATCAAATCTTGTATAGCCCTGCACCAGGGCAGCCACAGACCTGGCCATGGATCTGGCATCCAGGACCAAGATCACCGGGAGCCCCAGCCACTTGGCCATCTGAGCGCTGCTGCCGCTTTCCTGCACCGGGGAGAAGCCGTCGAACAGACCCATGACACCTTCGATCACGCTGACCGCAGCCCCGGCTGCATAACGCCAGAATATCTCCAGATTGCTCTGTCTGGAGAGCATCCAGCCATCCAGATTATGGCTGATTCTGCCGCAAATGGCCTGATGATGGCCCGGGTCTATAAAGTCCGGACCCACTTTGAAGGGCTGCACCTTGTATCCCTGTCTGCCGAGGTAGGCCATCAGGGCCAGGCTGACCAGAGTCTTGCCGCACCCGCTCTGGGTACCGGCCAGCAGAAAACCGGACATGCTCTATCCTTTTTGGCCCTGGTTGGAGAGCAGCTGCTGCAGACCGGAGAAGCAATCCTTCAAAGGGGCTTTCTCCTGCACATTTTGCTGCAGGAAATTCCGGATAGGACCTATCTTCTGCAGGGCCTCGTCGATTTCCTTGCTGGAGCCTGGAGTATAGGCCCCGATATTGATCATGTCCTCCACCTTGTTGTAGGTGGACAACAGGTTGGTAAGCCTGTTTCCTGCCTGCAGCACCTCCGGGGATACCAGCTCGGAGCGCAGGCGGCTGATGCTCTGCAGGACATTAATGCTGGGATAATGGCCCTGATCCGCCAGCTTGCGGTCCAGCACGATGTGCCCATCCAGGATGGAGCGCACCGCGTCAGCCACTGGCTCGTTGAAGTCATCCCCTTCCACCAGCACTGTATAGATACCTGTTATGCTGCCCTGCTTGCTCTTGCCTGCCCTTTCCAGGAGCCTGGGCAGCTGGGCGAATACAGACGGAGTATAGCCCCTGGTGGTGGGAGGCTCACCTGCAGCCAGGCCCACCTCTCTGGAGGCCAGGGCGAATCTGGTCACCGAGTCCATCATCAAAATGACGTCCAGTCCCTGATCCCGGAAATATTCAGCCAGGGCGGTACAGGCGTAGGCAGCCCGCATCCTGACCAAAGCGCTTTTATCAGAGGTCTCCACCACCAGTACTGATCTGGACATGCCCTCCTCTCCCAGGGCAGCTTCCATAAACTCGCGGACTTCCCGGCCACGCTCCCCCACCAGGCCGATAACGTTCACATCAGCCTGGGTATAGCGGGCTATCATGCCCATCAAAGTGGATTTGCCCACCCCTGAGCCGGCCATAATGCCCATCCTTTGCCCCTTGCCCAAGGTCAGCAGGGAGTTTATGGCTTTGACACCTACATCCAGAGGGGTATCCACCAGGGGTCGCTGCAAGGGATTTATAGGCTGGCCGTACAAGGGATAATAGCGCTGGGGGCTGATTTTGCCCTTCTCGTCCAAGGGCCTGCCAAAGCTGTCCACTGCCCGGCCCAAAAACCTTTTGCCCACCGGAAACAAAGGCGGAGTCTCGGAATTCTTGATCAGGCTGCCCGGCTTTATACCCCGCAGCTCCCCGTAAGGCATGAACAGCACCGAATCGTCCTTGAAGCCCACCACCTCTGCCGGGATGTACTCTTGGCTGCCCTGGTCCACAATGAGCTGGCAGATGGAGCCCAGGGGGGCCCTGAGTCCCTTGCCTTCCACGATCAGACCCACCACCTTGCTTACCTTGCCAAAGCTCTGTACCGGATTTAACTCCTGCAGCAGCTGACACCCCCCTTGTATATCCATGCTGCCACCCGGCATTATTCCTTGCCGTTCAAGGCCAGCTGTTCCAGGACCTGTTTCACAGCAGCCCATCTTTTGGAGACTGAATTGTCAATCTTGCTTTCCCGGTTTTCCAGTACCAGACTCCCGCGCTCCAGGCCCTTGCCCTTCTCCACCTTCCAGCCGGAAAGAGCGGGATACTGCTCCTGGGACTGCTGCAACAGCTCCTGCATCAATTCCTGATCTTCTGGATGCACCCTGACCTGGATCTCCTGCTGGTTCTCCAAAAGCTGCAGGCTTTCCTGCAGCAGATTGTCCAGGATCTGTTTTCTTTCTTCCTGCAGGGAAACATGCACACACTTCTGCAAAGCCAGATCCAGAAGCTGCAGGATATCCTCCTGATGTCTGGCCCAAAGCTTCTGCTTCTCCTGCTGCAGAGAATCCAGCAGGGACTGGAATCTCTTGTGCAGTTTTTTCCTATCCTGGGCCAGCTCCTGCTCGGATTTCTGCCTGGCCTCCTGCAGGGCCTGCTGGTAGGCCTCGGAGCGGATAGTCTCTGCCTCCTGCCTGGTGCGGGCCAGGATCTGCTGGGCCTCTTCCCTGGCCCGTTCCCGGACCCGGGCAAGATACTCCTCCTGGTCCTGCTTGCTGCTCTCCAGGCCAGCTTGCTCCTTTTCCTGCTGCTGCAGGGAAGTTACCCGCTGTCCGATAAACACCCTGCCTTGCTTAGACGAGGACATCCTCGCCTCCCTTGCCGGCCAGGACTATCCTGCCTTCAGCCTCCAGGCGTCTGACTTCCCGTACAATGGTCCTTTGGGCATTCTCCACGTCAGAGAGCCTCACCGGGCCCATGATCTCCAGATCTTCCTGGATCATACCCGCGGCCCGCTCAGAGAGATTGTTGTAGAACTTGTCGCGCAGCTCCTCAGAAGCGCCCTTCAAGGCCAGAGTCAGGTCGTCGTTGCTGATCTCCTTCAAAAGCTCCCGCACCGCCCGGTCATCAATATTCTGGATATCCTCGAAAACGAACATCAACTCCCGGATATCCTCAGCCATCTGGGCTGATTCCTCCTCGATGTCCGAGAGCACCTCTTCCTCGGTACTGCGGTCCACCGCATTCAGGATCTCTGCCACAGATTGCACACCGCCCACTTTCTGTCCTTCTCCGCCCATGGCCTTGAGCTGGTCCTGCAGGACCTTGTCCACCTCGTAGAGCATATCCAGAGGCACCGACTCCAGCCTGGCCAAGCGCATCAGCACCTCAGCCCTGACCCCGGCGGGCAGTTTCTGGATCAGCTCCGCGGCATTGCCAGGGCCCAAATGGCCTATAATCAGAGCCAGTGTCTGGGGGTGCTCATTGGATAACAGCTGGGCCATCAGGTTGGGGCTGAACTTTTCCAGGCCCTTGAAGGGGGCTGGCCCGAAATCGTATTCTAGGGTATTTATCACTCCGTCTGCCACTTCCTGATCCAGGCTCTTGGTCAGCAGCTTGCGCATCTGGGACGGCCCACCGAAGAGCGTGGTCTGGCCGTAGTTATAATTAGAGGTGAACTCCTGCAGCACAGACTCCACTGTCTCCTGGGGCACAGAGTCCAGCTCAGCCATGGCCTTGCTGACCTGCACGATCTCCTGCTGCTCCATCTCCTGGAAGGCCTGGGAGGCATAACCCTCGCCCAAGGCCAAAAGCAGGACAGCAATCTTCTGGGTACCTGTGAGCTTTTCAGCCAACTAGCCCTTGACCTCCTCGCGCATCCACTGCCTTACAATATGCATGGCTTCTTGCCGATTCTTGTCGAATATTTCCATAGCCTGGGTCTTGAGATCATCAAACTGCTTCTTGGACTCCCGACCGCTCAGCTCCCCCTGGGACTCCAAGGCCCCAGGCTCTTCCCTGCCTGGCAGTCCTGCCACTTCTTCGCCCTCCTCTTTTGATACCCTGGGCCTGATAATGGCCAAGACCACCGGCCTGACCACCAGCAGCAAAAAGAGCAGGATGATCACTGCATTCAGAAAAGGCTTCCAGAAGCGCTGGGCGTAATCCAGGACCTTATCCCAGACACCTGGCTCAGGGATAGCCTCGGGCTTGCCGAAATCCATAGAGGTGACTTCAATGCTGTCGCCCCTGTCTGAATCAAAGCCGATGGCGTTCTTGGCCAGGGATTCGATCTGCTGCAGCTCCTCCTGGCTCTTGGGGACAAACTCGCTTTCTCCTTCCTCTGAGGCCTCATAGCTGCCATCCACCACCACAGCTGCACTCAGCCTGTCCAGCTGGCCCTGGGGCACGGAGATATTGGTTTCTTCCTTATCTATCTCGAAGTTGGTAGTGCTCTGGGACCGGGATGACTCCTGGTTGGTCTCCGTTCCTGCCTGCTCCTCCTCTTCATATTCTGGGCCTACTTCTCCCTCTTCTGCACCAGCGGTGCCACTGGACTGCTCCCTGGTTTTCTGCTCGCTGCGCACCACCTGGCTGTCCGGATCAAAGTTCTCCTTGAAGATATTCTTTTCGCTGAAGTCCACATCAGCATTGACCCTGGCCATGATCCTGCCCTGGCCTATCACCGGGCCCAGCATCCTCTCGATCCTTTGCTGCAGCGCATTTTCCAATTTAGTTTTGTACTCTAACTGGGTATTCGTCAAGCCCTGTATAGAATCCTCATCCTGGGGCTGGGAGAGCAGATTACCCGAGGCATCAGCCACTGTAATATTCTCCTTATCCAAGCCCTCAACCGCGGTGGCCACCAAATTGACAATGCCCTGGATCTGACTTTGGTCCAAATCCCCGCCTGATTCCATCCTGAGCATCACCGAAGCAGAGGCTGGCGTGCGCTCCTCTATAAACAGGCTCCTCTCTGGCAGGACCAGATGCACCCTGGCCCCCTGAACCTCTGGCATGCCGGAGATGGTGCTGGAGAGCTCCCCCTGCAGTGCCCTTTGGTAGTTGACCTGCTGCACAAAATCTGTCTGGCCAATCTGGGTTTCCTGAAAAAGCTCCAGCCCTTCTCCAGAATCCTGCATCAGGTCCTTGCCTGCCACATCCAGCCTCAGCTCATAAACCTGATCCGAGGGTACCAGAATTGTTTTGCCCTGATTCTCCAGCTTATAGTCCACGCCCTGGTCTTTCAGCTCCTCTACCACCTGGGAGGCATCCTCCTGGGAGAGATCAGAATACAAGACCTCGTATTGGGGCCGATTCAGCCAGTACAAAAGCAGGACAAAGACGAGGAGAAGACTGCCTAGAACCCCTCCCAAGAGTATCCTTTGTGGTATAGTGCTCTTGGTCCACAATTCCTGCAACTTGGCCTGCACTCTCTGCCAGATCTGACGCATAGCTCGCACCCTTTATTTGCTTCTGATCCCCTGACCGTACCCAGCCCTAAATCTGTCTAGACCGGCATCTTTATGATTGACTTATAAGCTTCCAGGACCTTGCCTCGCACCGCTGTGGTCATCTTCATAGCGGTACTGGCCTTCTGCATAGCTATCATCAGCTCGTGCACATTCTCGGTTTCGCCTGCAGCGAATTCCTCTATGAGCTGAGACTTTTCGGATTGCAGCTCATTCACCTTACCCAAGGCTTCCTGCACCGTTTGCTCAAAGCTTTGCTGGCCCTGGACCTGGCCAGGCTGCTGGGAAGCCTTTTGCTGCTGCCCGGACTGGGCAGACTGCATTGCATTGGTATAGGCCTGCATTGCCACATTGGAAATAGCCATACCTGCTCCTTTCCCTGCCTGCTACCTGCCGATCTGCAAGGCTTGATTGAGCATGTTCTTTATGGTGGAGATACTGGACAGGTTAGCCTCGTAGACCCTGGATGCCGTCAACATATTGGCCATCTCCTCCACCACGTTGATATTCGGCATCTGCACATATCCCTCATCGTTGGCATCAGGGTGCTCCGGATCGTGAACCTCTTTGTAGGGCCTGTTGTCTGTCTCCACCCTGGCTAGCTTGACCCCTTTTACCTCCCGCTGCATCTCGGAGCTCATGAAGTCATCAAAGGGCCATTTTACAGGGGCTGACCTGAAGACTGCCTGTTTGCGCTGATAGGGGGTGCCATCCTGGGTCCTGGTAGTTTGGATATTAGCCAGGTTCATGGAGATGATGTTCATCTGCTTTCGCTCAGCGCTGAGCCCGGATGCCGCCACGTCCATGGCTGTCATGAAATCCATGCTTATTGACCTCCTTTATCTATTGTTTTCTGCAGCCCTGAAAAGCTCTTTTGCAGCACCATGGCCAGCGTATTGTACTGCAGGGTATTCTTGTTCTGGGTAGCCATCTCCTGATCCAAATCCACGCCGTCCTGGCCTTGGACCACCCTTATCCTGGGCTCCTTGCTCAGGGAGCCCTGAATGCCTGCAGGATCGAATCCCGGAGGCAGATGCTGGGGCGAGGTCTTGCTCATACCACCCTGATCCTGCAGCTGCAGGGCAGCCTGCATCTCCTTCTCGAATTCAATCCTGCGAGGCTGATACTCTGGATTGCTTATGTTGGCCAAATTACCTGCGACAACATTCTGACGCTGTAAGCGCAGGTCCAGTCCCTTGGAAGCCACCTGGATATATTCTGGAAAAACAGATTTCATCAGCCTTCCTCCTGGGTTAAAGAGAACACTTTGCCTGAGTCTATCTTTGGTTAGCAAATAACGTTCCATAACGCCCCCCTGGGCCAATGTCCGCCTGCCCAGGGCCAAAAGCAGCAAACAAAAAGCAGGCTCCTTGCTATCCAGAACAAGTTTCCCTGCCAATCAGCTCCCTATGCAGCCCACTCCCTAACTGAGCTTGACAAAAGCCTTGCCTTGAGCCCATAAATTTATTACTATTTATACAAAACTGAAAAAACTGAGCCCTAAAGGTGAGCCATGCAACTTTTGCCTATTCACAGAGCATTGATCAGCGTTACAGACAAAAGCTCCCTGCAGGAGCTGGGCAGCCTGCTGCAGGAGATCGGGGCCGAAATTGTCTCCACCGGAGGCACTATGCGTGCCCTGCAGGACTTGGACCTTGCAGTAACCTCCGTTAGAGATGTCACTGGATTCCCAGAGATAATGGGCGGCAGGGTCAAGACCCTGCACCCTAATATCCATGCCGGAATCCTGGCTGACAAGGACAACCCGGAACATATGAGGACCCTGCAGGAGACCGGCATCAAGCCTTTTGACCTGATCTGCGTCAACCTTTACGACTTTGGGCAGGCCCTGCAGAAAGGCCTGCAGGTCTCGGAGCTGATCGAAGAGATAGATATTGGCGGTCCCACCCTGCTCAGGGCCGGGGCCAAAAACTTCCACTCCATAGCTGTGCTCCCTTCCCCTGAGTCCTATTCCAGATTCAGACAGGAGCTGCAGGAAAACAACAACCAGGTCAGCCTGGAATTCAGACAGGAAATGGCAGCCCACACCTTCAGCCTAATTTCTGATTACGACCGTATGGTTTCCCAGGCTCTGCAGGGCTAAGCTGCAAAGACAAGCATAAGCTGCCTATAGCCGGGCTGAATCAAAAAAACCACAAGGAGGCTGCAGTATAGCAGGCAAGATTTGGGGCAATACCACTGGTTTAAAGCCCAGCCAAATCAAGGTCCTTAATCATCTGTACCGTAGAAGGCTGCCTGCAAAGGGCGGATACAGCAAAGAACAGGCCAGGGAGCTGGCTGCCTTGACTGCGGATATAGGACGCCAGCTGGGTCTGCTGGTGAACAGGCAGGGCCGGCCGGTGCAGGTTATTGTCGGGGATGCGGATCGGATAGTCATTCCAGAACTGGGCAGGCAAAGGCAAAGTACTGGCAGGCTGCGTGGCCTGCGCCTGTTGCATACCCACTTGGGCTCTGCACGCCTGAGCAGGGAAGACCTGATGGACATGGTTTTTCTGCGCCTGGATTCTGTTGCAGTGCTCAATGTGGCTCCCGAAGGCCAGCCCTTGAGTTTCCAATGGGCCCACCTCATGCCCTACAATCCCAGGCAGGACATGTATTCTGTATCCGAGGTCCAAGCCTGGGAGCACAACCAAGTGGACTTTTTGTCCCAGGCCCAAGCCTTGGAAGAGGAATTCTCCCGTGGCAGCCCAGAGCTGCAGGATTTCTGCGGCGGAGAAAAGGCCCTGCTGGTCAGCGTAGGGCAAGAGCCCAAACAGGTCCAGGCCAGATCTTTGCAAGAGCTTGAGGACCTGGTCCAGACAGCCGGGCTGCAGGCCACCGACAGCCTGATCCAAAGAATCAAGGCTGTAAATCCCAAGCATATCCTGGGCAAGGGCAAGCTGGCAGAGCTGGAGGTCCAGGCCCTGCAGACCGATGCCTCGATCCTGGTCTTCAACCAGGAGCTGACCCCTGCCCAGATGCGCAACCTAGCTGCCATCACGGAGCGCAAGATCCTGGACCGCACCCAGATCATCCTGGACATATTTGCCCAGCACGCCAGCAGCAGGGCAGGCAAGCTCCAAGTGGAGCTGGCGCAGCTGGAGTATACCCTGCCCAGGCTGGTGGGCAAGAACCGGGCCCTGAGCAGGCTGGCCGGCGGCATCGGCGGCAGGGGCCCTGGTGAAACCAAGCTGGAGCTGGACAGACGCAGGATCCGGGAACGCAAGACCAAAATCAGCAAAGAGCTATCCCATATCCGCCAGCAAAGGGAAGCCACCAGACGCAGGCGCAATCAGGCCGGGCTGCCCATTGTGGCCCTGGTAGGCTACACCAACGCCGGAAAATCAACCCTGCTCAATACATTGACCAGGAGCAGCGTGCAGACCGCAGACAAGCTTTTCGCCACCCTGGATCCCACCAGCAGGAAGTTAAGCTTGGGACAGGAACAACAGGCCATCTTCACTGATACAGTAGGTTTTATCCGCTTTCTGCCCGAGAACCTCAAGGAAGCTTTCCGGGCCACCCTGGAGGAGCTGTCTTATGCTGATATCCTCCTGCATGTGGCTGATGCCAGCCATCCGGAGCTGCAGAGCCAGATCCAAGCTGTGCAGGACATCCTCCAGGATATGGGCCTAGGGCATATACCCAGCCTCTTGGCCTTGAACAAATGGGACAGACTGGACAGCTGGAGCAAACAGGCCCTTGGCAATGAGTTTCCTGGCGCAGTAGCCATATCAGCTTTGCATCCGGAAAGCCTGCAGGTCCTGCTCCAGGCTTTGCTGCAGATGCTGCCCGCTTCTTTGGCTGCTGTGCCGGAGCCCGCTTACTAGCAAGGTCACCAGTATGCAGCAAAAACTGGCCCAGATCCCTTTATTTTCCGGCCTGCCGGAACCTCAGTTGCAGAAGCTGGCCCAAATAGCCAAAATCAGAGCCTTTGAGCCGGGACAGACCATCTTTCAGGAGGGGGAAACTGCAGTAGGCTTTTATATTCTGCTGCAAGGCAGGGTCAAGATCTATAAGCTTTCCATGGACGGCAAAGAACAAATCCTGCACCTTTTTGGGCCAGGCGAACCATTCGGGGAAGTACCAGTCTTTGCCGGGGAAAATTTCCCCGCCCATGCCCAGGCTATGCAGCCCAGCTCCATGGTCTTTTTGGCCAGGGAAGACCTGCTCAGGCTGCTGACCCAGGACCCTTCCCTAGGCCTGAATATGCTAGCGGTGCTTTCCAGGAGACTGCGGGACTTTACCAGGCTTATCGAGGACCTGGCTTTAAAGGAAACCCCCCAGAGACTGGCCGCATACCTCCTGCATCTGCAAAGTCTGCAGCAGGACGGCCAGACTTCCAGCCTGAACCTGGATATCTCCAAGGGCACTCTGGCCAAGATACTGGGCACTTCCCAGGAGACCCTTTCCAGGATCTTCAACAAAATGGCCAGGGAAGGCCTTTTGGAGGTGCAGAAAAAGAATATCCTGATCCAGGACCAGGAAAGGCTGAGCCAGCTCTCCAACGGGGATTTCAAGCTGGGGGACTAGTACTCTGACCCAAAAGTTCTGCCTTTAATAGAGGCAGGTTGAGCATATACAAGGTTTCATTATCCCAAAACAAAAATCCCAAATTCGAAAATCCAAATCCCAAACAAAATTCTATAGAAAAATTGTCGTATACAGGTATTAAACTTTTGAGACGCGGTACTAGGATGTTATGCTCACCGAAAACAAGATTATGGATCTGCAGGACTTCCTCCAGGCCAGATCTTGCCTGCTGCAGGGTCAAAAGCTCGTCTTTACCAACGGCTGCTTTGACCTTTTGCACCCCGGGCATGTGGATCTGCTGCAAAAGGCTAGAGCCTATGGCAGTAAGCTGATGGTGGGCCTGAACAGCGATAAGTCCGTGCAAAGGCTGAAGGGTTGGCCCAGGCCTGTGGTGCCAGCCCAGGACCGGGCCAGGGTGCTTTCCGGGCTGCAGTGCGTAGACTATGTCATCGCTTTTGAGCAGGACACCCCATTGGCCCTGATCCAGGCGGTCCAGCCTCAGGTCCTGATCAAGGGCGGGGATTGGCCCAAACAGGATATCGTGGGCAGAAGCCAGGTGGAGGAGCAAGGCGGACTGGTACTGAGTCTGCCCCTGCTGCCTGGCTATTCCAGCACGGAGTTGATCCGGAGGATCAAAAGCAGCTAGCTTCGCTATTTTCTCGGCTTGCAACTCAGGCTGGCTTTCTAGATGCCTCCCAGAATTCAAAATTGCAGGAGTAAAAGCTATGGCCCAAATCAAAAGCATCCTTTGCGCAGTGGATTTTGCAGAGTACAGCCCCCAGGTGGCGGACTATGCCCGCACCCTGGCCCAGGCCCTGGACTCGGAAGTCAAAGTCTTGTATGTGGCCCCTACCCTGTCCCAGTATGTGGGCTTCCAGGTTTCGCCCAGCTCAATCGAGAGCTTCGTCAACGAGATCATCTCCGGAGCTGAAGAAACCATGGACAGCTTCATCCAGGACAACCTCTCCGGCATCAGGGCTACAGGCCATGTCCTCAGCGGCTATGCCGCAGAGGAGATCCTGAACTTTGCGGATCAGAACCAGGCGGACCTCATAGTTATGGGTACCCATGGCAGAAAGGGCATAGACCGGATCCTGTTCGGCTCTGTAGCGGAAAGGGTGGTCAAGAGCGCCAGCATTCCGGTGCTCACCCTAAGGCCCCAACAGGCTGAATGATGAAGGCTCTTCGCCTTTGGCGCAGCAAGATGTCTCCAGCCCTGGATCTGGGCCAGGGCTGGGCCAAGGCTGTATGCCTGGCAGGCAATAGAAAGCGGATAGAGCTGCACCGCTTGGGCAGGATGCCTCTGGTCCAGGAAGAGCTGAATCAGCTAAGCCGCCTGGGAGACAGGCTGCGGGCTTTCTGGAACAGCCTGCAGATTGATCAGCAGGGAATAGTCTCCTCCCTGGCCGGCCACTCCGTGATCATCAAACAGCTAGATATGCCTGTTGGCAGATCCCGGGACATGCAGCAGGCCATCCTGGATCAGGCCCAGGAGTATATCCCTTTCGATATGCAGGATGTGTACCTGGACTTCCAGCTCATGGGACCGGGCCAGCAGGAAGACACCCAGAACGTGATCCTGGTGGCCAGCAAGAAGCAAATGGTGCAGAATTTGCAGAATATTCTCTCAGCAGCTGGGTTTGGAGCCTCTATACTGGACGTGAACGGCTTTGCCCTCAGCAATTGCTTTGAATTCAGCTATCCGGAATATAAAGAGCACTGCAGCTATCTGCTGGATATAGGTTCAGCCCAATCCACGTTCTGTGTCTATGCCCAGGGCAGGCCAGTACTGGTCCGGGACATGGATCTGGGTGCCAGGCATCTCTTGGAGCGTCTGGCAGCTGCCCTGGACAGGTCCCTTCAGGATGTGGAAAAGCTGCATCTCCTGCAGGGCAAGGAGCTTTCCAACCAGGACCGGACCACCCTGGACCGGGAAAGGCAGAAGCTTTATGCCAGCTGGAGTTCTGAGATCCAGCGCTTGATCAACTTCTACCAAGCTTCCCTGCAGGATGACGCCCGAGCCGGGAGACTCTTCCTGGCCGGGGGAGGCAGCCTGCTGCCTGGGCTGTCTTCCAGTCTGGCCCACAATCTGGAACTGGAGGTCCAGTTCCTGGATCCCTTGCGTTCCCTGGCTTGGGACAGTAGCCGGTTCGATCCGGCTTATCTGCAGAGCATAAGCCCACAATTTGCTGTGGCAGTAGGCTTGGCCCTGCGCCAGCTGCTTTAGCCTTCAACACCAGGACTGCAAACAAAATATGATTCGTATCAACCTGCTCCCCAAGCAGCAAAGGTCCAAAGTTTCCAGGGCCGGCAAGGAACTGACATTATTTGTTTCCTTGCTTATAATCTTTGTTCTGGGAGCAGTTTTTTTCCAGGTAAGGCTGACACAGCAAGTCCAGGACCTGGAACAAGTCAGACAGGAGAAAAGCCAACGCAGGCAAGAGCTCTTGAAGCAGGTAGCAGAGGTCAACAAACTGCAGGATCAGCTGGAGGAAACCCAGGACAAAATAGAAATCATCAAGCAAATCAGGCTCAAGCAGTCCAGGCCGGTGCGCTATCTGGACCAGCTGGTGCGCAATCTGCCCCATGAAAGACTGTGGTTCGAGTCCTTGCAGATGGACAACCAGGGAATGATCAACCTGGAGGGCATAGCTTTGGACAACCAGTCCTTTGCTTCTTATGTGCAGCAGCTTCGAGGCTCTGACTATATCCAGGACATTGTGCTCAGGCAGACCTCCCGCAAAGAGATCAACAATCTGGACCTGATCGCCTTCAACTGCCAGATCAGGCCCGCCATCCAGCAGGAACAGGAAGAGCAGGATGAATAAGCAGGCCCTGTTGCAGAAAATTGACAGCTTGAACCCAGGCAGGAAGATATTCTTGCTATTGGTCTGTCTGGGCCTGCTATTAGCCCTATATTGGTTCTTCTTCCTTAAGGATTCCCTGCAGCAGGTATCCAGCCTGCAGGATGAAATCGACTCCCTGCAGCAGGAGATTTCCAGCTATGAAGAGCAGGTGAGCCAAATGCCTAAGCTGGAGCAAAAGCTCCAATCCAGGGAAAAAGAACTGATCTATGCCCAGCGGCTGCTCCCGGAAAGCATGCACGATGTGGAGAATCTGCTGGCGGAAATCGAGGAGCTGGGCAAAGACGTGGGGGTGGAGTTTTTGCTTTTCGAGCCGGGCCAGGAGGAGGTGCAGGACTTCTATGCCATGCAGCTGGTCAACCTCAGGGTCCAGGGTCCTTTCCACAACCTGATGCAGTACTTCAGCCGCATGTCCAGGCTGAACCGTCTAGTGACCCTGGAGAGTCTGAGGCTGCAGCCTGAGGGTCCGCAAGGGGAGGAGCAAGTGGAGCTTATGGCCCCGGCCAGAATTGCCGTCTACCGGGCCCTGACCCAAGAGGAGCTCCAGGCCCGGGAAGAAGAGGAATAGCAGGAGAGCACCGTAGGTTATAGCTTGCATATGCATAGCTCAAGACATACATTCAGCCCCAAGGCAGCAGGCCAGGGGCCAAGCTCCAGATCAGCACTCTGGCCAGGTCCCGGGCTGCTCTGGCTTTGCTTGTGGCTCTTGCTCCTGTACCCTGCCTGCCTTCAGGCTGAAGCAGAGTCCCCGGAGCAGGACAGCCAGCCTGAATGGATCCAACCTACCAGCTTTGAATACAGCCCTGAGGGTAAGCCTGACCCCTTTTTGCCCTTTATTGACACCCAGGAGCAGGATCAGGAGCCCTCCAGCAGCAGGCAGCAGCCCCAGCGCATTTTGACCCCCTTGGAAAGGGTCCAGCCCAGGCAGCTAAATCTGGTAGGCGTGCTCTGGGATCCGGAGCAGCCCGAGCAGGCCCTGGCCATGGTAGAGCTGCCCAACGGCAAGGGCTATGTGCTGCGTCAGGGTACTAAAGTGGGAGATCAGCAGGGCAGAGTTATAAACATCTCCCCGAGCCAGGTGCTTATCCAGGAAAAGACCAAAACCGTAACCGGCCAGGAGGAAACCCGGAACGTGGTCCTCAAGCTGCAGCCCTCGGCAGGTGACAAAAATGAATAGCCTCACGAGCCGCTTCGCGGATAGCAGAACATGCTGCAAAGCATCCAGGTCATGGATATATCTCCTGCTTTGTCTCTTCCTTTGGGGCTGCAGCGCAGCCCCTGGTCCCCAGGCTGAGCTGGGACCAGAGCAAGTCCAGGACACAGGCACCCAGATCAGTCAGCCTTTCACCCCCGTGCCCCAATACAAACCTGCATCGGACAGGGCCAGCTCCGAGCAGGATACTCCCAGCCAGCCCCAGGATATTGAGTTCCGCCAGCAGGATCCAGGCTCCTGCCTGCTCTTGATCCCGGCCTCAAGCGAAGTTCAGGTCCAAGCCGAATATGAGCACCCCAGGCTCAGGCTGAATTTCTCCCCGGACATATCCAGGCCGGATCTGCCAGAAACTCCGGATTTCTGCCCTGCCAGTCAGATAGAGCTTCTGGCTGCAGAATCCGGAAAAATCGAGGCCCTGGAGCTTAAGCTGCAGGAGCCTGTCCAGTTCCTGGTCTCCCGCAGCGACTCCGGCCGGATCCGCCTGGCCCTGATATCCGATTCCCAGCAACAGGCAGGGCAGCAGAGCTCTGCTGAGCAGGACAGCTCAAACAACAAAGCAAAGCAGCGCCTTGAGCTCCAGGACCTGGATTTCAGCCTGGACCAGGAAAACAGGCTCAGAATCGCCTTGCAGGCTTCCGGACCCATCCAATACCAGCCCCAGCCCCAGGAGGATCGGGAAATAAGACTGTCGTTGCCCCGGCTAACTGTGCCTCAGGACCTGGACAAACACTATAACCTGGAAAAATTTGAAGCAGCTGCCAAGTCCCTGTGGCTGGAAGACACGGAATCCGGCAGCGAGCTGCGCATAAGCTTAAAGGCCAGGGTGCCCTTCAATGTACAGCGTGAAGAAGACCAGCTGCTGATCACCTTCCAGGAGGGGGAATTCAACCCAGGGCAGGAAAAGGAACAAAAGCAGCCTGAGCTGCAGCAACCTGAGCCGAAAGCTGCTATGGCCCAAGGCAACCAGCTCAGCCCGGAGCAGATCCCTGATCCAGAGGCGGGACTGCAGGACGCAGGCTTGGATTCTGCTGCCATCTTCCCTGGCATGGGGGATCAGGACTACCAGGGAGAGCCTATCTCCATAGACCTGCAGGATGCCGAGGTGGAGCATGTCCTGCGCTTGATTGCAGAGGTGGGGGATTTCAATCTGGTCCTGGATGAAGAGGTCCAGGGCAGGATCTCCCTCAAGCTGACCAAGGTCCCCTGGGACCAGGCCCTGGACCTGGTCTTGATGCAGAAGGATCTGGGCCGGGTGCGTAAAGGCAACATCATGCGCATTGCGTCCGCGGACAAGCTGGACAAGGAGCAGCAAAGGGTGATCCAGGCCCGCAAGTCTGCCCTGGAAGCAAAGCAGAGCCAGCAGGATATCGCTCCCTTGCAGACCGAATATGTGCAGATCAACTATGCCACCGCAGACGAGCTGAAGGACCAGGTCGAGAATTTTTTGTCAGAACGAGGGGAGGTCAGCGTGGACAGCCGCACCAACCAGCTCATAGTCAGAGACACCGCGGCTAAGCTGGAGCAGATCCAGGGCATGATCCAGAAGCTTGATCGCCCGGAGCGCCAGGTATTGATCCAGGCCAGGCTGGTCCATGCCACTGACATCTTCACCAGATCCCTGGGCATTAAATGGGGCCAAAGCTATTCCGGCACCGCCCAGGGCGGGGATCTAGAATACGGGATAGATTCCCGCAGTGACGGCTATATGGTCAACTTGCCCCAGAAAGGTGACAACATGGCCTCCCTGGGCTTGGGGGCATTCATGGAAAAAACGGATATATTCAGGCTGGACGCCCAGCTGAGCCTGGGCGAGCAAAAGGAACAGGCCCAGATAATCTCTTCTCCCCGAGTATTAACCCTGACCAACCAGGAGGCAGAGATCGAGCAGGGCACATCGATAGCTGTGAACAGGAAGGACGATGCCGATAACACCATAACCGAGTATGTGAACGCCCTGCTCAGGCTGACGGTCACCCCCCAGATCACCCCGGACGACAAGATCATCCTGGATCTGGACATCACTGATGATCAGCCTGGGGAGGGGGATGATATCGATACCAAAAGGACCCAGACCAAGCTCATCGTGGACAACGGCCAGACCATCGTCCTAGGCGGAGTGCAGACTAAAAGGAAGACAAACGACCGCAACAGGGTGCCTGGACTGGCAGATCTGCCCCTGCTGGGCCATCTCTTTAAGAACAGGTACAGACAGCAGCAAGACGAGGAGCTGCTCATTTTCATCCAACCCAGGATCGTGGAAACCAGATAGGAACAAGGATTCACCTGCATGCATCTTACAGCCCAAGCCAGAAACCTGATCAGCGAATTCCAGCCCTACTCCCCAGGGCTTTCCACAGCAGAGATAGGCAAGCTCTTCCAGCTAGAGCAGGTGATCAAGCTGGCCAGCAATGAAAACCCCCTGGGCACGCCGCCCCGGGCCCAGGAAACCTTGCAGGGCTTTGCCTCCCAGGCCTATCGCTACCCTAGGCCCGGCTGTCCGGACCTGTGCCAGGCTCTGGCCCAGGAGCTGGACATCCCCCAGGGGTGTATATTTGCAGGCAACGGCTCTGACGAGATCATTGACCTGTTGTTCAGGCTTATGGCAGAGCCAGGCCAGGGCAATGCAGTGATGTTCGAGCCCTGCTTCAGCATCTACACCTCCCAGGCCCTGCTTTTCGGGGTCCAGACCAGGCGGGTGCCCCTGAATCCCGACTTCAGCTTCCCCTTTGCAGAGCTCCTGAGCCAGGTGGATGCCCAGACCTCCCTGGTTTTTATCACCAATCCGGACAACCCTTCCGGCTACTCTGTCCCGGCCCGGGATATAAAATCCCTGGCAGAGCGCCTGCCTGACAGTTGTCTTCTGGTGCTGGACGAGGCCTATGTGGAGTTCGCTGACCGGCCTGAGGCCACCAGCGCAGTCGCCTTCTGGGAGTCCCTGCAAAACACCGTGATCCTGCGCACCTTCTCCAAGATCTACGGATTGGCAGGGCTCAGGCTGGGCTACGCAGTCATGCCTGCCCAGCTCGCGGATTATCTGCAGCGCATCAGGCTGCCCTTCAGCGTGAATCTCTTGGCAGAGCAGGCCGGGATAGCGGCCCTGCAAGACAGGGAGCACTACCAGGCTACCAGGCAGACCGTGCTCCAGGGCAGGCGCTATCTGCAGCAAGGGCTGCAGGAGCTGGGCTGCAAGGTATACCCATCCCAGGCCAACTTCCTGCTCTTTAAGCCCCCTGGATCAGCAAAATCCTTGTATGAGGAGCTGCTGCAACAGGGTCTTATCCTGCGCTCCCTGCAGAGTTATGGCCTGGAGGATCATCTGCGGGTCAGCATAGGTAAACCAGAGCACAATGAGCTCCTTTTAAAGCGCATGCGGGAGATCCTGGGCTAATGCACAAAACCATTGTCACTATAGATGGGCCAGCCGGGGTGGGCAAGACCACCCTGGCCCAGGCTGTAGCCCAGGAGCTGGACATCCCCTACCTGGACTCCGGGGCCATGTTCCGGGCGCTGGCTCACCGCCTGGGCCCCAACAGCCCTGACTGGAGCGAAGACAAGCTGCAGCAGAGCCTGCAGCAGCTGGAGTTCAGTCTCAGCAGGAGCCGCACCCAAAGCCTGCTGCTGCTCAACAATCAGCCTCTGGGCCAGGAGATACGCAGCGAGGAGGTGGGTCTGGTGGCTTCCAGCCTGGGGCTCAAGCCCTGCGTCAGGTTCCACCTCAAAAGCCAGCAGCAAAAGCTGGGCAGTCAGAGCTCCTTGGTGGCTGAGGGCAGGGATATGGGCAGCGTGGTGTTCCCAGGGGCTGACTTCAAGTTCTTCCTCCAGGCCAGCTCGAAGGAGCGGGCCAAAAGGCGCTGGCTGCAGCTGCAGGCTAATGGCCAAGAAGCGGATCTGGCCAGGATCGAGCAGGACATGCTGCTGCGGGACTCCCAGGACCAGCAAAGGGCCCTGGCCCCGCTAGAGCCTGCTGCAGAGGCCATAATTCTGGATACTACGTGTCTCGACCAGCAGCAGGTCCTAAAGGCCATCCTGGACAGGTTCCGGGCCCACGACTATGAGACCTAGCCCTGAACCCTAAACAGCCTGGGCACATGCAAGATTCTTCGAGCGCCCTGTACAGCTCAGCCCCCTGCTGGCAGGGAGCTACCCAGGCCAGCTCTTTTGCCAAGCCCTGGAGCGTTCCTGCAGAAGCTCCCAGAACCTCTGAGCTGCCGGAAAACATGCCCTTCGCCTGTGCCGCAGGGCATAAAACTCCCTTTGCAAACGCAGCTCAGGCACCTGGACCCAGCGCAGCTGTCCAGTGCTGAGGTAATCCTCTGCAGCCAGCCTTGAGGTTACTGCCAGGCCCAAACCTGCTGCCGAGCACTCCAGCATGGCTTTAGTACTGTGTACCACAGCAGCTATCTGCAGCTTGCTCAGACCTATTCCCAGGCTGAGCAAGGCGTCCTCAAAAGCAGCCCTGGTGCCTGAACCCTGTTCCCTAAGCAGCCAGGGCAGGGCCATAAGGGATTCCAGATCCAAATCACCGCAGGCTGCAAGGAGCTCTTCAGTCCCCACCAGGCCCAGTTGGTCCCGCAGCAAGGACGCAGCCTCCAGCTCAGATGCCTTGCTGCTAGCTCCCACAACCGCCAGATCCAGTTCACCCTGCCGGATACGTTGTACGATTTCCTGGGAATCACCCAGCTGCAGTTGCATGCTGACCCTGGGATGCTGCCCGCGAAAATCACTCATCAAGCTGGGCAGCAAATGGTTCCCCGGGATGGTGCTTCCGCCAAGATTCAGCTCTCCTGCCACCTCATCCCTTAGCAGCCAGACTGCCTCCTGGGCTGCATACAGCTTTTGTATTATCTCCCGGGCGTGGGCATAGAAGGTCCTGCCAGCTGAAGTGGGCATAATCCTGCGGCCTTGCCGATCCAGAAGCTGGACTTGCAGCTCAAGCTCCAGACTATGCACATGGGCGCTTATAGTGGGCTGGGACAAAAACAGCTCCTGGGCTGCCCTGGAGAAGCTGGACCGCTCATAGACCCTGCAGAAGCTCTGCAGCTTAGTGAGATCCAATTTGCTGATGTCTTTCATTATAAAAAATAATAGTTGAAGGCAAAAAAAAGCAGGCCCAAGGCCTGCTTTAAAAAAAATTGCTCTATTTAATATCAGGCTTTGCCCTGCCCAGAATCCTGTGGAGTGAACTGTACCAGGGCCATATGAGCCCCATCACCTTTTCTGGGATTGGAGGCCTTGATAATCCTGGTGTAGCCCCCCGGCCTATTCACATATCTAGGAGCTATCTCCTGGAAAAGTTTCTGCACCAGCTTCCTGCTCTCCAGGATCCTGTATGCCTGCCTCCTGGAGTGAACAGTATCCCGCAGACCAAAGCTGACCAGCCTATCAGAGACCCTGCGCAGCTCCTTGGCCTTGGGCTCTGTGGTCTGGATCTGCTCCCGCTCCACCAGGGCCCGAGCCAGATTCTTGAACAAGGCCTTGCGGTGCTCCCAGGTCCGTCCCAGTTTTCTGCCACTCTTATTATGTCTCATGATCCTCGTTCCTCTTTAGCCATTTTTCGTATTGTTCCTCAAAATTCTTGAGCTTCATCCCTAGGTCCAGGCCCATGTCGTTAAGGACCTTCAGGATATCGTCCAGAGATTTCCTGCCAAAGTTCTTGGCCCTGAGCAACTCGCCCTCGGTTTTCTGCACCAGCTCCCCCACAGTATGGATATTTGCCTTTTTGAGGCAATTGCTGGCTCGGACAGGAAGCTCCAGGTCCTCAATATTCTTGAACATGACGGGATCTATTTCGTCTGAGCTGGATTCAGGCTCGTTGTTCCTGGTCTTTTCTTCGTCGAAATTTACGAAAATGCTCAATTGGTCCTTGAGGATCTTGGCACTGTAAGCAATACTGTCCTCAGGACTCACAGAACCGTCAGTCCAGATCTCCAGTATCAACTTATCATAGTTGGTCATCTGACCCACCCGGGCCTGCTCCACTCTGTAGGAAACCTTACGGATGGGCGAAAAACTGGCATCCAGCACAATCAGTCCGATCTGGTCGCTGAAGGCCTTTTGCTGTTCTGCGGGCACATAGGATTTGCCCATGCGCACCTCGAGCTCCATACGCAGATCCCTGTCCTCGGACAAAGTGGCTATCTTCTGCTCTGGGTTGAGGATGCTCACATGCTGATTCTCCTGAATCTGATCCGCTCTGACTTCCCCGGCTTGATTAGCGTGCAGCTCAAGTCTCTGGGGTTCGTCAGTATCCATGGCCAGACGAACTTGCTTCAGGTTCAGGATCACATCTGTGATATCTTCCTGCACTCCAGGCAAAGAGGTGAACTCATGCTGCACACCCTCAATGTTCACTGCTACTATAGCCGCACCCTGCAGGGAGGACAGCAACACTCTGCGCAGTGCATTGCCTAAGGTAGTTCCAAATCCTCTTTCCAGAGGCTCGCATATAAATCTGCCGTAAGTGTCTCCGGACTTATCGTCCTTGATCAACTGCTCTGGCTTGACCAGCTCTGTCCAGTTTTTGCAGTTAATAACCTTTTCCTTATCCTTGATGAGCATATGCTCCACCTATATTTATTTGGCCGATCAGGGCAAGACCCCATTGCTAAACTCCATCGCTACCGGTCCAGATGGAGCTACTTGGAATAGAGCTCAATGATCAGGTGCTCGTTAATGGGGAAGGTGATGTCCTCGCGCTGCGGCAAGGCCTGGACAGTGCCTTTGAAGTTCTCGCTGTCTATCTCCAGCCACTGCGGGCTGCCCCTGCGAGCCAGGATCTCCTGAGCCTCCTGGATTATGCCCACCTTCTTGCTTTTCTCCTGCACTTGCAAAACATCGCCTTGCTTGAGACTCATAGATGGAATGTCCACCTTGGTACCGTTCAGCAAAAAATGACCATGCCTGACCAATTGCCTGGCCTGATCTCTGGAGTTGGCAAAACCCATCCGGTAGACCACATTGTCCAGGCGCAATTCCAGATACTGGAGCAGATTGGTGCCGGTAACTCCTTTTCTGGCCTCAGCTTTCTTAAAGGAGTTGTGGAACTGTTTCTCCATCAGGCCATACATCCTCCTGACCTTTTGCTTCTCCCTAAGCTGGGTGCCGTAGTCAGTAGACTTTTTGCGCCTCCTGCCGTGCTGGCCCGGAGGGTAGGGCCTCCTTTCGAAAGGGCATTTATCTGTATAGCAGCGATCGCCTTTGAGGAATATCTTGGTTCCCTCTCTGCGGCACAACTTGCACTTTGCTTCTGTATATCTTGCCAAAACTTTTCCTCCTGCTGCAAAGAAATTTAAACTCTGCGCCGTTTCGGCGGACGGCAACCATTATGGGGAATAGGTGTAATATCCTGGATATAGGTCACTTTCAGACCTTCATGGTTGATGGCCCGCATTGCAGACTCCCTACCTGATCCTGGTCCTTTGACCAGGATGCCCACTGAGCGCATGCCGTGCTCTTGAGCTTTCCTGGCAGCGTTCTGGGCAGCTATCTGTGCCGCGTAGGGAGTGCTCTTCTTGGAGCCCTTGAAACCGGACATACCTGCTGTGGCCCAGCTTACCACATTGCCTTTCTCATCAGTAAATGTAATGGTTGTATTGTTGAAGGAGGCCTTGATATGCACAGTCCCTGTGGGAATATTTTTCTTTTCCTTCTTCTTACTGCTGCGTCTTTTTGCTTTAGCCATAGGATCTCACCTCTGGGGTTTCTTTGAAATGCGGAAGCTATCTCTTCTTTCTGCCGATGAGCGTTTTCTTGGGGCCTTTCCTGGTCCTGGAATTGGTGCTAGTCCTTTGACCCCTCACAGGCAAATGTTTCTTGTGCCTGAGTCCGCGATAGCTGCCAATCTCCATCAAGCGCTTAATATTGGCGTTGATCTCCCTGCGTAGATCACCTTCTACCTTATAGCTCTGCTCAATTTCTTTGCGAATCAGATTTACTTCGTCTGAATTCAGATCATCTGTCTTCTTAGTCCAGTCCACACCTGCAGCTTCCAAGATCCTAAGGGCTGTGCTCTGGCCTATTCCGTAGATATAGGTCAGGGCTATGTCCAGTCTTTTATTCTTGGGCAGATCAACGCTCGCTATCCTTGCCACAGAACATTCCTCCCTGTTTAGCCTTGTCTTTGTTTGTGCCTGGGATTATCGCAAATCACACGCAGGGAGCCCTTGCGTTTTATGATCTTGCACCTGGGGCAAATCTTTTTTACTGATGGCCTTACCTTCATAATCTTTGTGCTCCTTTTTCCTGGCCTGCTTAGGCTAAATTTTGAGGCTAAGGCTAAAACCTGCCTTTGAGCTTGCTTTTCTGCATCAGTCCCTCATACTGGTGGCTGATGAGATAGGACTGCACCCTGGACATGGTGTCTATAGCCACGCCTACCACGATCAACAAAGCAGTCCCCCCAAAATAAAAGGGAATGTTCAGCTGGGTAATAAGGATCATGGGCAGCACGCATATGGCTGATACATACAGGGAGCCCCAAAAAGTAATTCTGGTCAGGACTTTGTCTATATATAAGTAGGTCTGCTTGCCCGGCCTGATACCTGGGATGAAGCCGCCCTGCTTTTTCAGATTCTCTGCTATATCCTTAGGATCGAAAATGATAGCTGTATAGAAAAAACAAAAGAATATAATCAGACCGACAAAAATCACGTTGTAGAGCAGTGACTCCGGGCTGAAAAGTGATGAGGCCGTTTCTAGAGCCTGCACCTGGGAAAAGTTGGCAATGGTGCCCGGAAACATTAAAATTGAGGACGCAAATATCGCCGGGATAACTCCAGCTGTGTTCACCCTGAGAGGCAGATGGGTGCTCTGGCCACCGTAAAGCTTCCTGCCCCTCATACGTTTGGCATAATGTATAGGAATCCTCCTTTGGGAGGTTTCCATGAAGCAGGTAAATACCAAGGCCCCAACAATAACGATTATTACCAGCAGCAACAGGGGGATGTTCAGCTCACCAGCCCTGAGCAGGCTGTAGGTCTGGCTCAGGGCTCCAGGAATACTGACTACGATGCCTGCAAAAATGATCAATGAGATGCCGTTAGCAATACCCCGCTCAGTAATCTGCTCCCCAAGCCACATAATAAAGATTGTGCCTGTAGTCAGGGTAATGACTGTGGTGAATATGAATAAAATGCCCGGATTAGGCACCACCGGCACACCTGAGGGACTGGTCATGGACTGCAGTCCTATGGCTATTCCCGTGCCCTGTACCAGGGTGATCAACACAGTGCCGTATCTGGTGTACTGGGTTATCTTTTTGCGGCCAGCCTCACCCTCTTCCTTTTTCAGCCTTTTTAATTCCGGACTGACTGCTGTCAAAAGCTGCAGAATAATCGAGGCAGATATATAGGGCATAATGCCCAAAGCACAAACAGAGAATCTGCTCAAGCCTCCGCCGGAAAACATGTCAAAGAGTCCGAACAAGGTATCCTGGGCTCCGGAGAAGAAATCTGAGATTGCCTGGGCATTGATTCCCGGCACAGGAACGTGGATCCCCAGCCTGTAAACTATGAGCAGTCCCAGCGTGAACAGGATTTTGTTACGCAGCTCCTTGTTCCCGGCTAGATTCTCCACTCCTCCGACCACTTAGCAGCCCTCCAGAGCCTGGGCCTCACCACCGGCCTGTTCTATCTTCTGTTTCGCTCCAGAGCTGAATCTGTGGGCCTGAATCTTGATAGCCTGCTCCAGCTGGCCCTTGCCCAGGATCTTAATGGGCAACCTGGTGTCGCAATGCTGATACAGATCATCGATGCTGATCTCGCTTTGGCCAGAGAACCACACAGCTATCTGGTCCAGGTTGATCTCCGCATACTGGACCCGGAACCTGTTCTTGAATCCGAACTTGGGCAGCCTGCGGCTCATGGGCATCTGGCCGCCCTCAAAGCCTTGAGCTGGTCCGCTACCTGCCCTGGCTCTCTGCCCTTTATTGCCTTTGCCTGCAGTACATCCCAGCCCGGTTCCTGCTCCTCTGCCCAATCTTTTTCCCTTCTTGGCTTCGCTGGGGAATGGATATAGCTGATGTAGCTTCATGATTCAATCACCTCAAGCATGTGATTCACTCTTCTTACTTGGCCCCGAATAGCAGGATTGCTAGGTACCTCACGGACCTGGTTAATCTTGCGCAATCCCAAGGCCTGCAGATTCCTCCTCTGCTTGGGAGTAGCTCCAATTGTGCTTCTGATGAGCTTGATTTTCATCTCTTGCCCCTTTTCATCCGGCCTAAACACTCGGGCTTAGTTTGACCTGTTTCCCCCGGAGCCTACTGACCTCATCGGCAGTACGCAGGGAACAAAGTCCCTTCATAGTCGCTTTGAGGACATTGACCGGGTTATTGGTACCCAGGGCCTTAGTCAAGATATTTTGCACTCCCGCAGCCTCCATGACCGCTCGCACTGGTCCTCCTGCTATAATGCCGGAGCCTTTGGAAGCTGGCTTCAGCAACACCCTGCCAGCCCCAAAATGACCTAGGACTTCATAGGGTAGGGTCCCTTCCACAATGGGAATCTCTACCATGCTCCTCCTGGCCTGCTCTGTGGCCTTTTGGATGGCATCTGGGACTTGGTTGGCCTTGCCCTGGCCGTATCCTACCTTGCCTTTGCCGTTGCCAACCACCACCAAGGCGCTAAATTTGAAATTTCGACCGCCTTTGACCACTTTGGCCACGCGGTTCAAATGCACTATCTTTTCGATGTATCCGAGCTCGTTGACTTCCATGCCAGACTCCGAATTAGAATTTGAGTCCACCCTCCCGGGCTCCATCAGCTAACGCCTGTACCCGTCCATGGTAGATATAGCCATTCCTGTCAAACACTACCTGCTGTACGTCCAGCTCCTTTGCTCGAGCTGCGACCTGCTGTCCCACCTCACGAGCCGAATCGCGGCTGAGCCTGGCGGGAGACTCCAATGTGTGAGTAGATGCGGCTGTCCAGGTAGTTCCGGACAGATCATCAACTAACTGGGCATAGATATGCTTGTTGGAGCGAAATACTACCAGTCTTGGTCTCTGGGGAGTCCCCCGGACCTTCTTACTAATCCTTTGCTTCCTCTTCCTGCGCAGTTCATTCTTGGATAATTTCATATCTGAAACCTATTTCTTCTTTGCGGACTTGCCAGCTTTCCTTCTCAGCTCCTCATCCAGGTACTTGATGCCTTTGCCCTTATAGGGCTCAGGCTTTCTGACCTTCCTGATCCGAGCGGCAACCTCACCCACTTGCTCCTTGTCAATACCAGATACGAACAAGCGATTACCCTCTGCCCTGGCCTGAACCCCTTCAGGCAGCTGGAATTCCTGAGCCTGGGAATAGCCCACATTGAGCACTACAGTTTGGCCTTGGACCTGGACTTTATAGCCCACTCCCACCAATTCCAGACCCTTTTCGTATCCCTGCTTAACGCCCTGAACTGCATTGTTCAGCAGTGTCCTGCGCAGTCCGTACTGTTCCCTGGCCTTCGGTGAATTATCATTCCTGCGCAGATATATGCGCCCATCCTGCAACTCATAGGATATCAGGGGATGCTTGTAGACTTGCAACTGGCCTTTGGGGCCCTGTACTTGGATAAGCTCGTCCTGGATATCCACCTGCACATCTGCAGGGATCTCTACTGGGAGTTTACCTATTCTGGACATATTTATTGCTCCACTACCAGATTTGACACAGGAGTTCACCGCCCACGCGCTCGTGCTGAGCCCGCTCACCAGGCAGCACTCCCTTTGAAGTGGACAGGATATTGACTCCTAAGCCACTTTGGACCTTGGGTATTTCATCGCAGCCCACATACCGTCTGCATCCGGGCCTGCTGACCCTCTGCAGGCCGGAGATGGCTGCCTTGCCCCGCACATATTTGAGCTGGATATGAATTTTCCAGTCCTTTTCCTGGTAAGACTTGATATAGCCCTCCTCCTGCAGAATGTCTGCTATAGCTAGCTTCATCCTGGATTTGGGCAGTTCTATCTGCCTGTGTAGGGCCATATGTGCATTCCTGATCCTGGTGAGCATATCTGCTATGGGATCCACTACTGCCATTGTTGTTCTCCTTGACTTACCAGCTGGATTTGCGCACTCCAGGTAGCGCTCCGCTCAGGGCCATGTTCCTGAAGCATATTCTGCACAGGCCGAATCTGCGCATATAGGCCCTGCCCCTGCCGCATCTGGGACATCTATTATACTCTCTGACCTTGAACTTGTTTTTCTTGGCTGCCTTAGCCATTAGAGCCTTGCGTGCCAAACTCCGCCTCCTTCTTATTTGCTAAAGGGCATGCCCAGCATTTTGAGTAGACTCTTGCCTTCCTTATCAGTCGCAGCAGAGGTGACAATGGTCACATTCATGCCTTTGATCCTGTCCACCTTGTCTTGGTTGATATCAGGAAATATGGTCTGCTCCCTGAGGCCCAGGGTGAAATTGCCCCTGCCATCAAATCCGCGATCTGGGACACCCCTGAAGTCCCTAACTCTAGGTAGGGCGAAGTTGATCAGCTTGTCGAAGAATTCCCACATCCTCTGCCTGCGCAAAGTGACTCGACAGCCCACAGGCATCCCCTGACGCAACTTGAAGGCAGCTATGGATCTCTTAGCTCTGGTGACTACTGCTTTTTGCCCAGAGATTTGACTAAGCTCCTGCACAGCGTCCTGGATCAGCTTGTTGTCCTGACTGCCCTCTCCCAGTCCCATATTTAATACCATGAACTTCAGGCTAGGTATCTGCATGCTGGATACGTAGCCGAACTCCTGTTGCAACGAGGGGCTGACCTTATCCTGGTAAATTTCCTTTAAGCGACTCATATGTACATCCAATTTTCAAGCATTTCCTGGTCCAACTAAAGCACTCCGGCACGAACTAGCTGAACATTTCTTTGCACTTCTTGCAGTAGCGGTACTTCCTGCCGTCCTCAGTATAGGAATATCCGACCCTGGTAGGTTTGGTGCAGGAATCGCAAACCAGATCCACATTGGAATAATGCACTGGTGATTCCTTCTCCTGAATGCCACCGCTTTGTCCAGTATGGGGATTGCCACGAACATGCCTTTTAACCATGTTCAGCTGGTCCACGAGCACAGTGTCATTCTTCTTGTTGATTTTCTTCACGGACCCGATCTTGCCTTTATCCTTGCCGGCCCTGATCATGACCTTATCATTGACCTTTATCCTATACTTATGCATAGCAAAACTCTCTATAACACCTCTGGAGCGAGGGATACGATTTTCATAAAATTCCTCTGTCTCAGCTCCCTGGCCACTGGTCCAAAGATCCTGGTGCCAATAGGATCCATATTTCGGTTCAGCAACACTGCGGAATTTGAATCAAAGCTGATATAGGATCCGTTGGGCCGACCAGTTTCTTTCTTGGTGCGTACCACCACCGCTTTGAAGACGTCCCCTTTCTTGACCTTGGAGTGGGGCATGGCCTCCTTGACCGAGACCACTATCAGATCCCCTAGCCCTGCATAACGCCTCTTGCTGCCACCAAGGACCTTGATGCAGCTTAATTGCTTGGCCCCGGAATTATCAGCCACATCTAACCTGGACTCCACCTGGATCATCTCGTTTCCCCTTTTACTGTGCTTTTTCCAAAATCTTCCGCAGGCTCCATTTTTTGTGCTTGCTGATGGGCCTGCTTTCAATGATCTGCACCTTGTCTCCAAGAGTACAGGAATTCTCCGGGTCGTGGGCCATATATTTTTTCTTACGCTGGATGTATTTCTTGTACAAAGGATGCTGTACAATACTTTCGCAAAGCACAACTATAGTCTTGTCAGACTTATCGCTGACCACATGACCGGTGAGCATCCTCTTGCTGCCTTTGGAAATATTACTGCTCATTGCTGCCCTCCAACTCCTGCTCCCTGAGTATGGTCTTGATCCTGGCGATATTCTTGCGCACCTTAGGCAGTCTCTGGGTATTGCCGAGCTGGCCGGTAGCATGCTGAAAGCGCAGATTGAAAAGCTCCCGCTCATAGTCGTTCAATTTCTGCTGCATCTCTTGCCAGGTAAGATCCCTTATCTTTTTGGTCTGCATACTTTACTCCTTAAACACTACCTTGGTCTTTACGGGAAGCTTGTGTGCCGCCCTGATCAAGGCCTCCCTGGCCTGTTCTGCGTTGATACCGCTGATTTCATAAAGCATCTTGCCAGGACGCACAGGTGCTACCCAGCCGGCAGGTGAACCTTTGCCCTTGCCCTGTCTGGTTTCTGCAGGCTTCTCTGTGTAAGGCTTATCAGGAAAAATGCGGATAAAAACTTTGCCCCCTCTGCGAATATGACGCATGATCGCAATACGCGCTGCTTCAATCTGCCTGTTAGTCAGCCTGCCATGCTCCACTGTCTTCAGGCCTATCTCTCCAAAGGAAACCCTGGTCCCCCTGGAAGCAGATCCCTTGTGGAAATTCTTATGCTGCTTTCGAAACTTGACTTTCTTAGGGCTAAGCATTTGTGATCACCTCATCCAGTATTTCGCCTTTGAAGATCCAGACCTTGACTCCAATTATTCCATAGGTGGTCCTGGCCACAGCATACCCATAGTCAATGTCAGCTCGCAGGGTATGCAAGGGAACACGGCCCTCCCTGAACCATTCTGTCCTGGCAATATCAGCACCGCCCAAGCGGCCTGCACAGGAGATTTTAATGCCTTCTGCTCCGAATTTTCTGGCCAGTCCAATGGTCCTCTTCATGGCCCGGCGGAATGCAACCCTGCGCTCCAGCTGCATTGCAACGTTCTCTGCCACCAGCTGCGACTCGATCTCGGGTCTCCGGACCTCGTTGACCTCAATTATAAATTCCTTGCCAAACTTCGTTTTCAGGTCAGCCCGCAGCTTCTCGATCTCTGCACCCTTACGGCCAATTACGATCCCTGGCCTGGCGGTATAGATAATCAGCCTGACCTTTTCTGCAGCCCTTTCTATCTCTATCCTGGCAATGCCTGCATGATAGAGCTTGTTCTTCAGGAACTTGCGTAGCTGATCATCCTCGAATACGAATTGTGAATAATTCTTGCTGCTGAACCACCTGGACAGCCAGTTCTTATTATAGCCCAAGCGAAAGCCGTAGGGGTGTACTTTCTGACCCAAGACCGCTACCTCCTATTCCTCATCAATTATTATAGTGATATGACTAGTCTTCTTCAGGATTCTGGTCGCTCTGCCCATAGCTCTTGGCTTAATCCTCTTCAAGAAGGGGCCTTTGTCCACAAGTACCCTCTTCACGTACAGGCTGTCCACATCCAGGGCTGTCTGCTGGGCATTAGAAACAGCAGAGTACAGAACTTTGTACAGTTCCTTAGCAGGTTTCTGGGTAGTGAGCTTCAACTGATTAAGTGCCTGTGCCACTGTCTGATCCTTGATATTCGCTGCCACTAGACGGGTCTTGCGTGGAGAGACCCTGACGAATCTTGCTTTCGCACTGACTTCCATTGCTGACCCCTTTTACTTTTTCTTACCCCGGACCTGGCTTTTCCTGTCTCCGGCATGGCCGTGAAAAGTCCTGGTGGTTGCGAACTCGCCCAGCTTGTGGCCAACCATGTTCTCAGTGACAAATACCGGGATGAATTTCTTTCCATTATGCACTGCAAAGGTCAATCCCACCATCTCGGGGATAACAGTGGAGCGTCTGGACCAGGTCTTGATAACACCGCGATCCCTGGTTTCCTGTGCCTTCTGGACTTTGTGCAAAAGATGGCCGTCTATGAATGGGCCTTTTTTTAACGATCTGGGCATGACAGACTCCCCTTATTTTCTATCTCTTCTCTTGACTATGAGCTTTGTGGACAGCTTTTTGCGTTTCCTGGTCTTATAGCCCTTGGTGGGCATACCCCATGGGGTGACTGGATGTCTCCCGCCTGAGCTTCTGCCTTCTCCACCGCCCAGGGGGTGATCCACAGGATTCATAGCCACGCCGCGTACCTTCGGCCTCTTGTTCAGGTACCTATTCCTGCCTGCCTTGCCGATCTTGATATTCTCGTGCTCTACATTGCCCACTTGTCCCACAGTGGCCCTGCAAGTGCTGAGCACCCTGCGTATCTCTCCAGAAGGCAATTTAAGCAGTGCGTATTTGCCCTCCTTGTCCACCAATTGGGCATATGTCCCAGCGGAGCGGCACATCTGACCTCCCTTGCCTGGGTTAAGCTCCAGGTTGTGCACAACAGTTCCGTTGGGAATCTTATGAAAGGGCAAGCTGTTTCCGGGCTTAATATCAGCATCTTCTGCTGAAACCACCTTCTCGCCTACTTTAAGTCCCTTGGGGGCAAGTATGTAGCGTTTCTCACCATCTTCGTAGTGCAGAAGTGCTATTCTGGCTGTTCGATTGGGATCGTATTCAATAGAAGCCACTTTGGCAGGCACATCCAGTTTTTTGCGCTTGAAATCAATAATCCTGTATCTGCGCTTATGGCCTCCCCCCCTGCGCCTGGAGGTAATCCTGCCATAGGCATTCCTGCCGCTCTTATTGGGAAGGCCTACCAGCAGGGACTTTTCAGGTTGGCTGCTGCTCAGTTCCTCAAATCTGGATACCGTCTGGTTCCTTCTGCCCGGTGAGGTGGGCTTGAGCTTCCTTGTGGCCATACTATACACCCTCGAAGTAGTCTATTTTATTTCCAGGAGCCAGGCTGATGTAGGCCTTTTTATGCCCTGGCCTCCTGCCGCTCTGCCTGCCAAATTTCCGCTTGGTTTTGGCCTTCTTGTTGAGCACCTTCACATCCTGGACCTGTACATCAAAGGCCTTCTGTACTGCCTGTTTGATCTGAACCTTGTTGGCACTCTCAGCCACCCTGAAAACTACTTGATTCTCCAGATCCTTAAGGTGAGTAGATTTCTCTGTGACCACCGGCTTGAGTAAAATCTTGGTATAATCCATGGCTACTGTAACCTTTCCTGTATATGCTGGACAACATCGGGGGTGAGCACTAGGGATTCATGCTGCAAAATATCGTAGACCCCCAGCTGCTCCTGATAAATAAGCTTAATCCCAGGAATGTTTCTCACTGCAAGCTCAAGGTTGTTATCTTCTTTTGCCAAAACAATCAAGGATTTTTTCAAACCCAGCAAGTCCTGCAGCTGTACAAAATCCTTGGTTTTGGGCCTGGAAATCTGCAGATTGTCCAGGACTAACATCTTGCCCTCTGACAGCTTGCTGGACAATGCCATGCGCAATGCGAGCCTTTTTACCTTGCGATTGACCTTAATACTGTAATCCCTGCTCGCAGGCCCATGGGTGACTGCCCCCCCTGTCCACAAAGGGGATCTGGTGCTCCCGGCTCTGGCCCTGCCGGTCCCCTTCTGCCTCCAGGGCTTACGGCCTCCGCCCCGGATATTGGATCTGGTCTTGACTCCAACTGTGCCAGCCCTTTTGGCTGCTAACTGGGATTTAACCACCAGATGCAGGATTTGGGGCTTGACCTGCACGGCAAAAATCTTCTCCGGAAGCTCCAGCTCTCCCACAACCTGCTTTTGCTGGTCCACAACATCTACTGTTGGCATTTTTTGCCCCTTAGCTCTGCTTTGATATGGTCAAAATGGAATTCTTGGCTCCAGGTACCTGTCCTTTGACCAGAATCAGATTTTCATCCTCGCGGACATCTACAATTTCTACATTCCGGACACTGACGTTCTTATTGCCTAGCTGGCCAGGCATCTTTTTGCCCTTGAAGACCCGAGCCGGGTCGGCGCACTGGCCTATGGCCCCCGGGCTCCTGTGCACCTTGTGGTGACCGTGGGAGGAGGGCTGGCCATTGAAATTCCATCTTTTCATGACACCTGCAAAGCCCCGTCCCTTGGATCTGCCGCTGACCTTGACTCTTTCTCCGATCTGAAACTGATCAGCTCTCAAGCTCTCCCCAACAGAATATTCCCTGGCATCGCCTGCAAGGCGACACTCCCTCAGTACCCGGTAATATCCCTGGCCGGCACGGGCCTGATGGCCTTTTACAGGCCTGGTCAGCCTGTGCTCCTTTTGCTTATCAAAGCCCATCTGCAGGGCAGAGTAACCGTCTTGATCTTGGTCTTTGACCTGGATCACTGGACAGGGTCCTGCCTGCAGAACAGTCACAGGTATCCTGGTTCCGTCTTCGGAAAATATGGCAGTCATGCCAAGCTTCTTGCCTATCAGCCCCAATCGCTTCATATCCTCACCTCATGCTGCTTAAAGCTTAATCTCCACATCCACTCCTGCAGGCAGGCTGAGCTTGCCCAGGGCGTCTACTGTCTGCTGCGTTGGCTCCAAAAGGTCTAACAGACGCTTATGGATGCGCATCTCAAATTGCTCCCTGGACTTTTTGTTCACGTGGACTGACCTGTTCACGGTAAATTTGTGGATCTTGGTGGGCAAGGGAATAGGCCCGGCAATCGCAGCCCCGGTGTTGTGTGCGGAATCTACGATTTCAGATACCGCCTTATCCAGGATGCGATAATCGTAGGCTTTAAGCTTGATCCTGATCTTTTCGCTGTTCATAGTCGCCATTGGCTATATCTCCTACTCCAGTATTTCCGAGACCACGCCTGCGCCTACAGTGCGGCCCCCTTCC
>JBKGXZ010000003.1:0-63180 GCA_046546355.1 Desulfohalobiaceae bacterium | reverse complement strand
AGCATGAAAGCCAGAGCTCCTAGTGCCTGGTCAATAGTATAAGCAAGGTGTCATTACCCAGAGTTACAAGTGTATGCTATGTCCAAGAGTTTGAGGAGGGTTTATAATCAGCGACACACCCGAGCTACTTCGCCTCCAGATCCGGACAGTCTTGCAGGCCTGCCTCCAGGGCCTGCTTGTACTTTCCAGCGGCCCGGACAAAGTTCTCTGCCCAGCTGGGCACACTCAAAGCGTGCAGATGGGTGTAAGAGGCAAAGCAATTCCTGACAGTCAATCCGTCCTTTGCCTGCCCCAGACCCTTGCCCCTCAGCATCTGCAGGCTGCTGCACTGGGGCTGCCCGGTTGGGAAGCTGCATCTGGAGTAATGGAACTCGTGTCCGCAAAACTCCAATCCCTGGGGATGGAAAGGGTTCCTGCCCACCACTTTGCTTCTGGTATAGCCGTGGCCCTGAGGTTTGGGGCACAGCTCCGCGTCTGCCTGGAACAACCCCACCATGGGAAACTTCTGGCCTGAGACCGTCAACGTGGAGCACAGGTACATCAGACCACCACATTCCGCATATATAGGCAGGCCCTGCCTGGCCAGCCTGAGCACCAGCTCCCTGACAGCCTGATTTTCCGAGAGCTCCTGGGCCTGTGTTTCCGGGAAGCCACCGCCCAGGTACAGCCCGTGTATCTCCGGCCAGGGCTCGGCTTGCAGCAGGCTCACCTCCTGGATATTGGCCCCGCTCCTGCGCAAGGCTTCCAGATTTTCCGGATAGTAGAACCACAGGCTGGCATCCCGGACCACCGCTATGTTCACCTCTGCAGCCCCGGTCCAGTTGGGCCAGATTCTGCCCTGGGCAGGGACCAGATCTGCTGCCTGCTTGGCCAGCCTGAATATCTGTTCAGTATCCAGACAGTCCTCTGCCACTTTGCCCAGGGTCTGCAGAGCCTGTTCCGCCTGGAACTCCTGATCCGAGATCAGGCCCATGTGCCTCTCCGGGATAGGGGTCTGGCCCAGCTTGGGCACCGCGCCCAAGACAGGCAGATCAGTGTACTTCTCCAGGCATTGGCGCAGGATCCCGCGGTGCCTCTGCCCAGCAGTCTGATTCAGGATCACCCCGGCCAGAGAAAGATCAGGCTCGAATGCCTGGCAGCCCTGGACAAGGGCTGCAACTGTCCTGGTGCTCTTGGTGCAATCCAGGATCAGAAATACCGGAGCTTTGAGCTGCCTGGCCAAAGCAGCAGTGGAAAAGCTTCCTTCCTGGTCCAGCCCATCAAACAGACCTCTGTTGCCCTCCACCAGACAGAGCTGCGCTTTTTGGCCTTGCTCTTGGAACAGGGCCTGCAGCACAGGCTCGGACATAAGAAAAGGGTCCAGATTAGTGGCTGTCTGGCCTGAGGCTCTGCCCAGCCAGACAGCGTCTATATAATCTGGACCCTTCTTGAAGGGCTTGATGTTCAGCTTCTGGTTTCTGAAGTGCCTGGCGAGTCCCAGGCTAATAATTGTCTTGCCCGACCCCCCTCTTAGACCGGCCAGGATAAATCTTGGTATACGCAGCACAAATCAGCTTCAAGAAAGCAATAGCAGATTTTAATCTTCCCCTTCGCTGGCTGCCTGCTTGCCCATTCCAGGCAGGGAGTACATGGTGGTACTGCCGCTGGACCAATATACCAGGGATCGCTCTGTAATCATCTCATTGATGATCTTTTTAGCCTCCCTGGGCTTCAAGCCCAAGATATTGGACAAATCATTGAAATAAAACTTGGTTTTAGATTTGGATTTTTTTTGCAACTCATCAAGGACCTTTTGTTTGGCCTCTTCGTTAGCCATGGTCATCAACCCCCTTTGCAAGGCTTGTCTGGGAGGGGATGGGAACATCCCCTCCGGAAACAAGCTAATCTTTTTTCATGTCAGAGTATTCCCTGACATTGGTGAACTTGAAGTTCGTAGTCTGCCTCCAAGTATAGTAAGCAGGATCCCTGAAGTCGTCAATCAGGTGGTGGGAGAATTCCAGACCGCACTTCTCGAAGAAGCGCTCCCAGCCGATCCTTTCTGCCCAATCGCCCAGCCTCTCGTACTTCTTGGCACCCTGGGTGTAGGCATCCACGATCTGGCGGATGGTCTTGGCCAGGGAAGGCCAGCGCGGAGGCTCGTTAGGGATATAGGCCACAACCACCTTAGAGAACTTAGGTTCTGTGATCCGGTTGGAGACCTTGCCCCCAGCCATGATCACCAGGCCGTCGCCCTCTGCGTCAGCCAGGGGCATGGAGGGGCACATGGTGTAGCAATTGCCGCAGAACATGCACTTGTCCCAATTGACCTCCAATGACTTGACCTCTTTCTCCTCACCTGTCCTTTCAGAGGTGATGGTCTTTTTCTTGGGCTTGATCGCTGCAGTGGGGCAGGCTGCAATAGCCAGGGGCAGCTCGCAGAGATTGTCGATCCATTCGTCGTCCACTAGCGGGGGCTTGCGGTGATAGCCCAGGATGGCGATATCAGAGCAGTGCACCGCCCCGCACATATTCAGGCAGCAGGCCATGGAGATCCTGAGCTGGGCAGGGAACCTCATGTTCTGGAATTCCTCGAAGAGCTCATCCAGAACCACCTTGACTGTGCCCGAAGCATCAGTAGCAGGGGTATGGCAGTGGATCCAGCCCTGGGTATGGATAATATTGGTCAAGCCTGCGCCTGTGCCTCCAATTGGGAACTTGAGGCTGCCGGACTCATATTTGCGGCTTTGTAGATCCTGCTTCAGGGGCTCTACCTTGTCCTTGCTGTCCACCATGAACTCCACATTATTCCTGGTGGTCCAGCGCACATAACCATCGCAATGCTTGTCAGCAATCTCGCAGATTTCCCTCACGAATTCCACGCTTGCCAGCCTGGGTGTGCCGCAGCGGATGGTATACACCTCGTCTCCGCTCTGGGCCTTGTGCATCAGCAGGCCAGGCTCCAGGATCTCATGCCACTGCCACTGGCCAAAGTTATTCTTGATTACCGGAGGCAGGAACTCGCCGTAGTACCTGTTCCCAATATCGGTAATCCGATCTTCCATGGGCTTGTCTGGATTGTATCCGGAAGAAACAAAAGCCATATCTGGTCCTCCTTGGGTAATGGTTCTTAGCGTTTATGGCGTTTCCTGAAGTCCTGCAGGTCGCCATTGTTTGCAGGCCAGCTTCCAGGCACCTCTTCCTCGTACCAGTAGATGTAAGGATTGTGCCTGGGCTCCTGTACATGCTGGGCAATGGATTTCAGGCCGGTAACCTGCAGGAGCTTCTGGAAGCTCTGCCGCTTCATCAGCTCACCCAAGCGCTCCCGGTTCTTGCCTTCTTCCATCCACCAGTCCCAGATGTTCTCAATGACTTCCTTGATCTCGTCGTAGGGCTCCTCTACCTTCATGAAAGGTACCAGCATGGAGCTCATCTGGGCGCCATCCAAGATCGGGGCCTTGGCACCCACCAGGATGGACAGGCCCTTGTCCTTGCCTGGCCACAGGGCCCTGGGCATAACATTGATGCAGTGCATGCACCTGGTGCATTCCTTGTTGTTGATCTTCAGCTCCTTGCCCTCCATCCACATACACTTGGTGGGGCACAGCTCTATGACTTCCTTCTGGATATCAAAAGGCCCCCAGTCTCTGCCAGCATGCGCTCCGCCGTTGGGCGGGATTTCCCCGCCGATATAGGCCTGGACCGCTTCCTGGTCGATCTGGATCTCGTCCCTCCAGGTACCGATGAAGGACATGTCCGCCCTGGCGATGGAGGCCACGCAACCGTTGGGGCAGCCATCGAACTTGAACTTGAATTTGTAGGGGAAGGCAGGCCTGTGCAGCTCGTCCTGGTATTCATGGGTCAGCTGATAGCACAGCTCCTGGGTATTGAAGCAGGCCCATTCGCACCTGGATTCGCCCAAGCAGCAGGCAGGCGTTCTCAGGTTGGAGCCGGAGCCTCCCAGATCCTGGCCCCATTTGTGGGTCATCTCGTAAAAGATCTCTTCCAGCTGCTCGGTCCTGGTACCCAGGAAAATGATATCCCCGGTGGAGCCGTGCATGTTCATTATTCCGCTGCCGCGGAAATCCCACAGATCGCAGATCTGGCGCAGATACTCTGTGGTGTAGTACTTGCCGTTGGGCTGGTTGACGCGCATAGTATGAAAATGCGCAACCCCAGGGAACATCTCCGGCTGGTCGCAGTAGCGGCCAATTACACCACCGCCGTAGCCGAACACACCCACAATACCGCCGTGCTTCCAGTGGACCTCCTTTTCCTTGTAGGAGAGCTCCAGAACGCCCAGCAGATCGTCCACCACGTCCTCAGGAATCTGATACTCCACATTGTTCGGGTTCTCGTGCCTGTGCTCGGACTGTCTCTTCAAGTCAGCCACAAAGCTTGGCCAGGGCCCGCTTTCCAGCTGGTCCAGCTGTGGGGTTTCACGTTTTGCCATTACTTTGCCTCCTTGTTAGGAATAAGGTTGGTCGGTTGGCGCTGAATGCTTACGTTTTCTGCCATTTATGTATATGGGAAAGAGTAATTGTGATTTTAAGGACAAGATATTTGCTTTGTCAAGGATAAAAACCAATGACCCGCTCAGAAATCCTGATGATCAAGGACTACTGCCTGTATGGCTCTAGCTCCTTCTGGACCTCCTCCGGGACCTCGTAGCCGTATTGCAGGGCCAGCTCGCAGCTCTGGGCCGCCAGCTGATATTCGCCCTGTTGCATATAAGCCAGCATCAGGTTGTTGTAGGCAGGTGCAAAGGTGGGCTGCTCTTCAACTGCCTTCTGGCACTCCTGGATACAGCCTTGCAGATCTCCCTGCATAAGATAAGCGCTGCCCAGAGTACTCCTGGCCTGCACGAACTTGGGATCAAAGGACAAGGCCCTGCGCAAGGCCTTGATGGCCTCGTCCACGTTTCCCTGCTGCAGCTGTACAAATCCAATATTACCATGGGGCACGGCAAATCTGGGCCTTATCTTGCTGGCCTGCTGGTTGTAGCTAAGACAGGTCACCAGATCCCCCTTGCGCAGTGCCAGACCTCCCAGCTGCACATAGGCCTCTGCCAGATCAGGCTGCAGCTGGACTGCCTTTTTCAGTTCCTGTTCAGCCTCCTGGTAATTATTGCGCCCGATAAGCACACAGGCCTTGTTGTAGCGCAACAGGCCGCTTTCTGGATTTTTTTCCAGCTGCTGCTCCAGCTCCTGGATATATTCCTGCATTGTTTGATAATTCTCACTCATAAAGCTTCGCCTTTAAAATCGGGGTTCAAATTTACCTTTGCCAGACCTGCCTGGGATCTATGCCCTGGGCCTGCAGTTGTTCCAGATACCAGACGCAAAAGTCGAACATGGCCTTATAGCGATCATCAGCAGCCATCAGGCCCATGCAGAATTCATGCACACCACGGCCATAGGCACCGCTTTGCTGGTCTCCTCCTGTAGCCCGCATAAATTCGTGCAGCAGCTGCTGGGCAGTCCGCCTGGTAACGTCCTTGCGGATATCTATAGGGTGATTGGGCTCCTGGAATGGCTCCCAGTTATCATATCCTATACGATCTATGAACTTCTTTCTCCTAGGGGAGAGCTTGTCATAGATGGCTTTCTTGGGATCCTGCTCAGGCATAACTATTCATCCTCAGACCCGGGCAGAGTCCATTCTGCAGACCTTGGGCTGGAAGCTTCCTGCTTCGGAGTCTGGACTATGCCCAGATATTCATGGTCATATCTGTTCATGAGGGCCATAGATACCGGCACCAGGACCTCAGCCAGCTGAAGATGCTTGGTGGGAATGCTCTGGACCAGATCGTGACTGATATCCTGCAGGCGTTTATATATTTTCTCCATATATACTGTGGGATACTGGCCCCCTTCCTGGAAGCCTGAGTAAGCACAAGTACTTACCACACCATCCATGGACATGGGGATCCCATACAGTCTGCAGGTAATAGGCCTAAACTGGTACAACAGGCACTGCTGCTGTTTTGAAAGCAGCGGGCAGCGCACCCGGTGCCTGCCTGCTTCATCCAGCAGGCTGTCCGTATCCTTGCCCTGCTGCCTGGACCTGAATATCCTGCGCTTGATGCGGTAGGCTTGGCGATCCGCCTCATCCGCCCGCTCCAGGACTTGCTGTTGCTGCTCCTCAGAAAGCTGTTCCTGAAACTTGCTGTTGATGTACATGGCTTCCACCAGGGTCAAATCAAACAGCGCATAACAACAGTCGCTGCAGCCTAGGCTGCAGGTTACTTGCTCTGGACAGCTCTGCCTGACCCTGTCGAATATCTGCTCCGCTTCCTTGGCCAGCTGTTCGTACCTGGCAAAAAAGGAACTGAAATCTAGATGCATACAAAATCCTTCAGCTGCTCTGCTGTCTTGAGGCTCTGGGTGATGAGGGGCAGTATACTGCCTTATATTCTGTTCATAGGTCAAACCACTAAAAAGGCCCCTAATATGTATCCATATACCAGGGGCCTATTCAGTGTCCCGCAGGTAGATTCCTGGCAGCTATGTGCGCCTTTGCTCACTACCTGCTGGAGATTGCTCGTTTCTCAACCCGGCTCAATACAGGTCTAGTCTGTCTCTAGGGTGATAGCCCCCTGCTCACAGACCTCCACACAGGATTCGCATTCCAGGCATTCGTCTTCGTTGACCACCACTGCCTTGCCGTTTTGCATCTCCAAGACTTCGGCAGGGCAAGTATCTACGCACTCCCCACAGCCTTCGCACTTTTCTTCGTCAATAATTACCCTTGGCATTGCTACCTCCTAAAAGTAGTTAATCATTCCTGACCAGCAAGCGTCTCAGCTCTGCTTTGTCTGGTTGCCAAATGTGGCCTCATGCCGCTCCGATTTCCTTCTTGACCCCGATAGCTACTTTCCAAAGCACTGTCAAGACCAAGGCACCTGTTGCATATATCATCAAAGAGATCATAAGCTCCGAAAATGTGGGCATATACTCTGTAATGGTCTCAAACGGGTTCGGTATGAACCCGCCCACCACCAAGGCCATGCCCTTATCGATCCAGGTGGCTAAAATCAGCAGTACCAGGCCCACAACCAGCGTCTCATTATTGTTCCTGAACCTGGGGGGTATCAATATCACTAGGGATAAAAGACCTGCCGCAGCCATGATCCACATCCAGGCCACTAGGGCCCCTGAGCCGTGCAGACCAGTGAACAGATAAGTCTTGGTGTGCATATGGCCGGGGATATTGCTGTAAAAGGAGGTGAATACCTCCAGCAGGAACAGGAATACATTGGCCACCATGGCGTAGGTTATGATCTTGGCCAAGGTCTGAATGGCCTCCCTGCCTGGATCGTAGTTGGCGATCTTTTTCACGATCAAGGAGAGCAAAAGCAAGATGGCCGGACCAGAGCAAAATGCAGAGGACAAAAACCTGGCGGCCAGGATCGCGGTCAGCCAGTAGTGCCTCCCTGGCAGGCCCTGGTAAAGGAATGCGGTCACAGTATGAATGCTGAAGGCCCAGACAATAGAAATGTAAATCAAGGGCTTCAGCCAGCCGGGGTGCTGCAGCCCCTGATGCTCTGCTCGAAGATTGGTCCAGCCAATAAGGATATTCAAGAGCAGGTAGCCGTTTAAGACCACCATATCCCAGAACAAAATGGAATTCGGAGTAGGATGCAGCAGCACATTCATCAGCCTCTGGGGCTGGCCCAGATCCACCACGATGAATCCCAGGCACATGACCACGGCTGCCACAGCCATGAACTCGCCAAGGATGATCATCCTCTCAAATTTCTTGTAGTTGTGCAGGTAAAAAGGCAACACCAGCATGACCGCAGAAGCAGCCACTCCCACCAGATAGGTGAATTGGGCAATGTAGAAGCCCCAGGACACGTCCCTGCTCATACCAGTAACGCTCAGCCCCTGGGAAAGCTGGATCAGGTAGAAAATGCTGCCCATTCCGATCAAGGCCAGCAGGAATATGACCCAGGCCCAGTACTTTTTGTCTCCGTATAAAGCTTTTTCCAGCATATGCGCCCCCTAGACTAGGTAAAAAACACAAGGATTGCTGCCCAGTTCCACTTTGCGCCGCAGGGTAAAATGTTCTTGCAGCTTTTGGCGGATCTCGGATTCAGGATCGTCCAGGTCCCCGAAGATGATGGCTCCGTTGCTGGCCTCCACGCAGGCGGGCATCTGGCCCTTGTCTAGGCGGTCCACGCAGAAGGTGCACTTCTCCACCACGCCTCTGGTCCGGGTGGGATACTCAGGATTCAAGTCCTTGACGTATGGCGCTGGCTCAAAAAAGTTGAAGCTGCGAGATCCGTAAGGGCAGCCTGCCATACAGTACCTGCAGCCTATGCAGCGGTGAAAATCCATCATTACGATGCCGTCTTCGCGCTTGAAGGTGGCCTTTGTGGGACAGACCCGCACACAAGGAGGATCGTCGCAGTGATTGCAAAGGGTCAAAACGCGTCTATCCTCAAGTTCATGTGCCAGATAGGGATTTTCTTGGGAAGGAAAAAGATGGTGAAAGACCTCGGTCCATATCCACTTGATTTCCTGTTTGGAATTGGGCAGCTCCTGAGGAACGTTGTGCACAGAGTGACAAGCCTCAATCACCTTCTGGAAGTCTTCCTCGGTCTGGAATTCCCTGGTGTCAATCAGCATGCCCCAGCGTTTGGCCTGTAGAGCATCCTTTCTCTCTGTATAGCGCTTTGCCTTGGGTCGCAGTGCGCTGTGCAGGGAGCCGCCGCCCAGGCTCAAAGCTGCAGTCAAGCCAGCCAGTTTGAGAAATTTCCTCCTGTTATTGTGCATTGGAAACCTCCTCAGGTTCTACATGGCAATCCCAGCAATAGACGTTGACTGCGGCAGTGGTGTGACACTTGTCGCAAAATTCGTCATAGGTGGTGTGGCATTCCATGCAGGTATTCTGCAGGCTCATCTCCACTTTCTGGCCGGTGCTGCTAATATACATAACCTCGTCCCTGTCCCGGACAAAATTGTCCCTCCACTCATCCAGGAGCTTCATGTGATTGTCCCGTATCCATTGGGTAGGCTCTATGCATTCCTCCTCGTCCTCGGGAAGCTCCAGATCCGGCTCCTGGTATGGGGCTCCGCCCACATTGTACCACACCGGAAAGGACAGCAGGATCAGGAACACCACCAGGCCCGCTATTATTTTCCCGCCATCGTACATCAGCTAACCCTCCTTTCCGGGTAAGGGTTCTCCGCGCAGGTCAGTCTCCCTTTCCTGCTCCCCGCGCATGACCAAGGCGTTGGCCACCAGCTCGTGCACTCCGGTCACACCCACTTCAGGCACCCAATAATCCATGAGCGGGGGCAAGGCAGCCCTGTCAATAGCGCAAATGCAGCTCAGCATATTCACCCCGTACTTGTCATGCACATGCTTGACTGCGTTAGCCCGGGGCAGACCTCCGCACATGCGCATCTCCATAAACTCCTCGTTGTTCAGCCCAGCACCCGAGCCGCAGCAAAACGTCTGCTCCCTGATGGTCTGCTCCGGCATCTCATAGAAATTGTTGCAGACATTCTTGATTATGTACCTGGGCTCTTCCAGCAAGCCCATGGCCCTGGCGGGATTGCAGGAATCGTGATAGGTGACCTTCATGTGGTCGTTGCGGCTGGGATCCAGGTTCAAAACATTGTTTTTGATCAGATCCGAGGTGAACTCCGTGATATGGATCATCTTGGTGGACTGGGCATTGTGGAACACAGTGCCGGTCAGCGGATTGCGGGGAACTTCCAGGAAATCAGCTGGACCGTTCATGGTGTCCATGTACTGATTCAGTACTCGCCACATGTGCCCGCATTCTCCACCCAGGATCCACTTCACCCCCAGCCTCTTGGCTTCAGCATAGATCTTGGCGTTCAGCCGCTTCATGGCCTCTGCTGAGGTGAACAGCCCGAAATTGCCGCCTTCTGAGGCATAAGCGCTCATGGTGTAGTCCAGGCCCAGCTCATGGAAGAGCATCAGATAGCCCATGAAGGTATAGGTGCCTGGATCAGCGAAATAGTCTCCGGAAGGGGTCACGAACAGGATCTCCGCACCCTTCTTATTTATGGGAGGCTCAATGGAAATCCCGGTGACATCCTCTATGTCTTCGCACATGAAATCTACGATATCCTTGAAGGTGTGCGGTGGGATGCCCAGGTGATTGCCCAACTTGAAGCAGTTGGCCACAGGCTCCATGACCCAGTTGATGTTCAGGCCCACCAGGTTCAATAGTTCCCTGGCCATCATGGTAACTTCGGCAGTATCAATGCCGTAGGGGCAGAACAAGGAACAGCGCCTGCACTCTGAGCATTGGTAGAAATAAAGGAACCATTCCTTGATCACATCCTCGGTCAGGCCCCTGGAGCCACTAATCCTGCCCAGGATCTTGCCTGCAGTGGTAAAGTCCTTGCGATAGACGGAGCGCAACAGCTCCGCCCTAAGCACAGGCATGTTCTTGGGATCTCCGGAGCCGATAAAGTAGTGGCACTTGTCTGCACATGCCCCGCAGCGGACACAGATGTCCATAAACACCTTCAGGGAACGGTACTTATGCAGCCTTTCCCTGAAGCCCTCGTAAATGATCTCCTGCCAGTTCTCCGGCAGCTGCCAGTCCTCATCCGTGGGGGACCATTCCCTGGGATTGGGGAAATCCATGATCTTCAAGTTCTTGGGGTGCGCTGGATAGCTCCAGGTACCAGGCCTGAAGTTGGGCGGTATGTCCATCCAGGACTTGGCTGGTGGCCTATGATCAATGGAGGCAGCAAGTTGTTCTGGTGTGGGTAGCTTTGACATATTTTACTCCTTTTCCACAGGAAGCCCTGCTTCTTTCAAACGCTCCCGATTTTCGTCTTCCCATTCCTCGTAAGTATGCACCTTAACCGGGTAGTTCCAGGGATTTATATGCCTTTGCATCCTGCTGTTGTTGGCCAGATTCCTGGTGGGGCTGAAAAACACCCCGGCCAAATGCATCAGTTTGCTCCAGGGAAAATAGGCCAGCAGCACACAGACCAGGAACAGGTGCACGTAGAAGGTGACTCCTATGTTTGCAGGGACTTGCGGATTAAAGGTCACCAGCCCCATAGCCAGAACCTTGATGTTGATGATGTCCGTATGCGCGAAATAGCGCATCAGCATTCCAGAGATCACAATGCTAAGCAGCAGAAAAAGAGGAAAATAGTCTGCAGGCAGGGAGATATAGCGCAGATTGGGTTCCAGCACCCTGCGCAGCAGCAAAAAGAGCAGGGCTAGAAGAATAATGATATTGCTTACATATAGTACTGGCAATCCGATCTGCAGGATGCCATCCAAGAAGTCCAGCCAGGTAAAGATACCGGGGACAGGTTCTGTGAAGTAGCGCATATGCCTGGCCAGAATCAGAAAAAAGGTTGCGTGGAAAGCAATTGCTCCCAGCCAGAGCCATTTGGTGGAGCCGTAGCTGAGCTTGGTGCCCTGGTCCTGGTGCAGACGCATCCGAGTGTTGCGGAACAGGGACCGAAACAGCAGGACCTCCAGGATCATTCTACCCACCACACCTGCGGTGGTAGAGGGATTATCCAGCTTGGAGGGCTTTATCCAGTCATGGCTGTACTGCTGTCCAGCAGTGGTAGGGATCCGGAAGGGTACTGCAGAGCGTCCCCAGTCCAGGACCCGGTAAACAAAGCCCGCAGCAAAGGCTATTAGCGCGAGATAGGGCACCACCACCCCGAACAGGGCATGCCAGCCAGCAGCCCCTGCCCCAAGCAATGGAACCACTATCAAGGCTATCACGATAACCAGTGAATAAAGAGCGTTCATACTGCCTCACCTCGCTTCCTCTTTTCCTGTGCTTCCAGGTTGCATCAGCCAACTGCCTAAGAAGATTCCTCCTGGGAAGACCAATCTACATTGGCCCTTTTGCGCAACAGATTCATGGTCCTGTTCTGGGCCTCTTTGGCCTTCAGCTCCCAGATCTTCTCCCGGCACTGCATATAGATATCAAAGGCCAGCAGAGACAATTGATCAATCCTTTCCTCGAACAGGAGCAGCTCCTGCTGCAGCCCCTGGGATTCGATCTCTGGGCCCAATCTGTCCCGCACAATGCGCTTCAGCGCGGCCACAAACCCCACTGCCCTGGACGGGGGGAAGCCTTGTACCGCCCTGATGCGCAGAATTGCATCCAGGTAGTTCTGCAGCTCAGCAGTAGATTCCTGCAAAAGAAGCTCCTGGAAGATGTTCTCCAGCTCCTTGGATACAGTGGCCCCTACCGGGTTAGCGAACTGATCCTTTTGCCTGGCCAGGAACCTGGAGGTCTGCTCCGGGTAGGTGCCTGCTACAGAGTCGAACCACACTCCCAGCAGGTCAGCCTTGTGCCTCTGGAGCAAAACGTTCAGGTTCTGGGTTGGTTGGGCAGCCAAGATAAGACCTCTTTGTTGTGAATTAGCCAGATGAAGCGCCTGGAGAGCCCAGACGGATATTCAGTGACATGCACATAAAGCGCAGCAAGGTGATCTTTGGGCATCCTGTTATTGACGAAGCTAACTGCTGCCCTAGGATCCTGGTCTAGAATAAAAAAACACCATAAAACCAGCAGCCTGAAGTCTCGCAAAGCATGCAGCCCTAGGCTGTGATTCCTGCATTTTTATACTTAAGCAGCAAAACCTGTCAAGTGAAAAAAATAACAAAAAACCCCCTGCTGCTGCGGATTGGGACCGCAGCCCACAGGTCTGGCTTAAAATGACAGGCAAAAGGTGGCTATTTACTAGCTGCTCTGCCCGGATTAACTGGGGAACTGGGAGGGGAACAGGGTCCGGGGATTGTTATCATGCGAGCAGTTACGACAAAAATCCAAGGCAGCTCCAGACCTGGTCCTGGCCTGGCCCAGGTCTGGAGGATAAAATTCATTCTTGAATATACAATCAGGCTGCCATGCCCTGCAGGCGCTTGACCCTCTCCTGAATCGGGGGGTGGGTGCTGAACAGGCTGGCTATGCTGCTCCCGCTCAAGGGGTTCACAATAAACATGTGAGCTGTGGCTGGATTGGCCTGTTGCTGGGCAGGGGCCTTTTTGCTGTAGGCGTCCAGCTTCTCCAGGGCCCGGGCCAGGTATCTGGGATTTCCTGCCAGCTCTGCCCCGCTCTGGTCCGCCAGATACTCCCTGGATCTGGAAATGGCCATCTGGATCAGCATGGCTGCAATAGGGGCCACAATAGCCAGAACGATGGCCAGCAGGGGATTGCCGCCTTCATCGTCTCCGCCCATGCCGAATATGGCCGCCCATTTGATCATACTGGACACGAACATGATCACCCCCGCCATGGTGGCGGCTATGGTCTGGATCAAAATGTCCCGGTTCTTAATGTGCCCCATTTCGTGGGCCAGGACCCCCTTGATCTCTTCCGGGCTCAAAAGCTTGAGCAAGCCCTGGGTTACAGCCACCACCCCGTGATCCGGATTCCGACCAGTGGCAAATGCATTGGGTGCGTCTCCAGGAATGATGAACACCCTGGGCTTGGGCAATCCAGCCTTGGCTGCCAGCTCCTGCACAATTCCGTGCAATTCCGGGGCCTGGTTGGATGAGACCTCGTGCGCCTTATACATGGAGAGCACGATCCGGTCCGAGAACCAGTAGCTGCCCACGTTCATGGCTATAGCCAGGACAAAGGCAATCATCAGCCCGCCCTGACCTCCCAGAAGATTGCCGAAAAGCAAGATCAGGGCTGTCAGCAGCCCCAGCAAGATACCTGTCTTCAGCTGGTTGGTCATATCCTCTCCTTGCAATGTTCTTTTTGCAGAGTTGTTCCACTGACAACTTTCAACATTCTCAATCTCTATAACCTCTTGTGGCTAAAGCTACCGATTTCATTATTTTACTTTTTATCTTTAACCTTATTACTCATTAGTGACTTTAATTTTCTGATACTTGGGCCTTTTGGCAACCTTAGGCATGCTGATGCTCAAAAGCCCATGCACAAAAGAGGCCTGAACCCGGTTCTGGTCCACCTCTTCCGGCAGCTTGAACTTCCTGGCAAAAGGCCCATAGCATCTCTCCAGGATATGATAGTTGCTGCCTGTAGCCTCCTTGATCATCCTTCTTTCCCCGCTGACCCAAAGCTCCTTGCTCTTGACCTCCAGGGAGATCTCTTCCCGGCTCAGGCCAGGCAGCTCCATCTGGATGACGTATTCCGATTCAGTCTCATAGGCATCAGTTGCAGGCTGCCAGAGGGCCAGCTTCCCGCTGGCTTCCTTCTCCAGGTCGAATCTCTCCCGGACCTCATCCATGAGCTTGTCCATTCTTTGCTTCATGCCCTGGATTTCCAGCCAAGGATTGTCCGGATGACGGTGCATGATCTACTCCTTGCCTTGGCTTTGCTTATTATTTCCTTTTCAGCTGGCTTGCTAAATCCCGCACCCAGCAATATATTCTGTAAGATGCCCCACAAATTTGTCAACTGGATTTTCGTCCATGCCTTGACCTCCAGGCCAATTTCCCCTTTGACATACAGTCCCTTTGACGGATAAATATGAGCCTTATTCCAGCCTGGATAGCAGGAATAATCAACACAAGTTCAAACCCGGAGCATACACTTATGGATATGTTTCCCCGCATGCAGCGCCTGCCACCTTATGTCTTTGCAGTGGTCAACGACCTCAAGATGCAGCTCAGACGCCAAGGTGAAGACATTGTAGACTTGGGCATGGGCAACCCTGACCTGCCCACCCCCAAGCATATCGTGGACAAGCTGGTGGAGGCCGTGCCCAAGGCTGTAAACCATAGGTACTCAGCTTCTAAAGGCATCCCCAACCTGCGCAGGGCGATATGCGACTGGTACTCCCGCAGGTACGATGTAGATCTGGACCCGGAATCCGAGGCAGTGGTCACCATTGGGGCCAAGGAAGGCCTCTCCCATTTGGCCTTGGCCATGCTCAGCCCTGGGGATGTTGTCTTTGCCCCAGATCCCACCTACCCCATTCATACCTACAGCGCGATCATTGCCGGGGCGGACGTGCGGCGTATCCCTATAGACAAGAACCGGGACTTCTTCCAGGATCTGCTGCAGGCCACCAAGCAGACCTGGCCCATGCCCAAGCTGCTGATAATCTCCTTCCCGCACAACCCCACCACAGCAGTTGTGGATCTGGAGTTCTTCCAAAAGATTGTGGACTTCGCCAAGGAGCACAACATCATTGTCATCCATGACTTTGCCTATGCTGATCTCTCCTTTGATGGCTACAGTCCGCCCAGCTTTCTGCAGGCCAAGGGGGCCAAGGACGTTGGTGTAGAGTTCTTCTCCATGTCCAAGAGCTACTCCATGGCTGGGTGGCGGGTGGGATTTTGCTGTGGCAATCCGGATATTGTCCACGCCCTGACCAGGATCAAGAGCTACCTGGACTACGGCATCTTCCAGCCCATCCAGATCGCATCTATTGTGGCCCTGAACGGGCCCCAGGACTGCGTACAGGAGATAGTCCAGGAGTACAGGAGCCGCAGAGACTGCCTGGTAAGCGGCCTGAATCGCATCGGCTGGGAGATAGAGGCCCCTTGGGCCACCATGTTCGTCTGGGCCCGGATCCCGGAGAGATATAGATCCATGGGCTCAGTAGAATTTTCCAAGCTGGCCCTGCGAGAGGCCCAGGTAGCCCTGTCACCAGGCCTGGGCTTCGGACACTACGGTGATGACCACGTACGCTTCGCTCTGGTGGAGAACCGGCACAGGACCAACCAGGCCATCAGGGGACTGAAGAAGCTCATGTCCTGATCATGAGCTCAACCAGCAAAGCTTGCCTGAAATTGGAGCAGCACATGCAAAAGCAAAAGATACGCATCGGCCTGGCTGGATTCGGTACCGTGGGCACAGGGCTGGTCCAGATCCTGGAACACAATAAGGACTGGATCTTCCAGCGCATGGGCAAGGAGCTTGAGATCTCCAGCATCCTGGTCCGGGATCTGGACAAGGTTCGCACCTCCTTGCCTGGGCCGGGAACCAGACTGACCTCCAACTACCAGGACCTGGTCCAGGACCAGGACCTGGACATAGTCGTGGAGCTGATCGGGGGCCTGGACACTGCTTATGAGCTCATCAAGGGCGCCCTTGAGTCAGGCAAGTCAGTGGTCACTGCCAACAAAGCCCTGCTGGCTGAAAAAGGACCGGAGCTCTTTGAGCTGGCGGCCAAGAACAACCTCGGACTCTACTACGAGGCCAGCGTAGCCGGGGGCATCCCCATTGTACAAACCCTGAAGGAGAGCCTGGCTGGCAACAGGATCAAGTCCTTGACCGCCATTTTAAACGGTACAGCCAACTACATCCTCTCTGAAATGACCCAAAAGGGGCTCAGCTTTTCCCAGGCCCTGGGCCAGGCCCAGGGCCTGGGCTATGCTGAAGCTGATCCAGCCCTGGATGTAGACGGCCTGGATGCGGCCCACAAGCTGACCGTGCTGGTGCGCATCGCTTACGGCCAAGATTATCCCCTCCAGGATCTGCCTGTGCAGGGAATCAGGGATATCCAGCCCTTTGACATTTCCCGGGCCTGGGGGTTCGGCTACCGCATCAAGCTCATAGCCCAGGTCAAGGAAAAGTCCGGCCAACTGCAGGCAGGGATTTTCCCTGCTCTGTTGCCTGCCGAGCATATGCTGGCCAAGGTGGAAGGGCCTTTCAACGCCATCCTCCTGGAGGGCAATGCAGTAGGGCCCGTCATGCTCTACGGGCAGGGCGCAGGTGACCTGCCCACAGGCAGCGCAGTGCTGGCGGACATCATGACCCTGGTTAACAGGACTGCTTACTACAACAATACTGGCTTCCTGAATTCCAGTCTGCCCAGGGCTGCTATCCTGGACCCCCAGCTCACGGTCTGCAAGCATTACTTCAGGTTCACTGTCCAGGACCGCCCCGGGGTGCTGTCTATCCTGTCCGGGATTATGGGCGAAAGGAACATCAGCATCGCCCAGGTGGTGCAAAAGCAGGAGGCCAACGGCCAGTTCGTGCCGGTGGTCTTCTTGACCCACAGCGCCCAAATGCAGGATGTGCAATCAGCCCTGCAGGAGATAGAAAGGCTGGACTTCATTAAGGCCCCGGTGGCACATTTTCGCATCCTCTAACCCCAAAGCCAGCACCATGCGCCAGAAACTCATCTTTTTAATCGCGGACGGCATGGGGGACTATCCCTTGCAGGACCTGGAGGGCAAAACCCCGCTGCAGGCTGCTGAGACCCCCAATTTGGACTACCTGGCCCCAATCTCCGTGCAGGGCCTGTGCCAGACCATCCCTGCAGGCAGCCCGCCTGGCTCGGATATCGCCAACATGGCCCTGCTGGGCTTTGACCCCCTGCAGTACCATACCGGCCGCGGCCCAATAGAGGCCTCTGCCCAGGGTCTGGCGCTTGATCCCCAGGATCTGGTCTTCAGGCTCAACCTGTGTACTGTGTCCGAGTTCTCTGCCCAGGGAACAATGCTTGACTACTGCGCCGGACATATCCGGACCGAAGAAGCAGAGATCATCCTGCGCACCCTGCACGAAGAGCTAAAGCCCCAGGCCCTGGAGCTGATCTGCGGCCTGCAGTACAGGCATCTGTTGGTACAGAGAAATGGCCTGCAGGCCCCTGAGGCAGAGCTGCAGATAAATCCCCCCCATGATATCCTGAATCAGAGCCTGAAGCAGGACTTGCAGACCTATGCTCAGAGCCAGCAGCTTTGGGATCTCCTGCAGGAATCCGCCCGCTTGCTGGCCCGGCCCTGGAACCAGACCAGGGCCAACGCTTTGTGGCCCTGGGGCCAGGGCGGCGTCCTGCAGCTGCCCGACTTCCAGGAACAATTCCAGCTCAAAGGGGGGGCCATCTCAGCTGTGGACCTGATCAGAGGCCTGGCCCGGGCCTGTGGCCTGCAGATCCTGGATGTCCCTGGAGCCACCGGCCTTTTGGATACCAACTACCAGGGCAAAGCCCAGGCCGCGAGTGATTTCCTGCAAAAGGGCGGATTTGTCTATCTGCACCTGGAAGGGCCTGACGAGTGCTCCCATGCAGGCAACATCGAGGATAAGATAGAAGCAATTCAGCGCTTCGACCAGCAGATCCTGGGCCGCTTGCTTCCTGAACTGGAGAAGCAGGGCGTGGCCTGTCTGGTGGCCTGCGACCATCTGACCCCCATTTCTTTGCGCACCCACAGCTCTGACCCTGTGCCCTTTCTGTTCTACAACCCCCTTAAGCCTGCCCGCAACGGAGCTGAAGAGTTCTCAGAACAGACTGCTGAGCAGACAGGTCTGTTTATTGAAAATGGCCCTGGGCTCTTGCCTTGGGCCCTGGCTGACCTGGAGGTCTGATGCTGCAAATAGATGAGCAGGATTTTCCCCAGCCTTGCAGTGAGTGGAGGCACATGGTTTCCTACGGGGAAACTGACGCCATGGGCGTGGCCTATTACGGCAACTACCTGCACTGGTTCGAGCAGGCCAGGAGCGATTTTCTGCGCAAACAAGGCTTCAGCTATGCGGATATCGAGAAGCAGGGTCTGATGCTCCCGGTACGCGAGGCCTATTGCCGCTACCGCTACCCAGTGCGATATGATCAGCAGATCGGGATCTACGCCGGGATCGGCAAATGGGGCCGGGCCAGCCTCAGCTTTGTATATCTGGTGTACAACCATTCAGAAAAAAGCAGGCTGATGAGCAAGGGCTACACAGAGCACGCCTGCGTCAATCCCCAGGGCCGGCCTGTAGGTGTGCCTGACTGGCTGAGGCAGCTCCTGGGCCAACAATGACCGGCTCCTAGATGCAGCCCATGCAGACACTCCATAACTATCATGCCCTCAATGGGCACAACGAAGCATGGAAAACTGCAACCCCCAACGCAGAGAGAGAGCGCCGCTCGCCCTCTGTATTGGTCAAAATAAGGACAGCAAGATGAAATCCCTGCCCCTGCAAGAAGTTAAAATCACACCTTTTTTCGATCTGGAGGCCTTTATGCTCCTCTCCGGGCAGCGGCGTATCCAGACAGACAAGGCCAAGGAGCTGGAAGGGCTATGGCAGGAAACATTCAACTATCTGCGCGCCTATCAGCTGGGTCAGAAGAAGGGCTATCTGCTCCTATACCTGGACCAGGAGTTCGAGGACCGCTTGGCCAGGATAGAGGAACACAGTCCCGAAAAGGCTCAGGAGCTGCAGAGCCTGGCCCAGGCCCTGCTCATGGCCTCCCTGCTGGAGGCCCTGCCGGAAGCTGGATACTCGGACTGCGCCCCGGTACCTGAGCCCAACAAGATCCTGAAGCGCTCCCTGCAGCAGCTGGGCCTGGAGTTTGACAACAGCGGCAGCCTGAATGTGCGCTTCGGGCTGTTGACCAGTATGCCTTTCTCTGGAGACTGCGAACAGTGCTATATAAAATCCAGCTGTGCCAAGAGGATCCTGCAGGATAAATAGAGCCTCATTCCTGGAAAGCCAGCTCCAGCAGGTGCTGTTCCAGGCCGCCCAGATCCTTGGGCCTGTAGCCCAGGGCAGCCTGCCAGACCTGGTCGGACTCCATGCACAGATAGACCTGCCGCGTAAGCCCCCTGGCCTGGAGCTGCTCTGCCATGAACTTAAGCTGCCGCACCCGCTGCGGCCTGACCAAGCGCAGCTTGCCATCCAGGCCTTTGATATACTCAGCGCCAAACAAAAACCTGCCCTGGCCCCTGGCCTGGATGCGCTGCCTCAAATCCGGCATGCAGCGCAGAGAGCCCAGGCTCAGATAGGCTATGTCCCTAGGCCTTAAATAGTCGAAGATCATCTCCACGCTCTGCCTGTAATCCTCTTCCCAGCCCGGATACATAACCAAGGGATCGAAATGCAGGCAGACCCTGAATCCGCAAGCAGCGCACTCGGAAGCTGCCTGCAGCCTCTCTTCCAGGCTGGCGCTGCCAGGCTCATGCTCTTTTTGGATCCTGACAGAATTCAAGGACCAGGCAGGCAGGACCCGCTCCGGTTGCTTCACTGCCTGCATCCAGGACAGGTCCACAATCTTGGTCTTCAGCTCCAGGCAGACCCTGGGCTTGTCCTGCAAAAACTCCAGCAGATCCCGGGTATATCCAGTGACTGCCTCCAGGGCCAGGGAATCAGTAAACTCTCCGGTACCCAGCCTGAACCTGCGGGCAGGATACAACCTCAAGGCCTCCTGCAGCTGGGCAAACAGATCCTCCTGGTTGGCCCAGACCTTGAGCAGGCTGTCCTGGAAATAGCCCTGCAGGATGCAGTAGCTGCACTCCAGGGGGCAGTTCTCGCCGATGTGCAAAATGCGGTAGCCGCAGCAGCGATAAAACGAGGTGCCTGGACAGGGCCGAAGGAATCTGCCCTGGTAATGCTTGAGGTATAGGCTGCCTGCAGGGCTGTCCCTTCCAGGCCCCTGCCCCTCATCCAGAATCTGCCACTCTGCCTCAGGCAGCCTGTCCCTGACCCGTTTGGCCAAAGGGCTGGACTGCACGCAAGAGTCCGCATATACCCTGGCTATTCTGGGTAAAAGCGCTCTGTCTGCCATCTTTGCAACCTGGACCAGGCCTGGCTATCCAGAATCTCCTGCAGCTCCCGCACTGCTGCTGGAAGCTGCCCGGCGCTGTCCACCCTGGCCTGCAGATACAGGGCGTCAGTCTCAAAGTTCTGCTCCGGCTGCACCCTCCAGTGTCTGCCCTGCAGCTGCTTGCAAAGCAGGGCAAACTCCTGCTCCAGGCTCTGCAGCCAAGGGAAGCGCCTGGCCTTAATCCTGGCCAGGATCCTGTCCTTGCTGTCCCGGGGGGAAAGATCCTGAGCCAGGATTTCGCTTATCTTCAGCTCACTGAGCAGCTGGGCTACAGGCTTACGCTCCATGTCCGCCGCCTCCAGGAGCCAGTCCAAAAGGCTGCGGGCCTGGTTCACGGACCAGCTAAGATTCTGGAACAAGGGCTTTAGATGCTGCAGGGCAGCAGGATCCAGCTTCTGCAGCCTGGACCCTGCCTCCAGGGGCAGCCTCTCCTCCTGCAGGATCCGATCGTAGTCCAGGGTTAGCTCCAGCCAGGCCAAAAGCAGGGGCCATTGCCTGCGGCTCAGCAGAGGTCTGACCCAGCGCTCCAGCAAGCCAAGCAGCCTTTCCTCTGCCACCCTGGCCTGGAAAAATCTGCAGGCAGCGAGCAGCGCTTGCGGGGTCAAGGCTGAGCCCAGGGCAGCCTGCAGACGTATCAAGCCTAAGTCCACCTCTTGGCCCTGGACCTCCCTGGCCAGAACCTGCCTGCCCAGCTGCTGCACGGCCCTGAGCCTTTTGTAGCCGCTGACCAGCTCCCAGGACAGTCTACCGGCTCTAACCAGAATAGGCTCCAGTTGTCCCAGCTCCCGCAGGCTCTGCAGCAAAGCCTGCCCTGGCTCCCTGGCCCAGAACAGCCAGGGCCCGGAACAGTCTACCTGCCCAGGCTCCAGCGAATGCAGGCCGGGCTGGCTATGCGGATTCTCTGCCTGCACCTTTCAAGAACTCCCTAAAGGCCAGATGTGTGGCATACAGGTCAACCTTGCTGCTGATCTCGAAGGGACTGTGCATGCCCAGGATGCTGGGCCCGAAATCTATAATGTCCAGGCCGTAGATAGCCAGATGCTTGGCTACAGTGCCCCCGCCTCCAATATCCACCTTGCCCAGCTCTGCCATCTGCCAGGGAATGCCAGCCTGGTTCAACAGATCCCTGAGCCAGGCCACATACTCCGCACTGGCGTCATTGGCCCCGATCTTACCCCGATGTCCGGTAAATTTACAGAGCACAGGCCCAAATCCCAGCTTGGAAGCGTTCTGGGTATCATGCAGATCCTGGTGGTCAGGATCCAGCCCCCCGTGCACATCTGCGGACAAGGCCCTGCTTGAGGCCATGATCCGCCTCAGGCTGCTCTCCGGCTCCCAGCTCTCTGCCAGGTCCTGCAGGCAGTGCTCCAAAAACAGCGATCTGGCGCTGTTGGCCCCTTCTGATCCGATCTCCTCCTTGTCCCAGAAGACCACCACCTGGGTATATTCCGGGTGCTGCTCCTGCAGCAGGGCCTTGAGGGCAGCGAACACGCATATGCGGTCATCCTGCCCATAGCCCCCGAGCAGGGAGAAGTCCAGCCCGGAGAACCTGGCCCGGCCCGCAGGTACTGCCTGCAGCTCAGCGCTGATCAGATCCTCCTCCATCAGGCCGTACTTGTGCTGCAAAAGACCCAGAATCCGCTTTTTGACCAGCTCCTTGCCTTTTTCCTTTTGCTCCTCCTCCTGCTGACCTTCCGGCTGGCTGCCCAGGAGCAGACTCAGCTTCTCGGCCTCAAAAGCATCTGCCAGCTTTTTCTCGTTTTGCTTGGCAGCCAGATGGGGCAAAAGGTCAGCAATCACAAACACCGGATCCTGATCTTCTTCTCCAACGCAGACCTGGACTTTGCTGCCATCAGCCATGACCACCACGCCGTGCAGGGCCAGGGGCCTGGACAGCCATTGGTGCTTACGGATCCCACCATAATAGTGGGTCTTGGCCAGGGCCAGGTCACAGGTCTCGAATAACGGCCTTTGCTTGAAATCCAGCCTGGGGGTGTCCGCATGGGCAGCAATAATGCGCAGGCCATCTTGCATAGGCCTTCTGCCCTGCCTGGCCAAGAAAATCCCCTTATCTTTGGCCAGCCTGACAGCAGCCCCTGAGTCCAGCTCCCATGCAAACCCGGACTCCAAAGCTTTCTCCCTGACCCAGTGCACTGTCTCCCGCTCTGTTTTGCACTGGCTGAGGAACTCCAGATATTCCTCTGCTAACTCCTGCATCTGCTCCTGCTGCCACGATTCAGAATACACCTGCCAGCAGCTCTTGGGCTCGAACAACAGATCCTGACTCATATTTCCCCTGTCTTGGTTTACTGGTTGATCATATCTATCGACTGCTGGAGCTCTGGGCCGCCTGGGCCAAAACCCTGGGCAGATCCTGCATGTCATTGGTCTGCAGGGTCCTGGGATCCAGACAGAACCTGTCCTGCTCCACCCGGCCCAAAAGCGGCGGATCAGTATCCAGCAGGGCCTGCCTGAAGGCTTCCAGATCCAGCCCATTCTTGGGTTGCAGGGTGACCAGCCTGGTGGGCAGATTCAGCTCTGGGCTGGCCCCACCCCCCACCCTGGAGAACCCCTTAGAGGTGCCCACCTGGAAATATTCCTGCAGCCCTGTATTCAGCCTCCCTGCCAGGCGCTTGGCCCGGCTGGATAGAGTCTTTTCCTCCTGCAGGATCATCCTCAGGGTGGGAATACTCCTGGCTGCCAGCTCCGGGTCCTTGTACAGCCGCAGGGTGGCCTCCAGGGCGGCCAGGGTCATCTTGTCAATGCGCAGGGCTCGGTTCAAGGGGTTCTTCTGGATGCGCCCGATATACTCCCTGCGGCCCAGGATCAGCCCTGCCTGAGGGCCGCCCAGGAGCTTGTCTCCGCTAAAGGTTACCACTGCCGCTCCCTTGCGCAGCACATCCCCCACCAACGGCTCGTCCAGGCCGGTCCAGGAGGGGAACCTGCAGAAGTTGCCGCTGCCCAGATCCTCCAGGACAGGCAGCCCATACTGGTTCCCCAGGGCCACCATCTCCTCCAGGCTGACTTCCTTATGGAAGCCCACTATGCGGAAGTTGGAAGTATGCACCCTGAGCAGGGCGGCAGTATTCTCGTTTATGGCCTGCTCAAAATCCCGGAGATGGGTGCGGTTGGTGGCCCCCACCTCACGAAGCTGGGCCCCGCTCTTGGCCATGACCTCAGGGATGCGGAAGGAGCCCCCGATCTCCACCAGCTGTCCCCTGGAGACAATCACCTCTTGCTCCTTGGCCAAAGTGTCCAGGGTCAACAGCACCGCAGCAGCGTTATTGTTCACCACCAAGGCTGCCTCTGCTCCTGTAAGCTCGCAGAGCAGCTCCTGCACCAGCTCGTACCTGCTGCCCCTCTCCCCGCTTTGCAGGGAAAACTCCAGATTGTTGTAGCTGCTGCAGACCTTGTCCACCATCTGTAAAGCACTGTCCGCAAGCAGGGAACGGCCCAGGTTAGTATGCACCACTACCCCTGTGGCGTTTATTACCCTTCTGAAATTAGGCCTGGAACCCTTGCGCACAAAGTCCAGCAGCTCAGGCAGCAGTCTATCCCAGGCCAGATCCTCCTGGCTTTGGATCCGGCCGGACCTTATCCTTTGCCGGCAGAGATCCAGGTACTGGTTCACCAGCTCTTTCTGCATGCTCCTGGGCAGCTGGGCCAGCTCCTTTTCTCTGCTCAAGGTCTCCAGGATCCTGTCCACCGCAGGCAAAAGCTGATACAGATTCGTGCTCAAGAAGCCTCCTTAATCTAGCCGCTTAAATCCTCTTTGCACAATCAAAAGTCCTCTGGCAAACATTGGCAATTATGCACCACCCTAAGCGGGCTTCGCCCACAACCTAAGGAAAAAAGAATTGAACCACAAAGGCATCCCGGTTGAATGCCTTGCGGGCTAGCTCTTCGAGCCATTCAACGAGGCTAGCGAAGGCCACAAAAACTCAGAGCTGAATATTCTCCAAAACCGGGTAACGGTTTTGGAGAAGGGTGCCTTTTCATTTGCCGCTGCCCGGCAAATGAAAAATACGCCCCTTGGTGCTTCTTTCTTCGTGATCTTTGTGCCTTTGTGGTTCACTTTTGTTTTTTCTGACAGAGTCTTATTGAACAAGCAGCCCTTTTCAAAGCATCCTGTAGCCCTGATGGATTACCTGCTGACCCACTGCCTGAGCCATTTTAGACCTGGTCCCTTGACCACAACAGCTTTGTTCTATATAAAAAAAATACGCGCGCCAGTAGCTCAGGAGGATAGAGCAACGGCCTTCTAAGCCGTAGGTCGGGGGTTCGAATCCTCCCTGGCGCGCCAATCCTTCCCTGCCAGCTCCCTATATTCTAGGCCTGTTTCTCGCACATGGGGTTCAACTAGACTGGGACAGCTTCCTGCAGCTCTTCTAAAAGCCTCCAACAAAGCTCATCTAGCATACACCTTGCCAGCGGTCCAGCATTCTGCATCACTCCCTGCCTCAACCCCACAGAGCTCCAGAGGGCTGATATTAATTGCTCCCTGGACCCTAAAGCCCGGCTCTGAGTTCAAGTTGAGCCCTGAATGCCAGGCGCAGGTTCAAAAACTCGCAGTATATATTTTGTCTTTGAAAATTCAACAGGCTATTAACAATGCTATCCTCCTTTATAAGACCCCCATAGCAAAAATATTATTTGACTTTGCTGCACTTGTTTGACAATTTAAATTTTTATATTAAAGTAGATGGCAGTGTTTATCAAAACACGTATTTCTGGTGGCAAGAATTTCAAACTAAAGGAGATATGTTATGGAATCTTATGTGCAGGAAGCCTTGGACATTGTTAAAGCCCAGGCCAGTGTGCGCAACATGAGCGAGGACGAAATCACCTCTATGGTGCAAAAGCTCTCCCAGCAGCTAAAAGATTTGCTTGAGGAACGCAGCGAGGAAGACCAATCTGAGCAAAAACAACAAGAGCCCCCTGTGGACCCCAAGAAGGCCATCAGGGAAAAATCCGTTATCTGCCTGGAATGCGGCAAGACATTTAAGGTGCTGACCAAGAGGCACTTATCTACCCATGGCCTAACTCCAGCTGAATACAAAGAGAAGTGGGGCTACAAGAAGGGCACTGCCTTGATCGCCAAGTCCCTGGCCAGGGAAAGGCGCAAGAAGATGCAGGAGATGCAGCTCTGGAAAAGGCGCAAGAACGTCTAGCCGGCACGCACAAACAGGGCCGGGGGACTTTGTCGTCCGGCCTTTTTCAGCCTTAGTTGTGGCCCAGAATCCTCTAGCTGCTCAGCCGAAATCAGCAAGGCAGGATCCCTATTCCCTGCAGGCCTCATTCTATGCCTGGCTGGCTGACCCCGTGCTGTCCCTGCTGAGTCGCGGGCTCCAGGCTGCAGTACTGCAGTCTGGCTGCAGATTCGTCCTTGACATGGGTTGCGGTACCGGCAGACAATGCCGAGAATTGCTGCAGCAGGGTGTCGGCTGTATCGGTCTGGACCGCTCCCCTGCCATGCTCCGCACAGCCCACAGCCGAAACCCTGGCTCTTTGCCCCTGGTCCAGGCCCAGGCCTGGTCCGCGCCATTTTCGGATTCCAGCTTTGAGGCAGTCATCCTCAGCCTGGCCCTGCACGAGGTGCGCCCAGACCAAAGGCGAGCTGTCCTGGGAGAGGCCGCCAGGCTCCTGCAACTTGGTGGTCTGGCCTTCATCCTGGATTTTGAGCCTCCGACTTCCTTGTCCCGCAGGCTGCTGCACTGTCCAATCGCGGTCATCGAGCGCCTGGCCGGAAAAGAACACTATCAGGCCTCCAGACATTTCCTGCGCCATGGCGGAACTACTGGGCTTATTTCCTCCTGGCCAGGATCGTTGCTCAGCTCCAGGCCCCTACTCCAGGGCGCTCTTGCCCTGCACATCCTGCAAAAGGGGTCCACACAGGCTTAAAGCCCTATTCAGCATAGTCCAATACCAGATGCCTGCCTTCCTGAATCTGCAGGTCCTCCTCCAGGATATAGCTCAAGCTTTCCCTGATCCTAGCTCTAGCCCGGGACAGGAAAATCCCGGCTACCTTCCTCTTTCTCTGTGAATGCAGGGCATCCTTGCACAACAGATAACCCAAAATGGTATCCAGGGTCATATCCACCAGACGCGGGGCATGGAACTCCTGGAAGGCAGGGTCCTTCTTCTCCTTGACCCTGGCCACTGCAGACTCCAGATGTGATCTCAACTGCCTGGCCTGCTCCAGCTCCTGCCCAGCCTGCTCCAGGTTGTGCTCAGACTCGAAGTCGTTCAGCCAGGAGAAGACCTCCCCGGTGATCACCCCGCCTATAGCTGCCAGGACCTGCAATTGGGTCGTGCCTTCATATATGTTGGTGATCCGCGCATCCCGGTAGAAGCGCTCCACGTTGAACTCTCTGGTGTATCCTGGCCCGCCGTGCACCTGCAGGGCTTCGTAGCAGACCTGGTTGGCCAGCTCAGTAGCGTAGATCTTGACCAGGGGCGTAAACAAGCCAGCATATTTTGAGTAGCGCCGCAGCTCCTCCTTGAGCTCGCCCTTTTTCTCGGGCTGATTCTCCTGCCTGGCCTCCAGGCCCTCTGCCACATCCACAATGCGAGAGGTCTCATACAGCAGGGACCTGGCCGCTTCTATTCTGACCCGCATCATAGTCAGCATCTCATACACTGCAGCAAATTCCCGAATAGGACGCTTGAACTGCTGCCTGTGCCTGGCATAGCTGTCCGCCTCCTGGTAGGCGGCCTCTGCGATGCCCAGGGCCTGGGCCGCCACCCCCAATCTAGCCCCGTTCATCAGGGACAAAGTATAGCGCACCAGACCCATCTTGCGCCTGCCCAAAAGCTCAGCCGGGGCATTGTCGAATTGCAGCTCGCAGGTCGGCGAGCCGTGGATTCCCAGCTTGTCCTCTATCCTCCTGATCTTCATGCCCCCTTCGCGCTGGTAAAGGAACAGGGACAGCCCCCTGCCACCGGTGGATCCAGACTCAGACCTGGCCAGCACCAGGCTCACATCCGCGCAGCCGTTGGTGATGAACCTCTTGACCCCGTTGAGATACCAGCGCCCGTCATCTCCCTGGGTAGCACGCAACATGATGGACTGCAGGTCAGAGCCAGCATCAGGCTCGGTCAAGGCCATGGCCCCACTGGTTTGCCCTGCTGCGAATCTGGGCAGGTATTTCTGCTTTTGCTCCTCTGAGCCAAACTTGTTTATGGTGTCAGCTATCTCCTGCAGCCCGAAAAGATTCATCAGGGCCGCATCCGCCCTGGAGATAACTTCTGTGGCTATGGAGTACACAGTCTTGGGCATGTTCAGCCCCCCAAAGCGCCTGGGCAGGGTGAAGCCCATCAAATCAGCCTGGGCCAGGCGGTCCAGGGCTTGCCTGGTGCCAGGGGCATAATAGACCTGCCCGTTTTCCAGGCTGGCGCCCTGCCTGTCCACCTCCCTGGCCCTGGGGGCGATGTACTCCCCGGCGATCTCGCCCACTATATCCAGGACCCGATGGTAGCTGTCCAAGGCATCCTCCAGATCCTTGGGGGCATGGGCGAATTCTTCCTTCTCAATGAAGTCCTCCTCCTTCAGGCCCACTACCCGAGCCAGATCCATATACTGCATGTGGAACAGGATATCCTTATTGTCCAGGTAATAGTTTGCCAATTTCGCCTCCTTTGCGGATTCAAAACAAATCGCCCCTGGGAGCGCATACAATCAGATCTCTTTATAGGCCTTGATCATCCTGGGCAGCACCTGGTTCACATCCCCCACTATCGCATAGTGGGCGCACTCGAATATCGGAGCCTGGGGATCCTTGTTGATGGCGATGATCCTGTGCGCCTCTGTAATTCCAGCCCTGTGCTGGATCTGTCCGGAGATCCCACAGGCGATGTACAGGTTGGGCCGCACCGTGGTCCCGGTCTGGCCCACCTGGTGCTCCTTGCCCAGATAGCCCCCATCCACCACTGGCCTGGAGCCGCCCACGGCTCCGCCCAGAATCCGGGCCAGCTCCCGCACCAGCTCCAGGGATTCCTGGCTGCAAGCCCCCATGCCTGCGGAGACAATGATCTTGGCAGCTTTCAGGTCCACTGCTTTCTGCACCTTCTGCACAGCCAGGATCTGTGTCAGGACATCCTCATCCCCGATATTGCTGGGCACCTCAATGACCTCAGCCTGGGGGTCCCCCTGCAGCCTGCGCTTCTTCATGACCCCCTCGCGCACTGTAGCCATGCTGGGACTGCTCTGGGGAGAAATGATGGTGGCAATAATGTTGCCCCCGAAAGCAGGCCTGATCTGCAGCAGGATATCCTGGTATACAGTGCCCTTTGCCTTGTGCTCTCCTATCTGCAGGTCTGTGCAGTCAGCAGTCAGGCCGCAGCGCAGATGGGAGGCCACCCTGGGAGCCAGATCCCGGCCCAGGGTGCTGGCCCCGAACAGCAGGAATCTGGGGCTTTGCTCCTGCAGGATCCTGCTAAGTCCTTTGGCATAGGGCACGCTGGTATAGCTGGCCAGCCTTTGATCCTGCATGTAGAACACCTTGCTGCAGCCATAGCTGCCCAGCTCAGGCAGCTCCTGCTTCAACCCTGAGCCCCCCAAGGCCGCAGCCTGGACCTCTCCGCCCAGCTGATCTGCCAGCTCCCTGGCCTTGCACAGCAGCTCCCTGCTCACATCAGCTACGCGGTCCTCGTGCTGTTCCACAAAGACCATCACATTCCGATCAGAATGCATTTCTCCCCCTTATCCTATGATATGCTCCTCTTTCAGCTCCCTGATCAGGGCAAAGACTCCTTCCTCTGTAGGCTCTATCTCCTTGGCCTCCCTGGCGGAGAGGATCACGTTCTCGATCTTCTTGACCTGGGTCCAGGATCCCTTGAGCCCGCACCTCTCCAGGTCCGCCCCGATGGAGTCAGCGTTCCACTGCTTGATGGCCAGGGCTGAGCTTGCGCATTCCTGGTCCAGATAGCTCTGGTCATAGGAGTCCTGCTCTGCGCAAAGCACATTCTTATAGGCCATGACCAGCTTGGCGCTGGGGGGCCTGGGCTCATTGGCCTCCGCGGTCACAGTAATGAGCACCGGCATCCTGCTTTTCAGCTGCTCATAGCCCTGTTCTGTGGAGCGCCAGACAGTGATCTCCCTGTCCTGCAGGCTGTAAACGCTGTATACGCTGGTCAGCTGATTGATGCAGAGCTTTTCCGCAAGCTGGGGGCCCACCTGGGCTGTATCCCCGTCTATGGCCTGTCTGCCGCAGAACACCAGATCAAAATCCTCGATCTTTTGCACTGCGCACTGCAGGGCGTAAGATGTGGCCAAGGTATCTGCGCCAGCAAACACCCTATCCGAAAGCAATATTGCGTCATCCGCTCCCCTGTACAGGCACTCCTTCAAGACCTCCACTGCCTTGGGCGGCCCCATACTCAGCGCTGTGACCCGGCCGCCGTACGCATCCTTGAGCCTCAAGGCCTCCTCCAGGGCGTGGAGATCCTCTGGATTGAAGATCGCGGGCAGGGCATCCCTGTTCACAGTTCCATCCGGCTTCATGGCCTGCTCTGTGATATTCTGGGTATCAGGTACCTGTTTAACCAGGACCACCATGTTAAGGCCCATGCTCTTCTCCTTATTTGTCTTCTGGGCTCCTGACGTCTTGCATAGCTGGACCCAGGTTCGCTTCCCGGAAATCCTTACCTGATTTTAGTCTACTTCTGCAATAGACAACTCCAGCAAAACAAAAAAACGCTGCCCATCAGGCTGCAGACCAGGTCCTGGTCACACAGCTGATGGCAGCGAAATCCGGTCCCCAAGGCCCTGCCGGTTGCTAGCCCTGCCCGGTCAGCCCCTCCAGGAGCTCCTGGAAAACTGTGAGGTCCTTTTGGCTGTGCAGCACGAAGCGCACCTTCTCCACCTGGTTCAAGCCTGGAGCAATTTCCTGTATGGTTCGCAGGGCCACTTCAGCAGCCTGGCGTAAAGGGAACCCAAATGCCCCGGTGGAGATGGCCGGGAAGACCACGGAATCCACCTGGTGATCTTCAGCCAGCTGCAAGGCATTCCTGTAGCAGGCAGAAAGCAGTTCCTCCTCTGGCTTATCTGCTCCATATACCGGGCCCAGGCAATGGATCACATACTTGTTGGGCAAGTTGTGCCCCCTTGTAATCACTGCCTGGCCGGGCTTGATCGGAGCCAAAGGCCGGCACTCCTCGTCCAGCCCAGGGCCAGCAGCCCGGTGCAAGGCCCCGGCAACTCCACCGCCTGGCCGCAGCTGGGCATTGGCTGCGTTGACCACAGCTGTCATGTCCGTTTGGGCTGCGATATCCCCTTGTCTACACTCCACGCTGATTCCGAAAAATTCTCTTTCCATGCTTGCTACCTCCTGGGGCTTATTCCTGCTGATGAGGCTTGAAGCCTTCCTGCCCAGGTATTGCTAGCACTGAGGTCCTGGACTCCAGGAAGGCCTCCACCCCTTTGGCGTACAGATCGAACGAGGTCACAAAACCATAGTCATGCTCCCCCTGGATGCGCAGGAACTCCTTGGGCTCAGGCGCTGCCTGGAACAACTCCCTGCCGGACTGGAAAGGCACCAGGCTGTCCTCAGGGCTGTGCACCACCAGCACTGGGGACTGAACCTCCTCCAGGTATTGCCTTGTAGGGTACTTGTACCTGGAGACAAGCTTTACCGGCAGGAAAGAATACAGCTTCTGGCCTATTTCAGGCAAGGAGGTAAAGGTGGAGTCCAGGATCAGGGCCCCGGGCTCCCTGTCCCTGGCCAGCTTCGCTGCCACCGGGCCGCCCAGGGAATGCCCCCATACTACCACTTTTCCGGGCTGTATTCCTTTTTTCTGTACTAAAAACTCCCAGGCTGCATGCGCGTCCTCGTACATGCCCTGTTCTGAGGGTCTGCCTTGGCTTTGGCCATAGCCCTGGTAATCCGGCAACATACAGGCCAGGCCCAGCTCATGCACAATGCGCACCAGATCCAGACGATGGGAGATATTGCCTGCATTGCCGTGCAGGAATAAAACCACAGGATTTTCCTTTCCTTCCGGCCCTGGAACAAACCAGGCATGTATCTTGTTGCCCTGGGAGCTTTGTAGCCAGACATCCTGATAGGAGAGCCCCAGCTTTTCAGGGGCGGCTTCCAGCTCAGACTCTGGGAAATAGACCAGCAGGGGCTGCAGAAAATAGCCCAGCACTCCCAGTACAGAGATCCCGGCCACAATGCCTAGCAGTATCTTGAGCATATGTATTGCCTGCAACTCCTTTTCCTTTTTGAGCTCAGCCCTGTCCTCCACCTGGAAGGGTAAAGTAAAAGATTGAGCCCTGTTTCGGACTGCTATTTACCCAGATACTGCCACCGTGCTTGTGCACAAACTCCTGACTGAGCAAAAGCCCTAGTCCAGAGCCTTTTTCCCCTTCTGTGCCCGGCTTTTGCACTTTCTGGCCCAGATGGAACAGCTTGCGCACCATATCCTGGTCCATACCTGTACCAGTATCCTGGACACTGAGCTGCAGCCATGATCCTTGGGGTTCGGCAGAGATCCGCACCCATCCACCCCTGGGCGTAAACTTGACTGCATTGAACAACAAATTGCGCAGAATACAGTGCAACATGTGCCTGTCCGCCAGGACTTGGCACTGGGGTGGCACACTGTCCTGAACTTGGACCTCCTTGCTGTCAGCAGCAGGGGCCACCAGCCTGAGATTTTGCAAAACCACAGGCTGCAGATCCAATACCTGGGGTCTATAACTGATCTTACCCCTTTGGATCCTGGACCACTCCAAGAGATTCTCTAAGAGCTCATGCAGTTCCTGGGCCGAGGCTTTAAGCTCCCAGGTCATATTCTGAATCTCTTCCTGACTTAGCTCTTGGAGCTCCTGAGACATGAACTCTGTCAAAGACAGAAATCCAGAGATAGGGGATCTTAGATCATGGGCGATTATGGAGAAGAATTGATCCTTTTCTGCAATAGACCGTTGCAGCTCCTCCTTCTTCTGCTTCACCTCTTCCAGGGCCATTTTACGTTCTATAATACCTCCCAGGTTCTCAGCAATCACTGCCAGCAGACTCACCTCTTCCTGCAGGAAACTCACCTGGCCGAGCCCGGTTTTCTCCTGCACATACCCCACCTGGACTTTGCCCCGGAAACTGCCCTGAACTAGAATTTCCTGGGAGATAACAATCTCCGGTTCCTGAAAACCATCTGAAACAACTATCTGGGAGTCAAGCTCTATCCTGCAACAGGCAGCCTCTGGATACTGCCAACCTGCGGGTATGATGTTAGCTACCTCCTGGAGTGTCTCCTGCAGGGAGGTCTTCTTTTGCAGGCTCCTGGAAATCTGGTAGATGCAGCTTAGCTCCTTGAACCTTTCCTGAAGTCTCTGGGCCTTGTCCTGCAACTCCTGCTTGAGTTTCTTGCGCTCGGTCACATCCAGGACATAGCCCAAGACACTCCTGCCCTGTGCTTCCCGATCCTGGAACACGCGCACTGAAATGGAGGCCCAGAAGCTTTTGCCATCCTTTTGTTTTTGCAGACACTCAAAATCGGTTACTTGAACCTGATCTTGCAGCCTGTCCCAAAGCTGCCCATACTCCTTTGAGCCCACAAACATATCCCTGGCCACATCTTTAACTGTTCCCAGCATTTCATGGGCACAAGCATAGCCGTACATCCGGGCCATGGCCTTATTCACAGACAAAAGCTCCCCCTGGAAGGAGCTTTGAAAGATGCCCAGCGGGGCATTCTCCCACAGAGATTCACCTGGCTCTGTCTCCAGACAGGCTGCTGTTACTTCCTGGGATGGATACACGGGCATAACGCTCTTAGCTATACAATACAACAACGTTGTCTTGCAAGGCAGAGGCCTTTTTTAACCAGGTTCCCATATAGGATTCTTAGCTTCTAGATCCAAACCGCCACTTGCACTAACCTGCTGCCTCAGACTCCTGCTGTCCTGGAGCTCTGCTCTTTTGTAATCCAAACAATTTTGCCAGATCCTCCACCAGCATATATACGCAAGGCACTAAGAATAAAATTACCAGCATGGCAAACAGCAACCCGAAGCCCAGGGATATGGCCATAGGGATCAGGAACCTGGCCTGCCTGGAGGTCTCCAGAATCATGGGCGACAGACCGCCGAAAGTGGTCAGGGTGGTTAGCAAAATGGGTCTGAAGCGCAGCATCCCTGCCTTTTGCGCTGCCTGCTGCAAATCCAGTCCCTTTTGTCGCAGCTGATTGGTGAAATGAATAAGCACCAAGGAGTTGTTGATCACCACCCCGCTTAGGGCCACGATCCCGAATAGGCTCATCAGGCTCAGGCTGTAGCCCATAATCAGATGCCCGAACACCGCGCCCACCACCCCAAAGGGGATGCAGGCCATGATGATCACCGGCTGCACAAAGCTGCGGAAAGGCACTGCCAGCAGGGCATACAAGGCCAAAAGAGCCAAAAGCAGGCCTTGCATCAGGCTGCCCACACTCTCCCGCAGATCAGACTGCCTGCCCTCGAAGCTGAAGCCCAGGCCGGGATACTGCTCCTGCAGTCCGGGCAGGACATCCCTGCGCAGCTCTGCCACCAGCTGCTCAGTCTTGGACCTGGGCTGCACATTGGCGGTCACATTCACCACCCTGCGGCCGTCCATCCTGCTGATGCTGGTATAAGCCCGGCCCTGATCCTGCACCACTGCATCCCGAAGCAGCATCTCCCCGGAGGAGCGCCTGAGGAGCATATCCTCAAGGCTAGACCGGCTCCTGCGTTCCTCCTCAGGCAGGAAAACCCTGACTGTAACCTCGTTCCTGCCCTCCTGCTGCCTTAAGGCCTCTGCCCCGTAGTAGGCATGCCTGACCTGATTGGCGACTTCCCTGGATGATAACCCCAGGCGCTCCCCAAGCTCCGAGAGCCTGATATCCAGCTGCCTCTTACCGCTGGCTGAGCCGTCGTCAATATCACTGACCCCGGAAAAATCCTCCAGGCTGCGTCCCAGATCCGCCCCTGCCAGCTCCAGCAGATCCTGATCCCGATGGCTGAGCTGCACAGTCAGGGCCTTGCCCCCGCCAGGACCTCCGCGATCCGCCTCGAATTTGATGCTCTCCAGGCCTGGGATCCTGCCTGTCTGCTCCCGCCAGAGCCTGGTCACTTCGCTGGTGCCTATGGGCCTTTTGCCCGGCTCTGTGAGATATATCCTGGCCTCTACAGAGTTGCCGCTGACCTTTGTAAGTATGTCCTTGGCCAGCCTTTGCCCGCCATGTTCCTCTGCCACTGCCTGGGCCGCCTTTGTGAGCCGCTCTTCCACCCCCTCCAGGTCCTCCCTGGCCGCACCCTCGGGCAAGGTAGCCTGGGCAAAGGCAAAAGGCGACTCCACAGTGGGAAACAGCTCCATGCCCATGCGGCCGGACTGTACATAGCCCAAGGTACCCAGGAGCACAGCCAGACCCAGAGCCAGGGCAGTGTAACGCCAACGCAGCACCGCCCCCAGGGCGGGTCCAAACAGATCCTGGATCAGGCGCTCGATCCACTGGCTGAACCTGGCCTGCATCCTGGCCAGATGCCGCAGCGGACCGGATTCGCGCTTTTCCCGCACATGGGCCAGGTGCGCGGGCAGTACGAACAGGCACTCCAGCAGGGACACAGCGAACACGCAGATCACCACCAAGGGGATATTGGAAAAAATCTTGCCCATGACTCCAGGGATGAAGAACATGGGCATGAAGGCCACCATATTGGTCAAAACGCTGAATACAATAGGCATGGCCATCTCCCTGACCCCGGTGGCAGCAGCCTGCAGCATGCCCAGCCCCTGCCTGCGGTGGTGGTAGATGTTCTCCCCCACCACTATGGCGTCGTCCACGACAATCCCTAAAGTGACGATAAAGGCGAACATGGTGATCATGTTCAGGCTGAAGCTGGTCCCGGCCAGGAAGATAAAAGAGCCCAGAAAGGAAATGGGTATCCCCAGGCTGACCCAGAAGGCCAGCCTGGCCTCCAGGAAGAGGGCCAACAGAATAAATACCAGGGCCAGCCCCAGGTAGGCGTTTTTTTGCAGGAGCTGGGCCCGCTGCTCAAAAACCTGGGACCTGTCCCTGAGAATGCTGGTCTGGATCTGCTCCGGGAGTCTTTGCTCCAGCTTGGCCAGGACATTTCTAGTGGCCCGGGATACAGAGGCCGGGGTCTGATCCCCAATCCTGTAGACCTCCAGCAATACTGCCGGCCTGCCGCCCACCCTGGACCAGGAGTCTGTGTCCTCAAACCCCATTTTCACCCGGCCCAGATCCCCCAGCTTGATGCTGGAGCCGTCTTGCTCAGTAAGCACAGGGATCTGGGCGAACTCCCGGGCTGTATCCCGCCTGTCCTGCATGCGCAACAGGAGGTCCCCTTCCGGGGTCCTGATGTTCCCCGCGCCCAGATCCACCGAGGCCCTGCGCATGGTCCGGGCCAGATCCTCCAGGTTCAGGTCAAAGCGGCGCAGATTTTCCTGGCCCACCTCTGCCTGGATCTCCAGATCCCGCACCCCCTGCAGATCTACCTGGGTGATGCCTGGTTCCTGCAACAGCTCGTCCCGCACGATCTCTGCCGCTTCCCGCAGCACCAGCTCATCCTCCGGACCGGAGACAGCCATGCTCAACACGCCCCGCCTGCGTTCGGATATGGATATATCCGGCTCCTCAGCCTCGTCCGGGAAGGTCACGATCCTGCTCACAGCGCTGTCCACATCCTGCCAGAGCCGATTCAAATCTGCGCCTTCCAGGGCCTCCACCTGGATGCTGGCCCGGCCTTCAGCCGCAGTGGATCTTATCTCCTTGACCCCTTCCAGGCCCTGGACTTCCTCCTCCACAGCCAGGATAATGCCCTGCTCCACCTCCTCCGGGCTGGCACCAGGATAGGGAATGCTCACGCTCACTGTATCCAGGGAGAACTCCGGGAAGACTTCCTGGGTCACATTGCGGGCCATCAGCAGCCCGCCCAGCAGGAAAAAGAGCATGATCAGGTTGGCTGCCACAGAATTGCCCGCCATCCAGGCCAATGGCCCCCTGGGTAAACCCTCCTGCTGCCTGCTGGAGCTCATCTATCCCCCTTGTCATCCAGAACCTGCAACTCCATGCCGGAGACAGGCGTGGACAAGTCGCTGACAATCACCTGTTCTCCCTCCTGCAGTCCCTGTCTGAGGTAGATCCGCTCCTGATCGCGCCAGATCACATCTGCCTGCCTGATTTTCAGCTGGCCATCAGCATAGATCCAGATCCGGTCCTGATCCCGCAAAGCCTTCCTGGGCAGGGCAAAAACATCTTCCAAGACCTGGCCCTGGATCCGGGCCCGGACATACTCGTCCAGCAGGAGCTGCTCCTGCTGGGAATCCAGGCCCAGGGGATCCTGAACCCTGACCAGCAGCGTGGCCATGCGGGTCTCTTCATCCACCTCCCCGGTCAGGCGCAAGATAGAGCCGGTCCATTCACCTGCCCCGGACTGGGAGCTGATTTGTACCTGGCGTTTCTGGCCTGATTGCAGATCAAGCAGTTTCAGGCTCTCAAGGGGCACTTTGACCCGGACATGGTACTCCCGGGTATCCACCAGGGTAGCCAGCTTGTCCTGGGCACCCACCGTTGAGCCCTGATAGGCTTCCTGCTCCAGTACCAGGGCCCTGAATGGGGCTTTCACCTGCGTCCTGAACAGGTCCAGCTTGGCTTTGTCCAGGCTGGAGCTGGCAGAGCTTACTTCCGCCCTGGCCTTTTCCAGCTGAGGCAGGCGCAGGGCCAGATCTGTCTCCTGCAGCTGGGGCTTGGATCCCTGCTGGAGCATGTCCAGCTCCTGCCTGGCCACATCCTGCCTGCCCTCCTCCTGGCGCATCTCTGCCCTGGCCTGGGCCAGGGCGCTTTCCTGCTTCTGGACCTCGATCTCATAGTCCCTAGGATCTATGCGCAGCACAGTCGAGCCCTGCTGCAGCACTCCGCCTGGAGTGAAGTCCTCAGCAGTCTCCAGCACCGTGCCCCCTACCTCGGAGCGCAGGCTGATCTGCCTGGCCGGCACCACGGTGCCCATGGCTGAGACAGAGGTCTGCACATCTTCTTTATGTGCAGAAACAACCTCCACCCCTGGCACCTCCTGGGCCTGGGGCCTTTGCCTGGAGACTGTTGGCTTACTGGAAATATACTGCCATGCAACCGCAGCTCCCAGGGCTAAGAACAAAACAGGCAATAGTATTTTCAAGACTTTCTTCATCGTTAAACCATTCTTAGTATCTTTTTGGGTTCAGCATCTGCCACGATGCCTCCATGTTCTTTGACACTCGGGACATATTCTTGCAACCCTAATACTCATTCCTGTCTGCCGCTTACAGTGCTTTATCCTTTGTCTCCTAACCTCTGAGCTCCGTCCTCTGCCTTTTTGTATGGCAAACTGGACATCTAGCAACAGCTCTCTCCAAAAAGGCGACCGCCAGTCGCCCCAAGCCTATGATTTACCGCCAGGCTTAAGTTGAAGCGATGTGTTGCTGCAATGCTAGTAGGGGCGAGCGACGCTCGCCCTTCTGCCCGTGGTAATATTGATATCATTAGTATCGACAGCGATATTTTGACCAATACCACAAGAATTGAAGTTTTCCATGCTTCGTTGTGCCCGTAGTCAAGGCACCTGTGCATAGCACACTCTTAACACCGTGGGATAAGGAAGAGGGCATCATTCAACCACCCCTTACCCCCCGGCACTCACTTGCTTGGTCTTCTAGAGCAAGATAAATTGCTTCGCCAAGTGAGTGCCGGGGAGGGGAATCATAGCCGCTTGATTTTGCTTAACATCTAAGTACATGGATACTAATAAACTAATAAGGTTAACCAAAAGACAACTAGGGAAGCCTACTCATCTTAGCTCCCCTCCTTGGCAAGGAGGGGTAGGGGTGGTTGGGATAATGTTTCTTAGACCTTTTTTTCAGTATGTTATTAACCCACGGTGTCAAGTGTGGGTAAAGACCAGGTCAAGGCATGAGGGTTATTTGCTACTTTCTATCCTTCGCCCTCTGTCTTCTGTCCCCTGTCCTCTGACCTCTGTCTTCTGTCCCCTGTCTTCTGACCTCTGTCCTCTGTCTTCTGACCCCTGCATCCCTCCCCCCAAGGCCCGGTACAAAGAAATCCTATAGTCCAGCAGATCCGCCCTGGCAGTCACCAATTTGCGCTCCAGACCCTGCACGCTGCGCAGCTGGGTCAAAAAATCCAGATAATCACCCTGGCCTTTGATGTAGCGTAGCCTGGCCTGCTCCCTGGCCTGCCTGGCGGCCTGCAGCTCCTCCTTTAGCCTGGAGATCCTCTCCTGCTGACCCTTTTCCCTGGCCAGAGCATCCTGGACCTCCTGCACCGCCTGCAGAACAACCCCGGCATACTCTGCTACCTGCTCTTCCTCTTCTGCCAAAAGCCTTTGTATCTCTGCCTCACGAGAACCGGCATCAAACAATGGTGCTGTCAGATCCGCTCCCAGGCTGTACAACCAATCTCCCCAGGCCAGACTGAGCTCCTGGCTGCTCAGAGCTCCCCTGGCGGTAATATCCAGCTGAGGCAGCCTCCTGGCCTTAGCCTGAGCCACATCCCAGCCCGAGGAGGCCAACTTGAGATAGGCGGAATGTACATCAGGGCGCGAGATTAGCAAATCCGCAGGCACCCCTGCCCGAGGTCTGGGCATCGGACTGGGCAGCTCCTTGGACTCTAGGCTCAGCTCCCCTAGATCAGCCCTGCCTGTGAGCACTGCCAGCTTATGCAGGGCTTGGCGCTTTTGGGCTTCCAGATTGGGCAGATCTGCCCTGGAAGAGGCTAGGACCTCCCTTTGCCTGCTCACGTCCAGGGCAGTGCCCATGCCTTTTTGCAGTCGCAGTCTCTGGGCAGCCAACAACTGGCTGTTGATCTCGATTTGCTCCTGCAGGACCCTGATTTCCTGCTCCAAGGCCAAGGCCTGCACCCAGGCCTTGGCCACCTCAGCGGCTATGCTGACTGCTGCAGCCTGGACATCCTGATATGCTGCCTCTGCCTGCAGCTTTCTGGCCTCGCGTTCAGAGCTTATACGTCCCCAGAGATCCAGCTCGTAAGCGGCCTGCAGGCCCAGGGACGAGGACTCGCTGTCCTGGACCGGCTCCTGATCCTGATAGGTCCTGGTCCTCTCCAGGCTGCCCTGCAAATTGGCCTCAGGCCAGGCATCAGCCCCTGCCTGCTCTGCCAGGGCCCGGGCCTGACGCAGCCTGGCCCAGGCTGAGCGGATATCGAAGTTCTCATCCAGGGCAGTCTGCACCAGCCTGTTCAGCTCCGGGCTCTGCCAAGATTCCCACCAATGCTCCAGAACCTGGCTGCCCTGATATTCCTGGCTGTATTCCTCAGGCAAAGGCACAGGTTCAAGCTGTTTTTTTTGTGGAGCATATGGACTGCAGGCCTGCAGCAACACCCAGAGCAGCAAGAGGAGACAAGATCTTATAAGCATGCTTCCCACCAATAGAGAAATATAAGACAAAGGCAGCCCGCACAGGAATGAGAGCTTGGCATAGGCGGTAAAGGGCGACCGCCCGCCTGCAGCGCCTTTGCACAAGCAATGCGGGCATGACGGTCGCCCTTTAGCATCTGGTAAAGTAGAGATCATGAGTATCGATATCGATATTTTGACCAATACCACAAGGGTTGAAGTTTTCAATGCTTCGTGGTGCCCGCCAGGACATGGGGGTATTCACTTACTTGGCTATCTTTCTGTCATCCCGGACACCGATCCGGACGTCATCCTAGCTCCTGGATCATCTCCAGGACAGGCTTGATTCAGGTTCCAGCTTATTCTCTAGATTCCGGCTTTGGCCGGAATGACGGAAATGCGGCAGAAAGTTTCGCTTTAGTAAAGCAAATTTCATGCCTAAGGCTTTAGAGCCAGGGATTTGACAAACCCGCAGGACATTTTGGTTCTGCTTGCCGTTTTCAACAATTTCAGTTGATTTGCTTTGAGCTCAGTATTATGAACAGAAATTCAGAATAATTATGCCTCGCTTTGCTCGGCCTTGTGGGCGAAGACAAGCTTCGCCCCTACGAGTTGAACCACAATTGGGATAGCAGCCGTAGGGGCGGACCTTGTGTCCGCCCGGGTACAAGAGGACGAATGATTATTCGCCCCACCCGCCAGTTTCTTGCTGGATTAAATTGGATGTCTGCAGTTAGCGGCAAAGCAGAAACCTCAACCCTCCTGAAAGCTAACTCCTGAGAACAAATTTGTCGTGGACAAACCCGGGACCTGGCTTGTCAAAGCGGATTTTAAATTATATAAATATGCGAGCATAAGCTCGTTAATTTCGTTCATCCCAGCAGCCAAAGGAGGCATCATGGAAGTCAAGTCCCAGGATATAAAGCAAAAGCTGTTGCAGATCTACCCCGAAATCGCGGATTATGGGCTCAGCCTCAGTCTTAGCTTTGATGAGCAGCAAAACGCCTGGCTGGCCACCTTCAACAAGGACCAGCATCAGCTTTCCACCCATCTTGAGGAGCAGGATGTGGAGAGCTGCCTGCAGGGCCGGGAATGCTACCATTTGGGCATTCAGATAGGGCAGTTCATCCGCAATTACTGCGCTGGTGGAGAAAACTGCAGGCTCTAGGCCCAGAACCCGGCTCTGCAGGCCAGGATCTGGGCTACAGGGACTCCAGCTCCTGCTGGAGTCTCTCCTTCTCCTCCTCCAGGCGTTCCAGCTCCTGGAACTGACTGGGCTGGGCTGAATGTGGAGGAATGCGCTTTTCCTGCTCCTGGATGAGTTCCTGCAGCTCCTGGATCCTGGCTTGTATAGCCGCCTTTCTGTCCTGCATGATCCTTCTCCTGAGAATAGCTAAGGAGGTTATCTGCAACCGACCCAGAACAGCCTGTGCATAACCTCTGAGAAAATAGGAGATTCTGGACTTCGAGGCAAGATGCTGAGCCTGCCTTGGAACCCTGTTTTCCAGAGCGTTGTTGAGGCCTGCTGGACAAAACCTGTAAACTGCCTAAAGCGCATCAAAGGAGTCAGGCATGGCATACCAGAACTTGAGTCTGCACATCGGCGAGGACTATGTAGGCAGCATTACCCTGCAGCGCCCAGAGCAGCTAAACACCTTCAATACCGCCATGGCCAGGGAGCTGAATCAGGCCCTGCAGGAGCTGGATCAGGATCCCCGGGTCAGGGTGCTCCTGCTCAAGGGAGCAGGCAAAGTCTTTTGCGCAGGCATTGATCTGGGCGAGTTCCATGGCCAGTCTCCCATGCAGTACAGGGAATGGATCGAGGACATGGAACGTCCCATATTCACCATCAGCAAGCTGAACAAACCAGTTATTGCCCAAGTGCACGGAGTAGCTGCTGCCAACGGAGCAGGCCTGGCTGTTGCAGCCGACCTCAGCCTGGCTTCGCAGGAGGCCCGTATCGGGCTGACTGCCATCAATGTAGGTCTGAACTGTGTTGGCCCTGTCATTCCAGTTAGCAGATGCCTGGGCAGGAAGAAGGCCCTGGAGCTGCTCTTCTATGGAGAGCTGATCCCGGCTGGACAGGCCCTGGACTTGGGTCTGTTCAACAAGGTGGTCCCTGCAGAGGAGCTGGAGCAGGAAGCTGGGAATTGGGCCTTGGCCCTGGCCCAAAAGAGCCCCTTGGCCCTGCAGAACGCCAAGCGGGCCTTTTACAGCTCAGAGGATATGGAATATGATAAGGCCCTGCAGTTCATGAATGAGGCCTTCTCCAGGCTCTGCACCACCCAGGACGCAGGTGAGGGCATCGCTGCCTTCAAGGAGAAAAGGCAGCCCCAGTGGCAGGAAAAATAAGCCGCCCTATAGCAGCTTAACCTTGAAGCTATTAAGGAGTGCCTCGTGAAATTTCTAAAAATGATATTCCTGACCCTGGTCTTTGTCTTGGGGCTGTATCTGGTGACCCAAAACATCCAGGTCCTGGAGCGCAGGCTAAACCTGGGGCTGGATCTTTGGCTGGCGCAGTGGGATTGGGGAAGCATTGCGGTCTATGTCCTGCTTTCCATCAGCTTTATCCTGGGTCTTTTATTCGCGATCCTGATCTTTCATCCCAAAAGGCCGGAAACCAGTCAGGAGCTGCAGCTGCTCAAGGCCAAGAGTTCCCTGCTGCAGCAGGAACTAAGCACCCTGCAACAGGAAACCAGCCAGGAGCTGCAGCAAAGACAGCCAGCAGGCAGCCAGCAGGAAACAGCCCCTGGCGCCCAGGACACCGGGGCCCTGGCAGGCTCCATCTGGGCCAAGACCGCCCTGCTGGGCATATTGGGCCTGTTCATTTTGCTTACAGTGTTTTATTATTATACAGACAACCAGCTGCAGGAGCTGTCCCAGGGGCTTTCTGCGGAGCAAGAAAAGACCCGGGAGCTGCAGGATTCCCTGCAGCAAAAGACTTCGGAGCTAAGCGAGCAGAGCCAGGAGCTGCAGTCCAGGCTAGCAGACCAGAAAAAGCAGATCCAGGAGCTGCACAGGATCCCCCAGCAGACCAGGGACTATTTGACTGCCTTCCATCTCCAGGATTATGTTCAGGAAATCAAGCAGCTGGAGCAGGAGGCAGAGGCCGGTCAGGACCGGGAGAATCTGGAACAGGCCAGGGAGGCCATCAGCTCCGCACTTGAGCACTACCTGCAGAAGAGAGCTGATTAGTCAGCCTGCAAGCCCTGAAACCAAGCCCAAAGGAGGTACGGATATGAAACTGAGCACTACGGCGTTCCCGGATCAGGGTCAGATACCTCTCAAGTACGCCATGCCCGGAGCAGGAGGCCAGAATGTCTCCGTGCCCTTGCAGTGGAGCGATGTGCCCCAGAGTACCCAGTCATTTGCTGTCTCCTGCATCGATCCCCACCCAGTGGCCAACAACTGGATCCACTGGCTGGTGATCAACATCCCGCCGGAAACCAGCTCCCTGCCCGAGGGAGCCTCAGGCCAGAACATGCCCTCTGGAGCGCTGGAGCTGCAGAACTCCTTCAAAAAACAGGGCTACGGCGGGCCTCAGCCCCCGGCAGGCACCGGGGAGCATCCCTATGTGTTTACAGTGTATGCCCTGAACACGCCCCGGCTGGAACTGAAACAAAGCACCAGCCTGGAAGAATTCCAGCAGGCCATCCAGGGCAAGGTCCTGGACCAGGCAGAAACCACCGGCAAGTTCGAACAGAAATAGATCCCTGCCCCTGCGGCGGCTGCCTGGAGAGAGCTCCCGGCAGCCGCCTGCATTTAACTCATGCTGTCCTAAACACGCCTACTGTCCAGCCCCAGGCCTTTGCGCTTGGACTCGATGCGCTGCAAAATCAGCCTGGCTGCCTGCTCTGGATCAGGTTCCACAGCAAAGCTGGCCCCCAGGATATCCTCCAGATCATGGGTCAACAAGCTGGTCACGTTCGTGCTGCCGGCAACCGGAGGAGTGGGACCCAGCACAGTATAGATGCCAGAGGCCACGCAGTAGGCCCCGATGGAAACTGCTTTTTCGGAATACCACTCCGGAGCCGCGCCAGCCAGGGGCAGGGCGCTAATGTCCTGGTTCAGGGCCTTGGCCAGCTCTGCAGCCAGGACCAGGATGCGCACATTGTCTACGCAGCTGCCAAAATGCAGCACCGGAGGAATCCCTAAGCTGGAGCAGACTTCCTTGAGCCCCGGTCCTGCCTGCTCGGCAGCCCTGGCCTGCTCCAGGCCTGCCTTGGCATTGGCCACAGCTGCGCAGCCTGTATCCAGAACCAGGACATCGTTTTCTATCAATCGCCTGGCCAGCACAGTATGCCCCTGATCGTGCCTGATCCTGGGATTGTTGCAGCCCACTATGCCTGCCGCACCCCGGATCTTGCCCGCCTTCAAGGCCTGCAGCAGGGGATCCAGGCTGCCGCCCAGGGCCTTTAGCACCGCTTCCACAGAGAAACCGCCCACCAGATCCACGGGCTGGCCAGGGATCTCTACCTTACTGGGATCCCTGCGGGCAAAGTTGTCTATGGCCCTGGACACCAATTCCCTGGCCTTTTCCCGGGCATTTTCAGGATGCAGCTCCTGGTGCTCCATTGCAGGAAATTTGGCCTTGTCACTGGTGGAGATCATCAAGGTATGATAGCAGGAGGCCACCTGACCCAGGGAAGGCATGATGCACTGGTAATCCACCAGCATCATCTCCATGGCCCCGGTGATCAGGGCCAGCTCGGTCATCAGGTGGTTGCCTGCCACAGGCAGCCCCTGGCGCATCAAGAGCTCATTGCCTGTGCAGCAAAGTCCCACCAGATTGATCCCGGAAGCCCCCTTGTCCCTGGCTTTCTGCAGCAGCTCATCCTCCTGGCAGGCCTGACGGACCATTTCCGAGACAATTGGATTGTGGCCGTGCACAGAGATATTCACCTGGTCCTGGCTCAAGACCCCCAAATTGACCCTGGCAGGCACCGGCTCCGGGGTGCCGAACAGGATATCCGAGACCTCGGTGGCCAGCATGGAGCCGCCCCAGCCATCTGAGAGGGCATTGCGCAGGCCCTGCAGCAGGATGTTCTGCCAGTCGTTGTCCACCCCCATATGGGTGCGATGCATCATCTCCGAGGTCTCCCGGTCGATGCCCCGAGGAGTCAAACCCATGGCCTCCCAGAGCTTGCGCCTGGGCTCCGGGGCCCTGGACACCAGGCGAAGCTGCTTTTTCCTGGTGCCATAATCCTCCTGCATGGCCCAGGCCAGCTCCCTGGCCAGCTCCTGGGCCTGCTTGGCCTCGGTCTGCAGGCCATACTCCTGGGCCAGACGTCTCAGCTTAGCCTCGTCCTTAATGGCGTAGCCAGGGGCCTGACCCTCTCCCACCTGGGCCAGGACCTCCACCAGGTCCCGGCCATGATCAGAATGGGCAGCAGCCCCTGAAGCAATCATCCGAACCAGGTTCCTGGACACGATAATATCCGCGTCAGCCCCGCATACCCCCTGTTGCGGCCCTTCTCCGAAGGGATCGATACGACAGGGGCCCATGCTGCAGTTGCGACAGCTAAGGCCCAGCTCGCAGAATCCGCAATGAGGCAGCTGATTCTGATAGCGCTCCCAGACAGTCTCGATGCCCTCCTGCTTGGCCTTGGCGAGCATCTGTCTGCCGTCACGGGTAATGGTCAGCTGAGAAAACTTGCTATCCTGCATAACTCCTCCTCAATATTGCTTATAAACCCGCTTAGCTGGATCAGCCTGCCTGCAGCCCTGCCCGGGCCGCTTTTTGCTTGAGCTGATTCATAAGCGCAAAGCCCGGTGCCTGCTGTTCCTGCAGATCCTGCTCTGTAGCAGCTGCGGTCCATCTGGCCACCTCCTGGGTCCTGCGCCGCAGGGCCTGGTTCTCCTCCTCAAAGCGCAAGGCCCCGGTCTTGCAGGCCTCTACGCAGGCAGGAACCTGGCCTTGGGCTTGCCTGTGCAGACAGTTGTCGCATTTGATAGCCACTGTCTGTCCAGGCCTGGTCCAGGGATCTGGATAGTAGCGGATCACTCCGAAAGGGCAGGCCATGGCGCAGGAAGCGCAGTTGATGCACCTGCTGGCATCTATGAGCACTGTATCCCAGTTTTTGTCCCTGTAGATGGCCCCTGGCAGACAGGCCAGCATGCAGGGTGCTGGATCGCAGTGCCTGCAGCGGTTGGGGAAACCCTGCTCATAGCTGCCGCTGCCCACATGCACCCTGGGCCTGGGCAAAGGCTTCTCCTGGATGGCCCCAGCCAGGGTCCCGCTTTGGCTGTGGGCTGCTGCGCAGGCCAGCATGCACTGCATGCAGCCCACACAGCGCTGGGGATTTATGATCACCCTCTTCATGGCCTCACCTCCAGCTTTTTAAGGTTGCGCTGCTTATAAGAAGCTAAGCCAATCCCCTTGCAGCCTGCCGGGATGGAGCTCCGGGTCCAGAAGCTCCCGGGCCTGCACAGGCACTGGCAGACCGGATCTGATCAAGTGCATCAAAATGCCTGCCTGCTGAATGCGATTCACGCAAACCGCACCCAGCAGCCGGCCCTCGCAGGACAGGACCAGCCTGCGGAAGGTATGCCTGCCTGGTTTATAGTCTTCCAGGATCTCGCAGTCCTGGGATGCTTCTGGGTTGACCAGGCCGCAGCTCAGGACATCCAGGTCGAAAACGCGCAGCACATTCCGGCTCAGGCTGCCTGGATAGCACAGATCCTGGCCAGCCATATTCAGGCCAGCTACCTTGCCCTGCTCTGCAGCTTCGGGCCAGATGGCGTTCACCCTTGAGCTGTTCCTGGCCAGATCTAAAAGTTCTGCTGCGTCCCCTGCTGCATACACATCCCGAACCGAGGTCCGCAGCCGGTCATCCACTATCACCCCCTGGCCTGTCTGGATCCCGGAATCCTGCAGGAAGCCAATTGCCGGGTCCACTCCCTTGCCCACTACCACCAGCTGGCAATCCAGGCTGCTGCCGTCTGAGAGCTCTGCTCCAGCAACCTGTGAACTTTGCCCTGCAAAGCGGATCACCTCCAGGCCCACTTTAACCTGCAGGCCGTTTTGCTTAAGCTTGTCCAGGACCAGGGAGCCGGTGAAGGGATCCACTTGTTGGGAAAGGGGGTAGCTGGAGCTGATGAGCATGGTCACTTCCAGGCCCTGCCTGAGCAGGCTGTAGGCTGCTTTCAATCCCACCAACCCCCCGCCCAGAACCAGGGCCCGGCTGCATCCAGGCAGGGCCTCCAGCATGGACTCCACATGGGATTTGTCCCGCATATAGAAGATATTCCCCAGCTCCAGGCCTGAGGCGGATAGAGGTCTGGGATCCGCCCCGCAAGCCAGCAGCAGCCGATCATAGCTCATCTCCCGGCCCTGCCTGGTATGCACAATCTTCTGCGAGGCATCCACCGCCTGGGCCTGGTCATCAGGGATATGTTCCACCTGTGGGGGCAGGCCCAGCTCTAGCTGCCAGGGCTCTACAGCCCCTTCTAGCAGCTGGCTGATCATGGGCCTGGAATATGGCGGGGCCGACTCCCGGCTCAGCATGCTGATCCTGGCCCGGGGCTGGATGTCCAGAATTGCCCGGGCTGCCTGCAGTCCGGCAATACCGCTGCCAAGGATAACATGGTGCATGATAGCTCTCCTGAGGGGATCTGCTTTCCAAGCCAGATTCTGGTTCCAGGCAGGATAAATATTCTAACTGCATCTTAAAAAATTTGCAGTTTGTCAACTCGACAGTCACAACATTCTGTAACTTCTCAATAACAACTCATGCCCTCAATGGGCACAGCGAAGCATGGAAAACTTCAACCCGCAACGCAAAGGGCGAGGGGCGCTCGCCCTCTGTATTGGTCAAAATATCGATGTCGATACTCATGATATCAAAGCCAGAAGCTGTAAGGCTTGCAGCCCTGTACACCAAAGCTAATCCTGGCGCAGGAGATTCAGCAGCCGGCCTGAAAAGCTGATAGCATCCCTGGGGCACATCTCCTGGCAGCAGTAGCAGCTGATGCACTTATCCTGATCCAGCACAGGACCTGCTTCCTGCATCTGCATAGCATCTACCGGGCAGTGCTCTGCGCACAGCCCGCAGGCTATGCATTTCTCCCGCACTACCTTGGGCTTGGGGTTGGCCCATCTGGAGAAGCAGCGGTTCATAACCAGGCCTGCCAGTCCTGGGACAAAAGTTTGCGGGAAGCGAAACCCGGGTATCTGTGCCAGTTCAGTATTGATATCCAGCCTGGCTGGATTTCCCTCTCCCAGGCCCTGGGCTGTTGCCAGCTCCAGATGGGGAATCTCCTTGGGCTTTCTGCCCAGCATAGAGGCTGCAGCGCAATCCAGGCTGACAGCGTTTTCCCCTGCCAGGATCCGGCCCAGATTGACCGGCCTGCCGTTAGAAGGACCATTGCCCTGCATAGCCCAGACCGCATCCATGATAGTCAGCTCCGGAGGGCGCAGGCAGTAGACATCCAGCAGGGCCTGGGCGAACTGCCTGGGCCTGGGGCAGCCAGCATGGATTCGCAGCTTGTCCGCGCCCACCACATAGCCGAAGCTGTTTTTCACCGCCCCGCTCAGCACAGTCAGGCAGTGGGTCTTGAGCTTGGGCAGATTGACCACCAGGTCCACCTCCAGGACCTGCCTGGAGACTGCCACACTGTGCAGTTGACTGCCTTTGAGCTCCACCTGGACTGGATCGCTGCTCAAATGCACAAAGCTCTCCCCTGCAGCCTCAAGCAGGCCTGTTTTCCTGGCTGCCTGCTCGCTTCTGCCATAGCCGCCCACACCAGGATTGTCCCCTGCGATCACCTCTGCCCCTCTCCTGCTCAGGGCCTGCAGCACATACTTCAGCAGCAGGGGATGGGTGGTCACTGCTTTCTCCGGAGGGTGAGCAGCCAGCATATTGGGCTTTAAAAGCACCCGCCTGCCCTGCCAATCCCGGGGGAAGGCCTCCAGGATCTCTTCCACCCTGTACAGCAGACTCCTGTCGTACTCCGCCAGGCCCATGTAGATCCCAGTCCGGCCATTGTCCTGTACCTGTTGCACAAAATCCCCTTTGGATTTATATTCTATGTTTTGCCTGGATGCCCAGGCTGCATAAAGATAGAGCACTCGGGCCCAAGCAGCAATAAAGCCTGCCAGGCTTATTTTGGCCTGCCTGAACTCGGCCCGCAAGTTTCATCCACCGAGGGAGTTATGTCCGACAGCGTCAAACTGGTTTTTAACGATCACAGCTACGAGCTGCCCCTGATCCAGGGCAGCGAAGGGGAACAGGCCATAGATATCTCCGCCCTGCGCAGGGAGACAGGCTTGACCACCTATGATCCGGGGTATCCCAATACCGGCAGCTGCAAGAGCAACATCACCTTCATGGATGGGGAACAGGGCATACTCAGATACCGGGGTATACCTATCGAGCAGCTGGCAGAGCACTCCACCTTCATCGAGACCGCCTACCTGCTCATCTATGGAGAGCTGCCCACCCGCAAGGAGCTGACCAGGTTCTCGGTGCTCTTGAACGATCACTCCCTGATCCATCGCAACATGCTGCACTTTTTTGACAACTTCCCCAGGCGCACCCATCCCATGGGCATCCTGTCCTCCATGGTCACTGCCATGCGCGGGTTCTATCCTGAGCTCACGGACCAGTCCAACGAAGAAGAACGCACCAAGACCTTCGCTAGGGTCATTTCCAAGATCAGGACCATGGCTGCGGTCTCCTACAAGCTCTCCCTGGGTCACGAGATCATCTATCCCAGGCCGGACCTGACCTATGTCCCCAACTTCCTGAACATGATGTTCGACTCCCCGGTGAGGCCCTACCGCATAGATCCGGACATTGTCCGCGCCCTGGAAGTGTTCTGGGTCCTGCACGCAGACCACGAGCAGAACTGTTCCACTGCTGCTGTCAGACTGGTGGGCAGCGCCAGGGTCAACATCTATGCTGCCCTGTCCGCTGGCATCAGCGCCCTGTGGGGTCCGCTGCACGGCGGGGCCAACCAGGCAGTTGTGGAAATGCTGCAAGAGATCCGTGAGCAGGGCGGGGATCCCAAACCCTTTATCCAGAAGGCCAAGGACAAAAACGATCCCTTCAGGCTCTTTGGCTTCGGGCATCGGGTTTATAAGACCTATGACCCCAGGACCAGAATCATGAAAAAGGTCTGCCACCGCCTGTTGAACAAGCTCAAGCTGGACGACCCCTTGCTGGACATTGCCATGGAGCTGGAAGAAAAGGCCCTGAACGACCCCTTTTTCGTTGACAACAATCTCTATCCCAACGTGGACTTTTACAGCGGCATAGTGCTCAGGTCCATTGGCATCCCCTTGAACATGTTCACGGTAATGTTCGCCATCGGCAGGCTCCCTGGCTGGGTCAGCCAGTGGAAGGAGAGCATCGAGGACCCCCAGTGGCGGCTGCATCGTCCCAGGCAGATCTATACCGGCCCCAGGAAGCGGGATTACGTGCACATAGACGAGCGTGACCATTCCAGCTGAGAGAAGTAACCCCAGGAACCAATGCAAAACACCACTCCCCAAGAGGAGAACAAACTGGCTCTTCGCTTCAGGCAGGGCGATCCCCAGGCCATGCAGGAGCTGGTAAGCAAGTACGAAGCCAATCTGTACAATTTCGGCTTGCGCATTTGCGGCTCCAGGCAGGATGCTGAGGATGTACTGCAGGAGACCTTCCTCAGCGCCTTCAAATCCCAGCAGGGCTTTAGAGGGGAGTCCGGACTGAAGACTTGGCTGTTTACAATCGCGGCCCGGGCCTGCTTCAAAAAAAGACGCAAGAGGAAATGCGAGCCCGACTTTGAGCTAAGCCTGGAAGATCTGCTGCCTGCCAGCCCAGAAGAGATGCCCTACGATATCCCTGACCCGGACTCTGAGCCCTCCAAGAACATTCTGGATGCGGAGCTGAAAGCCATAATCCAGGATGCGCTCCAGCAGTTGCCTGCCATGTACCGCATGATCTTCAACTTAAGGGATTTAGAAGGCTTTAGCACCCAGGAAACAGCCCAGATAATGGACCTGACCCCCCAGGCTGTTAAGAGCAGGCTGCACCGGGCCAGGCTCTTCCTGCGCCAAGCCATATCCAAGCGCTACTCCAAGGATTTTAAACATGCCTGAGGATTGCCTGAAATATGCAGAGTACATCTCCCAATATCTGGACGGAGAGCTTGATCAGGGTTTAAGCCATAACATCCTGGAACACCTGCAGGCCTGCGAGAATTGCCGCCACTGTCTGCAGAGCCTGCAGCAAACCATCCAGCTGCTGCAACAAAAGACCCCCCGGGAACAGGTCCCTGAAGATATCCGTTCCCGCCTGCGGCAAAGGCTTATGGCCTGCCTGCAGGGCAAGGACTAATGTGTTGCTTGATCTGCAATGTCCGCCCTCCCCTGCCCCCTTCCTTTTTATCTCCAGAGGTCATCCTTAGCCAATTTGGACAAAAAAATCTGAAACCTTTTGGCCCAAATTGGATCTATACTATGAGGAGACTCAAAAACAGGAGGCCTTATGTCCCAAAATATCTCCCGCAGACGGTTCATCCTGGCAGGACTTTCTGCTGCCGGGGCTCTGACCGCTTCCAGGCTGCCTTTGCCTACTGCCGTGCAGGCCGCCCCGGCTGAGGAATTGGCCACCTGGCTGGATCTGGGCAAATGCATCGGCTGCGAGGCCTGCGTGGATGCCTGCAAGGCCACGAATGCCCACAAGTTCCCAGAGCCGGAAAAACCTTTCCCCAAGATGTATCCGGATCGGGTCCAGGTCTCGGACTGGAGCCAGGACCGCGAGGCCAGGGACCGCCTGACCCCCTATACCTGGCTCTATATCCAACAGGCCCAGGTCCAGGTAGACGGCCAGGAGCAAACCATCTACATCCCCAGGCGCTGCATGCACTGCCAGAATCCGCCCTGCGCCAACCTGTGCCCCTGGGGTGCGGCCCGCAAGCTGCAAAACGGCATCACCAATATCAATTCGGATATCTGTCTGGGCGGCTCCAAGTGCAACGTGGTCTGCCCCTGGCATATTCCCCAGCGCCAGACTGGGGTGGGCCTATACCTCAAGCTTTTGCCCAGCCTGGCGGGAAACGGGGTCATGTTCAAGTGCGACCGCTGCATGGAGCGGGTGGCAGAAGGCGAGCTCCCGGCTTGTATAGAGGCCTGCCCCCAACAACTGCAGAGAATCGGCCCCAGGCAGGCTATCATAGATGAGGCCCAGGCCAGGGCTGAAGAGATAGGCGGATATATCTACGGGCAAGAGGAGAACGGGGGCACCAACACCATTTATGTCTCCCCTGTGCCATTCGAGGAGCTGAATCAAGCTGTGGCCAAGGGACCTGGTCAGCCCCACTTGGAGCCTGTACAAAATTCCATGTCCCAGGCTGAGAATATAGGCCAAGCCATGCTCGTTGCTCCCGTGGCTGGCGTGGCTGCGGCAGCCCTGCGTTTCTGGGGCTTTTGGGGCAGCAAGCAGCAAACCAAGGAGGATGAATAATGAACCAGCCAAGCTCCCTTCTGCCCGGCAAGGGTCTGCGCTATCTGTTCGTGCTCTTATTCACGGTGTTGGCCTTCACCGGTGTGGGCCAGATGCCCATATTCAAGCGCTACTATATCACGGACATCCCTGGCCTGGGCTGGTCCGGGGATTTCTATCTGACGCATACCATCCATTACCTAGGGGCTTTCCTGCTCCTGGGACTGGTGGCATATATTGTGGCCATCTACCTGCTGGATCTGCGCAGGAGCTACAGCCTGAGCCTGCCAGGCCTCATCCGGGCCCTTTTCCTAGCCGGGCTGGTGCTGACTGGCATTCTGCGGGTCCTTAAGAATTTGCCCCAGGTGACTTTTTCTCCGCTATCTACAATGCTCATAGATATCAGCCACCTGGGATTTATGTTCCTCTTCTTGCTGGCTGCAGCAGCCTTCAAGCTGGCAGGGCAAGGCTGGCTTAGGCCCAGCTACTAGAGAGTTGCTGCAGCCAGACAGCTTTCATTCCCCCTGCTTACCCTGCAGGGGAAAGATCAGCACCTGGCTTAAGGGATTGCTGAACATGATTAAGCCTTCCTTTTTTACCAGCAGCGCAGCCAGCTCCACCACCCCGTCATTGTTCAGGTCCCCCAGGGCCAGATCCCGGAAATGGCCGTCCTGGGGCTCGGTTTTCCACTCTTCCTGCAGGCCATCTCCGTCCCAGCTCAGGGCCAGGATCTCCCCGTCCTTGAGGCTGCGCATCCGCTGCAGCTTAATGGGGCTAAGGCCTTGGTTCTTATAAGTAAAGACCTGAGCAGCTTCTTTTTCTGGCTCGAAGACCTGGCTCCTGCCTGAAAGATAGAAGCGCTCCCGGCCAGAGCCCTGGCCCTTTCTGGGGCCTTCCAAGAACAGGGAGCTTGGCCCGTAGCTCTCTTTGGAGCTCCAGATCCCTTTTCCCTCCTGATCCAGCACTTGCAGCCTGTCCTTGCTGTCCAGGCCTACCGTATTAGGCCCAGCAGATTCCCCCTGGATCTTCCCCTGGGACATTCCCAGGACATTCAGTCTGTTGCTGCCGGCTGCAAAGGTTCCCCCTGGGGCATAGCCATCCTCCCCATGTTCCAGGCGCACCACATCCGCCTGGAAGGGATCAGCCTCTGAGCTGTGCTTCTGTCCCAGCAGGATCTGGCCCTGCTCCGGGTCCTGGACCACCTGGTAGAACCAGGGCTCTTTTTCTGCGATCCTGGTGAATTCTGAGTTGTCTTGCTCCAGGACAAAGGAGCTCAGCCTGGTGCCCTGGTTATTCTTGGCAGTAACAAAGATCTCTGCCCTGCCGTTATCATTGATGTCCCCCACATCTACGCTGAGGCAGCTAGCATTGCCCGGGGCCTGGATACTGTCCAGCTCCTGGAACCTATTGTCCTTCAGGCTGTAAATGTACACTTGGCTCTCATCCACCAGCACCGTCTCTGTATCTCCGTCTCCATTCACATCCCCAGCCGCCAGACCGGTCAGCCTCTTCTGCATCTCGGGTCCGGACCAGGCCCCGGGGATATCCGTCCTGTTAGGATGAGCAGCCTCAAAGCCGGCATAAGGGCCCTCCTGTTCCTTGCCTGGCTCAGCTTCCTGGCTGGCCTCTGCCCTTTTCTGGACTTGGCCTGCATCCTCCTCTAGAGTGCTGCGCATTTCCTTTGCCACGTCCTCCAGGCCAGGTATCAAATCCTGGATCTGGGAGCCGGATCTGGAGTAGGAGTCCAAAAGCTCTTCCTCTGCCACACTCAGCAAACTAGCATCCAGGCTCCAGCTGTCCTCAAGCATGGTCAAAGAGCCGTAGACCACCACATCAGCACCTGCCTCCCGGCCCATATCCAGGGCCAGATCCTGATCCAGCCGGGCAGGATCAATCTCCAGGTCCTTGATCCTGGACTCGCTGAACAGCCTATAGCCCCTGGCCTGGGCCACTCTGGAGGCAAACATGTCCGGCACCGCATTTTTTAGGTGCCCATAATCCTCACTGGCATGGATCTCAAAGGGCAGCACAGCCAAGGTTTTGGGCTGGGCCCACACAGAAGCGCTACAAAGCAATAGGACAACCAAGATCAACAGGGAGCTGGGAAGCACCCTGGGGCTCGGAAGGGACAAGAAATGAAGCATACCTGCTCTCCTGGAACTGGGTTTGAGGAAATTATTGGTCTTGAAGCTGGGAGACAACCTACACCTTACCCTGCTGGCTAGCAAGCAGGGGCAGCAACAACGTTTTGTTCAATTTTTTGAACGGTTAAAATTTTTTTACTTTTTACCCTGCTACCACTTGCATTCCGGGCCTGAACAGATTATGAAATAAGTGTGTGCAGGGCTTTTCCAGAAGCTCCCTGCAAGTTTGTTAAGCCCAATCCAAAATATGTGGAGCATGCAGTATGCTTCTTATTTCAGAGCCAGCAGCCATATGGCGCCTGCTTAGCAGGCTAGCCGGCAAAGCTTTGCCCAGCCTGGTCTTGGCTGTGCTTTGCTCCATGTTGCTGCCCGGTCAGGCTCTAAGCCTAGACTCCCGCCCGGCAGAGCAACAGGAGCAAGCAGGCAGTCAGCAGCCAGGGCACACAGCAGAGCCAGGCTCAAAGTATAGCCCCACCCATAGGCTGCAGGCATATTTCAGTCAGATCAGCAGACAGCATATAGCCGGCAACCGGAGCCATCCCATGGCAGATCGGTCCTGGCACCGTGCCCTGCCTTTGCGCTTGCAGGGCCTGCGTCTCAGCCCCTACATGGCCCGGGCCAGCAATGAGCTGCCCAATGCCGCTTCCAGCCCCCAGCCGGAAGGCCAGGCTCAGGACTGGCCTCTGGGTCATCGGCCAGGATACCAGGACCTGGATCTGCAGGACGCTTGGTGGCTGGGCGCAAGCTATGCTTTGGATCTGTTCCGGCCATTGCTTCTGCAGGGCAATCTGCATAGGACTGACTGGCAACAGGACGACGGCCAAAGGCAGCAAAGCTGGCTGGCTGACCTGAGCTTATCCTACAGTACTGAGCTTGCCACTCCCAGCATCTGGGCCAGGTATTCCCGGAGCGAGCATTCCGGGTCCCAGCTGCAGCAGGGCAAAACTCTGCCCATGGCCTTGCGCAACCTGAATTTTACCCCTGGCATGCATTCAAGCCCAGACAGTCCAGGATTGGCCGGCTATTCCCTGGTGGAGGCTCTGGCAGAGCAGGAAAGCCAGGGATTTTACTCCACAGGCCAGTGGCAGGTAGGCATAGGCATCAGAGACATAAGCTTCCTGCAGGGTCTGGAATATTCCCTGGACTTGACCTACGGCAAGGGCACCCATAATCAGGATCCCTCCCTGGAGCCCATCCGGGGCCTGAGCAGTGAAGATTCCTTCCTGGAGGCCAGGGTTGACCAGCGCTACCGCATTTATGAAAACCTGGCCGCAATCCTGGAGCTGGGCTATGCCTCCCTGGATCTAGACCCGGAAATCTGGGGAGAAGATCCTCAAGATAATGCCTACCTGATGTCCTTCGGCCTGAACTACGAGTTCTAGCAGAACTACTGCAGCAGGCCGTGATTCTGCAGCTTAGTGCGCAGCTGCTTCCTGCTGATGCCCAGGATGCGTGCAGCAGCGCTCTGGTTACCCCCACTTTGCTCCAGGGCCTTGCTTATTACTTCAAATTCCAGGTGCAACAGGTTCATGTCCGCCTGCCCCTCTGCAGGGCCAGACTTCAGATTGGCCAGCTTCTCCGGCAGGTTGGAAGGAAATATCTTGTCTGAGCCGCTCAGGACCACTGCCCGTTCGATCACGTTTTCCAGCTCCCTGACATTCCCAGGCCAATCGTACTTGTAAAAGATCTCCAGCACCTGGCTGGAGGCCCCCTTGATAGCCTTGCTATTCTGTTGATTGTACTTATCCAGGAAGAAATCCACCAGCAGGGGTATATCATCCTTGCGCTCCCGCAAGGGGGGCACTTCCAGGCTAATCACATTCAAGCGGTAGAAGAGGTCCTCACGCCAGTTCCCGGCCCGAACCTCTTCCTCCAAATCCTTATTGGTGGCCGCGATGATGCGCACGTTGACCTTGCGCCGCTTATTGCAGCCCACCCGGACGATAATCTTTTCTTGCAGAAAACGCAGGAACTTCTTTTGCAGGCTCAAGGGCAGCTCCCCGATCTCGTCCAAAAACAGGGTCCCTCCCTCGGCCAGCTCTATCTGGCCCTTCTTGACCTCTGTGGCCCCGGTGAAGGCGCCTTTGGCGTGTCCGAAAAGCTCAGACTCCAAAAGAGACTCCGGGATCGCAGCGCAATCAATGGTCACAAAGGGCCGCTCCCCCTGCTGGCCTGCATAATGGATGGCCCTGGCGATCAGCTCCTTGCCTGTACCGGTCTCCCCGGTGATCAGGATATTGGAGTCGTAACCAGAGACCTTCTCCACCATCCTGAATATCCTCTGCATGGGCTTGCTCCTGCCCACTATGGAGCCCAGGCTGAAGCGATCTTGCAGCTGCTTTTTCAGCTCCGCGTTCTCCTGCACCAGGCTGCCCTGCTGCAGCGCGTTCTTGACCACCGCCGCCAGCTCGTCCAGGTTCACCGGCTTGGTCAGATAGTTGAAGGCCCCGCTTTGCATGGCCTGCACCGCATTAGGTATGCTGCCATAAGCGGTGATCATGATCACCGGCATCTGGGGCCAGCAGGTCTTGACCGCCTCCAAAAGCTCCAGGCCGCTCTTGCCAGGCAGCTTCAAATCAGTGATCAGGAGCTGGAAGTCCTGCTTCTTGAGCTTATCCCAGGCCTGCTCTCCGCTCTGGGCTGTCTCAACCTGATAGCCCTGCTCCCGCAAAAAGGCGGAGAGCACCTTCAAGGTATTCTTTTCGTCGTCCACCAAGCAGATGCGCTGGCTGACAGACATAAGTCCTCTCCTTACAGGAATTAAGCGCTGAGCAGATGATTTGCGACTTTAAGCCTTAAACACATCTTTGCACCTGGTCTTGTTATAAGTTCCTGACTGGTATATACAGCTCGAACTTAGAGCCCAGGCCCGGAGCACTGCTCAGCCTGACCTCACCCTGATGATCCCGCACGCACTGCTCCACAATAGCCAGTCCCAAACCAGTGCCCCGAATCTTGGTGGTATAAAAGGGCTTAAAGATCTGCTCCTGCTCTTCCTGATCAATCCCAGATCCGCTGTCCTGGACCAGCAAAACTGCCCAGCCGTCCTCCTGCCAGGAGCGCACCAGCAGCTCATCGCCTGCCTCGCAGGCCTGGATGGCGTTCAACAGCAGATTGAGCAGGGCCTGCTTCAGCTTGGGGTAGTCAAAGGCAAAGGGCTGCAGACTATCTTCCAAGCCTAGATTGAGCTGCAGCTCTTTTTCTTGCAGATCAGAATCCACCAGCTGCAAGGTGTCCTTGATCATCATATTCAAGTCCGAGACACTCTTGTTGATCTGTCCCGGCTTCGAGAAATTCAAAAACTCGCTGACAATGTCGCTTAAGCGCTCGCCTTCCTCCTGGATGACCTGCAAAAATTCCTGCAGCAGCTGCCCCTGGAAGTTGAGCTGCAGATACCTGGCAGAACCCAGGATGGCATTTAAGGGATTTTTTATCTCGTGGGCCACTTGAGCGGACATCTGGCCCATTAAAGACAGCCTTTCCAAACGACTCTTCTCCAGGTTGGCCTGCTTGAGCTGCTCCAGATTGGTGCAAAGATCATGCACCATGTTATTGAAGGCCAGTACCAATTCTCCAATCTCGTCACCCCTGGCCAGCTCATAGACTCTACACTGCTGGCACTGCTGGGGCATATTCTGAAAGCCCTGCTCCAAGACCAGGCAGCTCTCCCTGCTTGGACAGTGCCTGGATCTTGCTTGATACACCTCATGTTCAGGCACCTGGTTCTCCTCAGGGATCCTGACATTCAGATTGCCCTGCTGTACCTGCTGCATGTTCTCCTTGAGCCTGCTGAGCCTTTTGGTCAAAAGTCCGGAGATATAGGTGGCAGAGATGGCCCCCACAAAAAACAGCACTCCGCTTACCAGGGCCAGGGTATTGTGCAGTCCGTGCAGATCCCTGGCCACCATCTGGGCTTCCTGGGCCTTGTCCACCCCCAGCACCACATAGCCCAGCAAGGAGCCCTGGACCTGGACCTGCTGCACATAAAGCTTGAGACCCTTGTCTGCGGGGACTGAATCTGCCTCAAAGCCATTTGAGCCTGGCACAGGCCAGGTCTGACCCAAAAAGCCCTTGTCAGTGTGGGCCAGGACCCTGCCTGAGCTGTCCAGGATATAGGCCTGCCTGGCAGAGACCGCATCTTGGGCTGAGCCCACCACAGCATCCAGCTGCAGATAATTGTTCACCAGCATGGGATCCACTGCCTCCGAGGCCATATTCCGAACCAGGCTCTTGTTATTCTGCTCCTTGCTCTCAATCAGGTTCTGCTTTTGATAGCTGTGCACCAAAAGCACGAACACCGCCAGAACCAGGGTTATATTGGCCAGGATAGCCAAGGCGAACTTGTGCCTGAGCTTGAGCCTGTTCAGATTCCTGCCCAGCCAAGCAGCTAGAGCCTTCATTCAAAATCCACCTGCTGCCGCAGATCCTTGAAGCCTGTTTCGTCTGTTTCCGTGAAGCTGCGAAGCCTGGCTTTGCGCAGCAAATCCTTGTCCTGGAGCTGCAAAAGCGCTTTCTGGACTTTATCAGCCAAATCAGCTGGTACATGCTCAGTTGCGCTTACTGGCCAGTTCGGATAATACTCAGTGCGGGCCAGAACCCTTATCCTGTCCATATCCACCAGCTCCTGGGCTAAGGGCAGCACAGCCTCACGCACGAAGCCTGCATCCACATCTCCTCTGTAAAGAGAGAGTATGACTTCCTCATGCCTTTTGCCTTCCACCAGCTCAGCCCTCTGGCTGATATCCAGACCCAGCTCCTGGCGCAGTAGGATGTTCTGGAACCAGTAGCCCCCTGCAGACTTATGGGATACGATCATAATCTTCTTGCCAGGCAGATCCTCCAGCTCCTGGATCTGACTGTCCTTGCGGGTCAGGATCACTCCCCGGAACTTTTGCCTGGGCTCTTCAGGCTCCGGGCTGATGGCCTGCACCAAAGGACGCAGATGGCCCTCCCTGGCCAGAAGCAGATGCACATACGGGTTCTGGAAAGTGAAATCCACCTCGCCTTGGCGCACCAGCTGCACAAACTCTTCGAAATCCTTAGGAATAACCAGCCTGAAATCCCTGCCGGTCTGCCTTCCCAGGTACTTAGCCAGGGGCTGGAACATGTCGTGCAGGGTGATTGCTGAATACAGGGGCAGCAGGCCAAGCTTTAAAGTATCTTCAGGATATTCTAAGTAGTTCTGGCCCGTGATGTTCTTGAGCATGATGCGCAGCACATCATACTCCTGGTCCTGGACTTCGGCGAAGCTCTGGTCCTGGCCTGGGTGCTGATAATCCAAAAATGACTTTTGTATTTTGCTGCGCAGTCCAGGATCCAAATCCTTAGCAGCGCTGAGCACTGCTCCAGGGATCCTCTCCGAGCAATGGACAATTCGCAGGCCGTATTCAGAGTATTTGCTGGCCACTTCCTGGCTCATGGCTCCCAGCTCATAATCGCCTACCAGCACGCTCAAGGCCACTTGATCCTCTTTCTGCAGGTAGCCCACCTGGCTGAAGTCCTCCAGCCCCAGATCCACCTCCTTGAACATAGCCAGGGGCATCAGATAGGAAGATGATGAATGCACGCTGCCCAGGGCCAGGCTCTTGCCCTTGGCCTGGATGATCTTCTCTATCTGGGAGTCCTCCTGCACAGCCAGCACAGAGCCGCACTCCTGCTCAGACTCCTCCTGCACCCTCTTGGCCAGGGGCAACACCCCGTAATCGTACCTGGCCTCGCAATAGGCAGCCGGGTCCAGGTAAGCCAGATCAGCCTTGCCCTGCCCGATCTTTTCCAGGGCTGCAGAATAATTGCCTTCCACATTGAGCTCCACTTCCAGGCCCAGCTCCTGTTGCAAATGCTCCTTGATGGGCAGAAACTGCCGGTACATGACGCTGACCTCTTCCACAGGGGGAATGATCAGGCTGAGACCATCCTGCTTTGCCTGGGCTGAGCCAGCAGGGCCTAAAAGCAAAGCCTGCAGCAACAAGAGCAGCCCCAGGCTGTCCAGTTTGGGACAGATCCGTTTACGAAGCGCAGCAAGCATAAAAGGCTCTCTGTTTATCCTACTAGAATGACTGACATTCTCTAAAAAGACGGCCAACTGGGAATCACTGTCAGTCTAGTCCCAAATCTTAAATGTGGCAAGCTGGGTCCAGGCTGGGAACCCCCTAGTGAAAAACTGCACAAGAAGTCCATTTTCTGATTCCAGCCTGCAAGTGATCTTCTGCCCTGTGGCAGTCAGGTTTGCCATATTGTCCAAATCAGGACAAGCATATCAGCCAACATGTCCCAGATTGGCCAAAGCAGCAGGAATTCGTTACCTTAACTCACTGAAAAGACTTGCTAGTTATCTTTGGCACATGTCTTGCTTATTTTCGGGAGTTTGAGCCTCCTGCTCTCCTGCGGGCGGGGATCACCATTTAATCTCAATATCTTCAAGGAGGGGTTTCGCATGCACAAACGAGTTTTCCTGATCTGCCTTGCTGCCATGGCATTATTGATGGTTCTGTATGGAACTGCCGTTGCACAGGATGATGATGTTGATGTGGTTAAGGAGCCGCATGCCCTGGAGGAAGCAATCGACGAAGCCCATGAGGCAGGCTACTTGAACAAGGATGACCCTGAAGGCTATCTGGGCATACCAGGCGCGCCGCAGATCAATCTTTTCCTGGCCTTCCTCTGGGCCTGCCTGGTGGGCTGGATATTCTCCACTGTCGGCGCCTTCGGAGGCATAGCCGCGGGCATAGGCCACGTTTCCATATACGGCCTGGGCCCTTATGCGGATAAATTTGCTGGCAAGTCTCCGGTGCTGAATTCAGCTGTCACAGACACCATCCGGGTGGCCAACCAGTTCCTGGTGGGTCTAAGCGCTCTGGTCTCAGTGGTTAACTACTGGAGAATGGGCAGACTGGTCATACCAGTAGGCCTGTCCCTGGCCATTGGCTCCATTTTGGGCAGCTACCTGGTACCCACCCTGACCGCAGGCAAAATCCAGTTCGATGACTACATTGGCGTCTTCGGAGTCTTCGTCCTGGTTCTAGGCTGCTGGATGTTTTATCAAAGCACACCCAGGGGCCAGGAAAAGAAAAAGAAGGCCAAGCAGGCTGCCCAGGCCTTTGAGGAGACCATGAAGCGCAAAAGGAGCGGAGAAGCGGTTGATACCAGCGAGCTGGGCGTGAAGGTGACCTCCTTTAGCACCAAAAAAATCTCCTTTACTTTCTATGGCGTGGAATTCTCCTTCAACCCCTTGTTCCCACTGCTGGGCGGCTTCGTGATCGCCTCCATCGCCGCCTTCCTGGGCGTGGGCGGCGGCTTCCTGCTGGTACCCTTTATTACAGCTGTGGCCGGTCTGCCCATGTATCTGGCTGCCGGGACCTCTGCACTGGCGGTCCTGGTAGGCATGATTACAGCTATTTTGAGCTATCTGGCAGCCGGGGTGCTGGTGCACTGGCCCCTGGTGGGCGTGCAGATGGTGGGCATTTTCATCGGCTCCATGGTGGGTCCCCGCACCTCCCAGTACATCCCGGAAAAAGGCCTGCAGAGGCTGTTCATCGTTCTGGCCTTTTACGTGGGCTTTAATTACATCATCATGGGCATCACTGGAGCCCAGATCCACGAGCTGCTCACTGGCATGAACTAAACCCCAACATGAACCGGGCGGCTTGGGATGCTTCCCAGCCGCCCCTAAACAGGGCATCTCTTGTCTACTGAACCTGCAGTCCTCGAGAAGAGGTACAAACCATGACCCTTTGGGACCAACTAATCTACTGGCTGGACCTGGTGCTTATTGCCCCTTACAGGCTGCCTGCCAACCCGGTGCTGGGTTTCTTTTTCGGCACCTTTGTGCTCTGCGTATGGTGCATCCTGGTTGGCGAGCTGACCTACAGGATCGGTGCCTGGATAAACCAGAGCCATATCAAGGGCTTTAAAAAGAACATGGTCAAGATGCACAACCTGTCCCTAAAGGCCCTGGTCCTGAAAGACAAAGAGCATTATCAGGCCTGCAACCAGGAAGCCAATGAGGCTTTCGGCAAATACTTCTTTAACATGCTCACCCTGGGCGCAGCCACACTCTGGCCTGTGCCTTTTGCCTTAGGTTGGATGAGCACCAGATTCGGCCAGTTCAGATTCGACCTCCTGTTCCCCTTGCCTATCCTGGGGGATAGCGTGGGCTTTGCAGCAGTGATGGTACCCATGTACATCTTGTGCCGGGTATTCTGGAACAGGCTCAAGAAAGTCATGCCTATCCCTGCCCTGCAGGAAGAATCCCAGTCCCAGGATGAAGAGGAAATGCTGAGTATGCGGGAGATCGAGGAGAACAAGGGTATCCCTGAAAGATTTTGGCGGCAAAACAAGGCTTAAGCCTCAAAAAAAACAGCAAAAACCAGGAGCTGATCCCTTAAGCAGGCCCAAGTTACGCATTTGCAATATCGATACAGCTATGGATATCCACAGCAACCCAAGGAACAAAGGAGTAGAAAACATGGAAAAAAACCTGCAACAATCCCGAGCCAAAAGGTACCAGTTTTTATCCACCCTGTTCCGGGATGAGATTTCCCTGGATATGATCAAGTCCATGCAGCAGGATGCTTTTGTAAAGCCTTTAAATGAAGCCGTTCAGGGCTGCGGCTATGTGGACCTGACCAGCGGGGCCGAGGTCATGACCAGGTACCTGCAAAGCAAAGATGCCCAAAGCGCCCATGAAGAACTGCGCTTCGACTACGCCGAACTCTTTCTCAACGCCGGTCCCAACCCGGCTTTTCCTTATGAGTCTGTTCATGCCA
>JBKGXZ010000002.1:0-77420 GCA_046546355.1 Desulfohalobiaceae bacterium | reverse complement strand
AGATCTGCATCTCCCGTCCGGCCATGAGCCCCAGCTCCTGTTCCATCTCCGGGGTGTGCCTGTGCCTGGTCAGCCCGTAGGCCCGGAAATCGTCGTGGACTTCGCAGAACAAAGTGTCCTGCTTGAGACTGCGGCCAGCTCCGCTGGCTCCGGACTTGGCATCTACGATGATGCCTTCTGGCTGGATCAGGCTTTGCTGCAGGGCAGGCTTCAGTGCCAAAAGCACGGAAGTAGGGTAGCAGCCTGGATTGGCCAGCAGGCTGGCCTGCTGGATACTGCAGGAGTAGAGCTCAGGGAGGCCATACACCGCCTGGGTCAACAACTCGGGGCTGGTGTGCTCCAGGCCATACCACCGTGTATACACCGGCGCGGATCTCAGCCTGAAGTCCGCACTGAAGTCCACTACTTTCAGGCCCTGAGCCAGGAGCTCCGGGGCCATCTGCAGGGCGCTGCCCTGGGGCACTGCCAGGAAAACCAGGCTGCAGTCCCTGGCCAGGGTCTGGGGATCCGGGCCTGTGATCTGTATCTGGCCTGCAGCGCTGTCCAGGAATTGGGGAAAGATGTCCTGGACCCTTTGTCCTGACTTCTGTCTGGAGGTTACTGTAGTCAGCTCAAAGCCTGGATGCCTCTCCAGGAGGCGCAGGAGCTCCATGCCTGCGTATCCAGTGACCCCCACCAGGCCGACCTTGATAGTTTGCATTTCTAAAGCCTCGAGTTAAGCCTTTTGCACGTACTTCATACGCAGCTCAAAGAGCAGGTTCTTGAGCAGGTTGTCCTCGTCCGGGGTTAGATTGCCCTGGGTCTTTTCTTCCAGGACCCCCAGGATATCGATGGTGTGCCTGGCCAGCTCCAGGTTCTGGTTGGTCTGTCCGGTGCTGGGATCCGGAACTTCCCCCAAATGGGCCAGGACTGAGGAGCCCAGGGAGAGGATGAAGGTGTTCAGGTCCACCTGGGGCATGGGGCCCTGCTCACTGTCCTGGGTCTTGGCCTCGTAGGCCTGTTCTGCTTGCTGTTGTTTCTGTTGTCCCACCTGCTCATCTTTGGCAGCAAATTCCAGCTTTTCGCCTTGGTTCATAGGTACCTCGCTCAGGACTTTTTGCTGGTCCTGGGCTCATTGTTCTGGGCCCCCTGCTCCTGCAAGAGATCCGGAGGATTTTGCCAGGCCTGGAAATAGGCCTGGCTGGCCTGTTCAAGATAGTCAGGGGCCTGCTTCTTGGGAGTGCAGCCCTGCTCCTGCAGGGCCAGCTTGATCACCTGCAGGGCAGCCAGGATATCCCCCCAATCCACATAGCCCATGTGGCCGATGCGCAGGATCCTGCCCTTAAGCCTGTCCTGACCTCCAGCCAGAATAACATTGTGCTCTTCCTTGGCGCAAGCCAGGAGCCTCTGTCCAGAGACCTCCTGGGGCAAAAGCACGCTGGTCAGGCCCCAGGTGTAGTGCTCATCCACCAGGGGCTGCAGGCCTAAAGCGGATACTCCCTGCCTGGTCATCTGGCACAGGGCCCAATGCTTGAGCATTATTCTTTCCGGGCTGGGCAGGAAATACTCCTGCAGGCAGACACGCAGGCCCTGCAGGAGGTTCACGGCTGAGGTGAACTGAGTCTGGTTCTGGTTGGCTTTGTCCAGCTCCTGCAGCAGATTGAAGTAGAAATTTTCCTGGGGTATTGAGCTTGCCTTGTCCTGGGCCCTGGGGCTCAGGCTGATAAGGGCCAGGCCCGGGGGCAGCATGAGCCCTTTCTGGGAGCCGGTGAGCAAACAATCTATCTCCCAGCGGTCCATTGGGCAGGGGGAGATGCCCACCGCGGAGATGCCGTCCACCACCAGCAAAACGTCCTGCTCGCGGCAGATCTGTCCCAGATCCTGCACAGGGTGCAGGACTCCGGTGGAGGTCTCTGAAGCCTGGACCAGCAGCCCGGAGATCTGGGGGTTTTCCTGCAGGAGTCCGGCTATCCGGTCCGCATCCAGGGCCTGCCCCCATTCCAGCTCCAGGGGTATGACATTCAGGCCCCAGGAGCGGGCGATCTTGCTCCAGCGCTGGCCGAACTTGCCGGCTTCCAGGGCTAGGACGCTCTCTCCGCGGCTAAACAGGCTGCTGACCGCAGCCTGCATAGCACCGGTGCCTGAGCAGGACAGGGGCAGCACCTGCTGGGTGGTGGCAAAAAGGGTCTGCAGGCCGCCCTGCAGCTCCTGCATCACGGACACAAATTCAGACTTGCGGTGGTGAATCATCTGTCTGGCCAGGGTCAGCCTGACCTCTTCCGGCAGCATGGTAGGGCCGGGGGTTAACAGTCTGGGCTTATTCATGCTCATAGTATTCTTTCCTGTTGGGGCTGGGCCGCCAAAGCCAGGGCAAAGCTAAACCGACTGCAGGGGAAATGCAAGTGCAGCCTAAGCTCAGGCCGGGTGCAGTTAGTGGGCTTGGGCCCAGTTGGGTCCCGATCCCCACTCCACTATCAAGGGCACGCTCAGCTGCGTGGTTTCGGTCATGATCCAGGCTATCCTCTCCCCGGCCTGAGGGGCCTGTTCCCGGGGGACCTCCAGCAGAAGCTCGTCATGGACCTGCAGGATCAGCTCCGCCTTTAATTTTTGCAGCAGCGGATCAGCATCCACCTGGATCATGGCCAGCTTGATGATGTCTGCTGCGCTGCCCTGGATCAGGGTGTTGATGGCCAGGCGCTTGGCCTGAGCAGCCAGGTTCTCATTCCTGGAGTTGATGTCCTTGAGCAGCCTGCGTCTGCCCATTAAGGTAGTGATGTAGCCCTGGCTGGCTGCCTTTTCCTGGACCTGGGTATAAAAGCTGCTGACCTTCTGCAGCCGGCTGAAGTACTTGTGCATGAACTCCTTGGCCTGCTTCAGGCTGATGCCAAGCTCTCGGGCAAGCTTTTGGGGTCCCATACCGTAAAGCAGGCCGAAGTTGATGGTCTTGGCCTTGCGCCGCTCCTCGCTGTCCACCTCTTCCTGGGGCTTATCCAGGAGCAGGGCAGCAGTAGTGGCATGGATGTCCTGGCTTTGGCTAAAGGCCTGCAGTAGATGGGGATCCTGGGACATATGGGCCAGGATGCGCAGCTCGATCTGGGAGTAGTCGGCAGCCACCAGGCTCCTGCCTGGCCCGGCCACGAAACAGGCCCGCATCCTGGGTCCGAACTCTCCTCTGATGGGGATGTTCTGCAAATTGGGATTGCTGCTGGAGAGCCGGCCGGTGGCAGTAGCCAGATGGTTGAAATGGGTATGCAGCCGGCCCTCATGATCCACCAGCTTGGGCAGGGGCTCCAGATAGGTGGAGCGCAGTTTCTCCAGGCTGCGGTGGCGCAGGATATCCTGGATAATGGGGTGCTGCTGCTGCATACCCTCTAAGACCTGGCTGGAGGTGGAGGGCGCGCCTCCAGGGGTCTTGCGGCCGGGCTTGAGGCCCAGGTGGCTGAACAAGACTTCTGCAAGCTGCTGGGTGGAGCGCGGATTGAATTCCTGGCCGGCATGGCTCTGGATCCTTTTGCTCAGCTCCTGCAGCTGGTCCTCCACCTGCTGCAAAAAATCCTGCAGGGCCTTAAGATCCACAGCCACTCCTCGTTTCTCCATGCGCACCAGAATCGGGATCAAGGGCAGCTCCAGAAGCAGCATCAGATCCAGGAGCCCGGCCTGCTGCAGCTGCTGCCGCAGGATCCCGCCCAACTCCAGGGCCAGCAGCCCGGGGGTTTCCTGGCTGGCCTGCAGCTGGCCCTGGTAGGCCCTGCAGAGCTGTTCCCAGGAATAGTCCCTTTGCTCCGGGTCCAGGAGGTAAGCCCCCAGGGCCAGATCGAATATCTGCTCCTGCTGCAGTTCCTGCCAGGCCCCAGAGCTGTTGAGCAGCTGTTTGTAGTTGGGCAGAAATACATGCCTGCAGGCCTTCAGGCTGGAGGCCAGCTCCCTGGGCTGGATCCGGACCTGGTACTCCCGGTCCTGCAGCCCCAGGTTGAAGAGCTCCTTTGGCCATGGATACAGCCCCAGCTGCTGCCCATTTATATCTGGCAGCTCGCCCTGCAGCTTTTGGATCTGGACAGGGCTTGGGGGCTCGTCCTTTTTGCCCAGGCCCTGGTCGGGCTCTAGCTGCAGCATGGGATACAGGCTGGAGAATTCAAAGCTGCGCAAAAATTCCTGCAGCTCCTGTTGCCTGACAGGCAGGCGCTGGAAGTCCCCCAGTTCTCTGTCCTGCTCCAGGTCGGTGCGCAGCTCGGTCAGCTTGCGGTACAAAAAGGCGCTGTCCATATGCGGGGCCAGCTTTTCCTGCTGCTTGGGGGGCAAAAGGTACAGATTGTCCCGCAGATCTTCCAGGCTGGGGAAGCGCTGCAGCAGCTGCAAGGCAGTCTTGGGGCCTATGCCCGGCACTCCGGGTATGTTGTCGCTCTTGTCCCCCACCAGGGCCTGGTAGTCAGGCCACTTATCCGGGCTAATGCCCTGCTTGGCCTGGAAGTCAGCCAGGGTGATCAGCTTTTCGCTGCGTTGCCCGGGATCCCAGAGCAGGACCTGCTCATCCAGGCACTGCTGCAGGTCCTTGTCCGAGCCCAGGATCACCACCGGCCTTTGCTCCTTGAACCTGGAGCACAGGCTGGCTATATGGTCGTCAGCCTCAGCGTCCCTGCTTTGCAGGCAATAGATGCCCAGCAAGGACAGCACCTGCAACAGGGGTGGAATCTGCTCCTCTAAGGCCTCGGGCATCTTGAGTCGCTGGGCCTTGTATTCCTCCAGGATCTCTTGCCTGAATCCAGGCTCCCTGCCGTCCAGGACAAAGCAAAAGTATTGGGGCTCCTCCTGGCGCAGGACCTTGAGCAGCACCCGCAGGGTGATGTACAGGGCATTGGTGGGGAAGCCGTCCGAGCGGCTCAGGTCAGGATAAGCGTAGAAGGCCCGGTACAGGAAGGAACTCCCGTCCACCAGGTACAAAGGTTCTTCTTGCCAGGCAAAGTCTTGCTTTAAAGCCATCTTATTCCTTGAGCTTTTGGTAGGAGTTGCCCTTGGGGATGATCTTGGCCTTCTGCAGCCTTTTCCAGAGCAGCTCCTGGGGGTGTTCATCCTGCAGATCAGAAAGGAGGATTTCCGCCCGGGCCATGGACTTGTGCCCCCCTGCGGAGCCTAAGTCCCCGAACAGGGTGGAGGCCAGCTTGCCCATGTCGCCTTTGACTCCGTCCCCCCTGAAGACAGCCACCAGCTTCTGGTCGATGATACCGCAGACTATGTCCCAGGAGATGTCATGCACCCTGAGGAAGAAATCCGCCAGAATGACCAGGATATCCGTGGAGTCCACCTCGCCCATGAACACCGTGAGCCCATCCCCGTGCAGGCGCATCTTGCGGAAGGCATGGGAGAAGTATTTCAGCCACTCCACCCTGAATTCGCTGCGCACTATCTTGCGCAGGATGAGGTGATCCGCGTGCTTGCTCAGATAGCGGAAGGCCCGGATGTCAGCGTCGTGGAACTTCTGCTCGAAGCTGTGGGTGTCTGTCTTGATCCCGTACAACAGGGCGGTGGACAGCAGCTTGCCAGGCTTTAAGTGCAGGTTGTACAAGAATTCCGTGAGCAGGGTGCTGGTAGCCCCGTAATTGGGCTGGATCTCCTGGAGATCAGCTTGTACCGGATGCTCCTTGCTTAAGGGGTGGTGATCTATGACCACGGAGAATTTGAACTTGGCAAAGGCCTGGTGGTGGTGGGGCTGGGAATCCACCAGGGCGAAACGGTCGTACTGGGCAGACAGCAGCGGAGTCAGGCGCTGCACAGGGATGTGCAGGTAACGGATCATGGCCAGATTGTCCGGCCTGCTGATCTCGTTGGCCATGGCCAGGCAGACGCTTTCCACCTTTCTGGCCATGATTCGCTTCAGGGCCAGCCCAGAGGCCAGGGCGTCAGGATCGCCCACGAACATGATCAGCCAACGTTCGTTCCTCTTGAAAAGCCGCTGCAGTTCCAGCAGCTTATTGTCCAGCTTGCGGAAATATGACATAGGAGCCTTTCCTGCTCCGGCCCGAAAAAGGACCTGGAACAAGGCCTGGATTCAACGAGATTATACAATTTCTTTGCAGTCAGTATTGCTGCAAATCCCAATTACTAATCCAGGTCCGGAAAATGTCAAGGGAGGTTTGCAGGCTGTTGGGGTCAAAGACCTCCAGGACCAGGGTGAACTCCTGAGGGATGCTCTGCAGGGCCTGTTGCAGGAGCTGTCTACCCTGGGTGGAGAGCTGCTGCAGGCTGTTGTGCCTGTGCCCGTCCAGGTCCCCGTAGACATGCAGCATGCGGACCCTCTGCCAAAACCCGGGCATCTGCAGCAGCTCATGCTGCTGGTAGCTTAGCATATGGCCCAGATCCAGACAGATACTGAGCCCCAGCTCAGTGATTCTGGGCCAGAAGTCAGTCAGGTCGCAGCCCTGGACATTCTCCAAGGCCAGGGTCTGCAGGCTCCTGTCCCTGGCCCAGAGCCTGCAGAACTCCAGCAGTTGCTCCTCGCTGCTGGGGGGATGCAGGACATACAGGCTGGGTGAGAGATATTCGGTCTTTTGCATCAGCCTGCAGCAGAGGTCAAAGACATGGGCAGCTCCCTTATCCCAAGGCAAGTCCAGGGGCAGGTGCAGGTGGTAGGCAAGATCCAGGCTGGCCAGCCAGGGGGGCAGATCCTGGGCTGTGTACTGCAGGCAGCCAGCAGTTTCAAAAAAGACCAGGCCCACCTCCTGCACCAGTTGCTGCAGGCTTAGACAATTTTCCCCTATCCCGGCTGGCCAGACAAAGGAGGGTGCGGCGAGCTTATATGCTGGCTGCATGACCTTTGATCCTTACAACAGGCTCAGCTGTTTCTCTTTTCGGGTCTTGCGGGGCACGCTGCGTATTTTCCTGGCCCTGTCCAGGGGCAGCTCCTGCAGCAGGCTGCTGGGGCTAAGCTGGTGCTGTCTGCCGTAGATCCTTCTCTTTTGGGCGTGGCTCAGGAAGAGACGGCTCTTGGCTCGGGTCAGGGCCACATAGAACAGTCTGCGCTCCTCAGAGGGATCCGGGGGGTCCTCCTCCTGGGAGACTCTGCCGGAGAGCAGAGATTTGCCGGCGAAAGGCAGGATACCCTGCTCCAGGGCCGGGAGGAAGACCGCCTCGAACTCCAGGCCCTTGGCTGCATGGATGGTGAGCAGCCTGACCTTCTGGGCCCGGGCCCGGACCTGGGCCAGGTCGCTCTCCAGATGGATCCAGTTCAATAGCGCGCTCCAGCTGCCCTGGGCAGAGAAGGCCTTCTTCAGCTCCTGGAAGGGCTGGCTCTTCCAGAAGATTTGATCGAATGGGGGCATGTCCTGGAAATAGACTGCCAGACCCTGGGGGCCGGAGGTTAGGATGCGTTCTGGACAGTCCAGGGTCTGCTTGTCCCCGATATCCAGGCCCAGATAGTTGGCTGCTGTGTTCAGGATCAGCTCCACCCTGGGCTCCTGCCAGAAAAAGGAGGTCTCCGGCGCGGCGCAGGGCAGACCCATCCTGCCCAGGATGCGCTGCAGGGTGGGCAAAAGGCCCCTGAACCTGACCAGCACAGCTATGTCTCCGGGGGCCATGCCCCCTGTTAGCTCCTGGTCTGCCTGGTGGTGGGCGGTGCCGCCCAGCAGGGACTGGATCTGCTTGGCTATCCATTGGGCCTCCTGTTCCCCGCTTGCTCCCTGGTAGTAGCAGATGCTGCCCTGGCCGGAAATCTGGGCCTGCAGATGCTCCTTGTCCGGGAACAGAAAGGAGCAGAAATCCAGGAGGTTCTGCCTGCTGCGGTAATTGGAGGTCAGGCTCAAGGTCTGCAGCCCGGGCCACAGGACAAGGAGCTCCTGGCGCAGATCTCTTACAGCTCCCCGGAAGGAGTAGATGGACTGCTCCGGGTCCCCGATGGCAAACAGCCCTTGGCCCTGTTCCGGGACCAGGTACCGCAGGAGCTGCAGCTGCAGTCTGGACAGGTCCTGAACCTCGTCAACCAGGACCTGGGTGTAGGGGCTGCTGTAGTCCTGCTCCTGCAGGGCCTGCAGCCAGAACTCCAGCAGGTCTGTATAGTCCACCAGGTTCCAGTGCTCCTTTTGCTGAGCGTAACTTCGCCAGTATTGGACCAGGTCCTGGGGCAGCTCCTGGTTCTCCCGAGCCAGGCAAAGCCTGGCCCAGACCTCTTTCAGCTGCCTGGCCTCCAGCTCTGGATTGGCCCTGGCAAAAACCTGTCTGGCCTCCTCCTCCGCCATGAGCAGCGGATCCTGGCGCTGGACCTGGACCCAGTACTCAAAGGCCAGGGCATGCATGGTTTCAGCCCTGGGCAGGGCCTGATTCTCCCCGAAGCCAGCTGCCAGTCTTTCCCGTAGTTCCCGGGCAGCAGAGCGGGTAAAGGTCAGGATCAGGATCTGTCTGGGATTGATCCCGTTTTGCAGCAGGTGCTTTGCCCTGCCCAAAAGGGTCCTGGTTTTGCCGGTACCTGGACCAGCCAGAACCAGCAAAGGACCGCCTTGAGCCTGTACCGCCTCGAGTTGCTCGGTATTGCAGGCTTCTGGGCTTAACGTCTGCTCCTGGGCCCTGGGTTCTCTGTCCGGCAGCGAGCCCAGGGCCTCTGGGGGCTGTTCTGGCTTGGGCCTGCCCTGGTCCGGCAGCAGGGAGCCGCCTTTCTGCAAGGCCTTGCGCTCCTTTTCAGCGAAGACGCAAATCCTGCCGAATTGGCCATCAAAGCCAGGCTCGCAGAGGACTTCCTTGTTGCGCATCCTGGAGATGCCTTCCGCCAGGGGAGGTGAGAACCTGCGCAGCTCCTCCAGATCCTGCTGCTGGAGGATAAAGAGCTCAGAGCCAAATCTCTGCAGCAGGCGGTCATAGCTGCGGTAGACAGTCTTGCTCCTGGGCCCCACACCCATGATCTCTGACAAAAGCTCCGGCAAGGGGATCAGGGAAGTGAAGCCCGGGCTGCCTGGGGGCTGCTCTGGGCTCTCCCGGTCCGCCAGGGCCAGGACCCGGTTCAGGACCCCCACGGTGAGCTGGCCTCCGCAGACCGGACAGACATTGCGAAGCTCCCTAGTTTGTCTGGGATCCAGGACCACACCGCACTTGCGGTGTCCGTCCAGGTGGTACTTGCCCTCCTCAGGGAAGAACTCCACAGTGCCCAGGAACTTGTGGCCCAGGCCCTCGGACTTCAGGGCCCTGAGGATGGTCTCAAAGCCGGGCTCCCCGGAGAAAATATTGGCCTCCCGGGCCAGCTTTTCCCCGGAATGGGCGTCAGAGCTGGAGACCAGCTGGAACCTGTCCAGCCTGCTCCAGAGCCAGTTCATATCCGGATCAGAGGACAGGCCTGTCTCCAGGGCGAAGATATGCGAAGTCAGGTCCTGGAAGCAGTCCTCGATGCAGTCGAAGCCTGACCTGGATCCGAACAGGGAGAACCAGGGGGTCCAGATATGGGCCGGGATCAGGAAAGCCCGGGGGTCGCACTCCAGGACCATTTCCAGGAGGTTCCTGGCATCCAGGCCCAGGATGGGCCTGCCGTCAGCCTCCAGGTTCCCGATCTGGGCCAGTTTGCGGTTGAAGGCCTTGGCCTGCTCCAAGCCGGGCATAAAGACCAGGTTGTGGATCTTGTGCACCTGATTCTTTTTTTTATAGATGGAGCTGATCTCTGTGCAGAGCATAAACCTGGTCCGGGGCAGGGCCCTGGAGCTGGAGAACCAGGGAATCTCCTGCTCCAGGCCCTGCTCCTGCCTTAGCCTGAGCAGCCCGGAGTCTTCCTGCTGCAGCTGCTCCTCTATCTCCTGCAGCCAGCCTGGATGGGTAAAATCCCCTGTGGCCAGGACATCCAGGCCCTTGACCCCGGCCCAGGCAGCCAGATTCCTGAGGCTCAGCTGCTTGCTGGTGGCCCTGGAGTAGCGAGAATGGATATGCAGATCAGCGTAAAAGATTTGCATGGGCTTATCCTTGGGTGCCTGTTTCTGGTTCCGGGCTGTTCTGGTTTTGCTGGCCCGGAAGGTAGAGCCTGGCCTCCGCGCCTGCAGTGGAGGCGTTGCGTAGCTCAATCCAGGAGCAATTCTGGGCAGCCAGCCTCTGGGCAATGGACAGGCCCAATCCTGAGCCTTGCTTTTTGCTGGTCACAAAGGGATCAAAAAGCTGCTGCAGCTTGTCCTGGGGCAGGCCCGGACCAAAGTCCCTGATGCCCAGATAGCTGCCCTTGGGGTCCTCCTGGCCCAGGCCTATCTGCAGCCTAAGATCCCCTGTTTCTTCCCCGGCCTGGGCCGCGTTCAAGAGCAGATTTAACAGCACCTGCTGCAGCTGGTCCTGATCCCAGTGGCACTGGGTTCCCCGCAGGTCCTGCTGCATTTGGAGCTGCAATCCGGGATAGCGCTGGGCGAGGTTCTGCAGGCAGTGCTGCAGGACCTCGCCCAGATCCAGGGTCTGGGGCTGGGCTTTGGAAGGCCGGGCAAAGACCAGGAATTCCGAGAGCAGGTGGTCCAGTCTCTGGATGTCACGGTCCACTACCTGACGTAGCCTGTCCTTTTGCTCCGGATTCAGGCTGTCCTGGCTGATTAGCTGCAGGCTGCCCTTGATTCCGGCCAGGGGGTTCTTGATCTCATGGGCCAGGCCGGCTGCCAGCTCCCCGATACTGGCCAGCTTCTCCATTTGCTGCACCTGCTGCTCCAGCTCCTTAATCCTGGTGATGTCCGTGAATATTAGCAGGGAAGAGCTCTCCCAGGCAATGGGGGTGAAGGTGGCCCCGAAGATCTGCTCCTGGGCCTGGATACGGATCTCGGTGCGGAAGCTGGAGGATTTGTCCCAATCGTGCCAGACCTGGGCCATATCCGGAAAGAGCTGGGCCAGGGGCTTGCCTATGCAGGTTCTGGGATGCTCTTGGCCAGCCCACTGCGCTGCTTTGCGGTTGCTGCTGGAAATACAGCCCTGCTGGTCCAAAACCAGCAGACCGCTGGTCATCCAGTCCAGGACCTTGGATCTGATATTCTCGGAGCGGCGCAGGAGCCTTTCCTGCTCAGCCAGTCTGGAGAGCAGTCTGTCCTCACTGCTGTAGCCCAGGTTCAGCAAAAGCAGGATCAGCCCCAAAGCCAAGAGCTGCAAGGACAGGAAATAGGCTTGCCTGCCCAGGTCCGGCTCCAGGCCGTGATCCAGGGAAGCCCTGGCCAGCTCCCAGGCGAAGAGCCCCAGCAGGAAGAGTCCGCAGCAAAGGGCCAGGAGCTTGGCGGTCTTAAGGCCCAGGATGCGGCCGTACAGGAAGATCAGGGCCAGAAAAATAAAAGAGAAGTGGCTCTGCAGGCCCCCGGTGAGCAGGATCAGATAGGAGGCCAGGCAGAGATCCGCCACCAGCTGCAGTCTGAAGAAGAGCAGAATGTTCTGGAAGTAGGGCCAGCTAAGCAGAAAGAACAGGGTCAAGCCGAATCCAGAGACCAGGAATCCGGTATAGGCAGGCTCCAGGAAGAGCCCCAGGTATTCCCTTTGCTGGCCTTCAGCCAGCCAGGCCAGCCCCAGGGGCAGGAGCAAGAGCACCAGGAAGAACAGCCGAGACAGGCAGACCCGGAGCAAAAGCCTTTGCAGATGCTCCTTGGCCTGGGAGTCTAACGGGATGTCATCTGGCGCATTCTGTAGGCCGGTCATGGATTTTTTCCAGGGTATGGCGCAGGGCAGGCAGGATGGCCTCCAGGTTCTCCTGCACAGCTTTGGGGCTACCGGGCAGATTGACCACCAGGCTTTTGCCCAGGATCCCTGCCGCAGCCCTGGAGATTACAGCTTGGGGCGTCTGGGCTAGGGAGGCCTGGAGCATGGCCTGCTCAAAGCCAGGCAGCCTCCTGTCCAGGACCCGCAGGGTGGCTTCAGGGGTGATATCCCTGGAGGTGACTCCTGTGCCCCCTGTGCTGAATACCAGGTCAAAGGCCTGCTCCAGGCAGAGGTTGACCAGCAGTGCCCTGAGCTGGGGCTCCTGGTCCGGGAGCAAAAAACCCTGCACTAGGTCCAGCTGCAGCTCTCTTTGGAGCAGCTCTGGGATCAGTGGGCCACTTGCGTCCTGGCGCTGCCCCTGGTGCCCCTTGTCGCTCAGGGTGATCCAGGCCAGGGATAGGCCGGGCTTGTGGAGCTGCCAATCTTGCTGACCCGAGACCAGGGCCGCTTCCTTCTGGGCCTGGAGCCAGAGGCAGATTTGTCCGCTGGCAGGATGTCTAAAGCTGGACAGGACCTGAAGCCTGGCCTGATCCTGCTCAGAGCCCAAGTAAGCCCCGGCTGGAACCCTAGGCAGGGGCTGCATGGCCTGCAGTCCGGCCCCCAGGCTGGCATCATCCTCTTGGGGGGTCAAAGGCAGGATGTCCCCGGTATGCAGAGTGATGTCCCGGCTCTGGATACGGATCATAGCTGAGCTTGCTAGCCTGTGTGCTGAAAGCTTTTCCTGCTCCAGGGATTCTCCTCCCCTCTGGCCAGCCTGAGGATATTTTGCTTATGCCTGGAGTAGATCAAGAGCATAGTCACCAGGGCCAGCAAAAAGGGCAGGAATTGGCCACTGAGCAGCGCGAACAAGGGCAGCACAGTGACCAAAGACAGGGAACCCAGGGAGACAAAGCCTGTAAACCAGATGATAAGCAGGCAGAGGATAAGCGCCCAGAACAGGGCTGCCGGGCTCAAGGCAGCAAAAATACCTATATAGGTGGCCACGCCCTTGCCCCCCTGCCAGTTCAGGAATACGGAGTACATGTGTCCCAGCAGAGCGGCCAAGGCGGTCAAAAACAAAAAGAGCCCTGAACTGCTGATGGCCATGGCTATCAAAAGGGGCACGAATCCCTTGGCCGCATCCAGGGCAAAGGTCAGCAGGCCGAAGCCGGTGCCGCAGGTGCGGGCCACGTTGGTGGCTCCTGTGTTTTTGCTGCCGTGCATTCTGGGATCCAGGCCCTTGCAGGCCTTGGCCAGAAACAGTCCAAAGGGCAGGGAGCCCAGGAGATACGTGATCACTATCCAGCCTAAGGAGGCAAAGAACAAACCCATTACTCCTCCCATGCGTCTAGGATTTTGACTTCATTGTTCAAGGGGTCTATTCGGCCCAGCTTGAGCTGAAAGACCTTGCCCGCAACCAGCTTGTCTCCGAAAATCTGGGCCGGGGCCTTGAGCTGCAGCTGTTCCCTGGGCAGGGAAACAGTTGCCATGGAGCCCTCCTGGGAAACCAGCACCCCGGACCATGTGCTATGTTTACACCATGTTTGCAGATAAAGCAACTTCCAGTATCTGACCCGGAATTTCTGGATCTTGGCAGCTTCCTGGGCCCGGCTGCTGAGATGCGGGATGCGGCGCTCCAGATCCTGGCTGCTGAACCAGGGCCTGCCCTGGAGCAGGAAATGATAGACTTGGGCCAGGTTCAAAAAGTCTGAGTACCTGCGTAAGGGGGAAGTCACCGGGGCGTAAGCCTTAAGCCCCAGACTGGCGTGGGGCCTGGGGCTGTGATCCAGGCGGCTGCCGCTCATCTCCCGCATGACTTGGAAGATCTGGACCGGATCCTGCCAGACCCCGGCAATCTCTCGGGAGATCTGGATGTCCTGGGTGCGGTAGAGCAGGGGCAGATCCCTGTCCTGGGCCCAGAGGGCCAGGGCCTGGTTGGCTAGGATCATGAACTCGCTGACCATGAGCTGGGCCTGGGGATGGGTGCTGGGCTCCTGCAGCTCCACCCGGATCTGGTCCTGCTCCTGGTGCAGCTGGATCAAGGGCTCCTCCTGCTCTATGATCACCGCACCCTGCTGGATCCTCTTATTGCGCAGAAGCCGGGCCAGCTCCAGGCAGTGCCCAAGCTCACGGGGCATAGGGCTGCTTTGCAGGCTGAGCTCCACCTGGGAATAGGTCAGGTTCTGCTCCAGACTGCTCCAGGTCAGCCTGGGCTGGATCTTTTGCAGATTCCCCTCCTGGTCCAGGCTCAGCTGGAGCAGCAAAATGGGCTTGGCCTGTCCGGCGTGCAGGCTATAGAGCCGGGTGCCCAGCTCCTCCGGGAGCATGTGCGTAGTGCCCTCTGGCAGGTACAGGCTGCTGAAGCGGTGGGCCACTGCCTGGTCCAGCTCGGAGTCGAATTTCCAGTCCAGAACCGGGCAGGCCACAGCCAGCTGCAGCTCATAGCCCTGCCCGGGGTGATGGTCCAGGCAGAAGGCATCATCGATATCTTGGGTTGTGGAGGAGTCTATGCTGTAAAGCCCCAGATCCTCAGGGGATTGTCTTTTGCTTTCGAACTCCTCCTGCAGTCTGCTGATCTCTGGGGCATGTTCCCCGGCCCATTGGTTCCCCCAGCTGTAGCCGGCCTGGTCCAGGAACTGATTGTGGTGCCTGGGAACCAGTCCCCAGTATTGGGCCAGGAGCAGCGGCAGCTGGGGATTGTTGGGCAGCCCTCGGCTCAGCTGCTTCCAGTAGTCCTGGAACTCGCTGCTCTCCGGGTCAGCTATGCCCAAAAAGAGCAGCCTCTGCAACTCCTGGGCAGTCTCAGCCTCCAGCTGGGGGAGCTCCAGGTTCTGGCCCTGGGCCCCCTTGGCCCAAAGGGCCTGGAAAAAGGCCTGGCCCTGGGCCAGCAGCTGGTTCCTCCTGCGCAGTTTTTCCTGCTCTAAGAGCCTGGCCTGGACTGTAGCTGCATCGTTGGGCCTAAAGCCAGGTGGCTGGAACTTGAAATGGGTTTTGTACTGCAGGAGGGTCCTGCCCAGGGCTGCTGTCTGGTCCGGCCCTGGCTCCTGCCAGAGCAGGGAGGCCAGCCAGCTGATGTTCACCTGGCAGGCCTCGTCCTGGACCAGCTCCCAGAGCTCAAGGGCATCTATGCCGGACATCAGGCTGCTCCTGGAACGTTCCCGGCTCTGCAGCTCCTGCAGCACCTCCTCCCTGCTGCTGCGGGGGGGCAGCAACGGGCCGGTCCAGGGCAGGATCCTGGCCTGGGGTAGCTTGAGCAGTCTCTTGTTGATGTTCAGGACCCGGAGCTGCTTCTGCGTGGCCTCCAGGATACAGGCCAGGATGGGCTGGTTCTCCTGCATGTACTCCAGGATGCAGCCTGGCTCCAGGGGATGCTGGGGGTTGCTCATGGAACACCGTCATGGCGGCTGGACCGCTGTTTTGGGACTTTTCTGGACAACATCAGTGCTTGAAGGAGCGCTGGCCGGTGAAAACCATTGCTACCTGGGGGTCGGCCTGGTTCACAGCCTGGATGACCTCTGTGTCGTTCATGGAGCCCCCTGGCTGGGCAATAGCGGTCACTCCCTGCTCTATTGCCAGATCCGCGCCGTCGCGAAACGGGAAGAAGCCGTCCGAGACCAGCACCGAGCCGGGAAGCCCGCCCCGGGCCTGCTGGGTCCTGGCCTGGATATCCTCCAGGATCCTTTTCTGATCCGGATCCTGTTTGGCCTGGGAGCGCAGCTGGTACAGGGAGAGCCCGGTTTCCTGGAAGGCCAGGAGATCGGCGTACTTCTGGTAGGCCTTGAAGATGGTCAGCTCCACGCAGCCCACCCGGTCCTGCTCTCCGGTGCCTATGCCCACAGTGGCCCCGTCCCTGGCAAAGATAACCGAGTTGGAGGTCACTCCTGCTTCCACAGCCCAGGCAAAAAGCAGATCCTGGGCCTCACGGCTGGTGGGTTGTCTGGCTGCCACTGTCTCTGATTCGGAGCTGGCCTGGGCAGGCAGGAAATCCTCTGCAGCCAGAATGCGGTTTCTAAAGGAGAACTGGACTATAAGCCCTCCGTCAGTCAGGGATTTGATATCCAGGAAAGGATACTGCAGCTGCCTCTCAAGATCTCCCAGTCCGGGGATCCTCAGGATACGCAGATTCTTTCTGGTCTTGAGCGTCTCCAGGGTCCCAGGCCCGAACTCAGGCGCTGCCACTACCTCGAAATAGGAGTCCTGGATGAACTCTGCACTGGCTTGATCCAGCTCGCGGTTTAGGACCACCGCGCCCCCAAAGGCTGCGATGCGGTCGCAGAAGTAGGCCTTCTGCATGGCCTGCTGCAGGCCTTGGTCAGACCAGCCTGCACCGCAGGGATTGTTGTGTTTGAGGATTACAGCTGCCGGCTTAGCCTGGAGGTATTGCAGGATATTCAGGCCGTTGTCCACGTCTGTAAGGTTGATCTTGCCCGGGTGCTTGCCTGACTGCAGGATGTCCTGGCTCTGCAGGGCGGAAAGCAGGCCGCTTTGTTTGGACTTGAAAGGCACCCCATCCAGCTCCAGCTGCCCCTGATGGGGATAGTACATGGCAGCTGGCTGGTCAGGGTTCTCCCCGTAACGCAAGCCTTTTTCCTGCCCTGCGATTTGCCAAACCTTCTTTTTGAAGATCAGTTCCTGATCTCCCACTGTGAGGTGCAGCTCAGCAGGGAAGGGATCTTCCTGCAAGGTATGGTACATCTTTCTAAGCTCGCTCATGGCACTCTCTCCTCATTGGTTTGTGGTCTCATGCCCAGCTTTCGACTTGTTGGGGTTCGTGCAATAAATGTTTCTCCTGTCGATATTGATGTTTGCGGCTCAAGTCAAGTAAAGCAAGCCGATAGACTGCAGCTACCCGCCCAGCCAGGAGGCAAAAAAGGCATTTAGGGCTTGAAGCCCGGAAGCCTTCCGGGTTATGATGCCTTTTTAGGCAAAAGGCAAGCAAAGCCAGGGGAGAAATAGCCGTGGAAAAGATGCTGCAGAAGATTGCATCCCAGCTGGCAGCTGTGGATGAGGCCTCATTGATTCAGCTCTGGGACAAGTATCACACGCAGGTGCAGGAGTTCGAGCCTACCCGGAGATGGGAGGAGGCAGTTCTGGTCCTCAGCCTGATACAGGCTGTGCGCTGGAAGAATCAGCTCTTCAATGCCAAGTGGGCCAGGGAGCAGCGCCCCGCCCCTGATCAGGGGGCCAAGGACCCGGGGCAGGAACTAGTCGGGCCAGTTCCTGGGCCGGTGGACAAGGAACGGGGCAAGCTTATCCGCTTCCGGCCCAGAGAGGACTGACAACCCCTGCAACAGGTAGTAATAATAGCGGATGCTTTGCACGTAGTCCACCACTTCGTAGCCCCTGGCGTAGCCGTGGGGGGCCTGGGTATAGTACTCCTTATAGCTTAGCTTGGGGTAGATGGTTTTCAGGTGGTACCAGTGCTGCAGGTCATTGCCCAGCTTTTTTGCCAGGGATATGGAGTTGTGCACATGGGTCATGCCTTTGTTGTAGGCCCCCAGGGCCAGGAACCAGCGGTCCCAGCCGCTGACCTGCAGGGAATCCAGTCTGTCCCAGAGCTGCTTCAGGTACCGGGCCCCGCCCAGGATGCTCTGCCTGGGATCCATTCTGTTCTGGATACCCATTTCCCGGGCGGTGGGCTGGGTGAGCTGCAGTAGCCCCCTGACCCCGGTCCTGCTCCTAGCGCTGGTTACAAAGGCTGATTCCTGGTAGATCATAGCCACCAGGAATAGCGGATCCAGCTGGTTCTCTTCTGCTGCCTGCAGGATGGTCTCCTGGTAGGGGGGCATGCGATTCTGGATCGCTTCCTGCAAATGGGTGAGCTGGTAGTAGTCGGTGTTCTGGGGCAAAAAGCCCCAGTAGAGCTCTTTGAGGCGCTTGAAATTGGGCTCTTGCTGCAGGCCTTGCCAGAAGTCTTGCAGGATCTGGTCCAAACGCGGGCTGTCCTTGCGCCAGTACCAGCGATACGGGATCTCGGGCCCCAGCTCATGGGTCCTTCTGAGGTCAGTAAAAAAAGGCTCCCAGAACCTGAAGCGCCCGCTGTCTACCAGGCCGAATCTGGCCTGGTTGTCCTCCAGCAGCTCCAGGACCTCCTGCAGCCTGGTGGTTTTCAGGGTTTCAAGCTCAGGGGAGCACTGCAGCTTTTCGGCCTTGCTCTGCAGTCTGGCGCTTAGCTGGGGGTTTTGGCTGAGCAGGATGTTGAAGCGGCAGATATCGTTTTCCTGCCGAAGCCCGAAGCGGAACTTGTTGTGCAGGAGCAAAGGCTGGTGCAGCTGGTATTCTGGCCCGGCCCTGATATGGGAGTCTTGCAGCTCCGGAGAGCTGAAACCCGGTGCTATGAGCAGGTCTGCCCGGCCCTTGCTAAAGGCTCGCAGGCAATCCTGCCAGGTATCAAAGATTAGCCATCTGGGCTCCAGATCGGTCTGCTTAGCCAAGTACTGCACCAGCTCCCGCTCGAATCCTGGGCCATACGGGCTGAGCTCGGCCTGGACCTGTTCCAGGGGCAAACTTGCTATGACCAGGGTCTGGGGCTTTTGCAGCTCTTTTCTCTCCTGGTCCTGCAGCAGCTTGGTAAGCAGCAGGATCTGAGCCAGGACCAGAATAAAGATGAGCAGGACTTGTCCGGCCTGGCTCTGGGGGTAATCCGGGTTTGAGTTCATCTGCAATTTCAAGTACAAGGTCTTGCTGGCCCGGTTGCTCAGCTAAGGCAGCCCGCAAGGCAAAGGGGCAGACAGGCCTAGCAGCAATGCTCAGCTTTCGGCTTTTGTCTCCTGCACTTGTATCCAAATTTTAAGGAGATTTCAATGCGTAGCAATTTGGTGGTCATAGGTGCCCAATGGGGCGATGAAGGCAAGGGCAAGATAGTGGACCTGCTTACAGAGCAGTGCGGGGTTATAGTTCGCTTCCAGGGGGGCAACAATGCCGGTCATACCTTGGTGGCCCAGGGCAAGAAGCTGGTTCTGCATCTGATCCCTTCTGGCATTCTGCATCCGGGCAAGAAATGCCTGATAGGCAATGGGGTGGTCCTGGATCCGGAGGTATTTTGCCAGGAGCTGGACATGCTGGGGCAAAGCCAAGTGGATATGGGCCCAGAGCGGCTGCTGGTCAGCAAGAAGACCCACCTGATACTGCCCTATCACAAGCAGCTGGATGGATTGCGGGAGAGCCGCAAGCAGGACAGGGACAGGATCGGCACCACTGGCAGAGGCATAGGACCAGCCTACGAGGACCGGGCAGCCAGGGTTGGCATCAGGGCCGGGGATATCCAGGATGAAGGGCTGTTGCTGCAAAAACTGCAAAACGCCCTGCAGGAAAAGAACGCCCTGTTTGCTTATTATGGGGCCCAGGAGCTGGACGCGCAGCAGATCCTGGAGGAGATGCTGCCATTCTTGCATCGGCTGCGGCCCTATCTGGCTGACGTTTCCCAGGAGGTCGCCCAGGCAGCGCAAACCAGGCAGCCCATCCTGTTCGAGGGGGCCCAGGGCACCCTTTTGGATGTGGAGCACGGCACCTATCCCTTCGTGACCTCCTCCAGCACTGTTGCGGGCAACGCAGCAGCAGGCAGCGGCTGCGGCACAGGCCTGCTGGAAGAAATACTGGCAGTGGTCAAGGCCTATACCACCAGGGTAGGTTCCGGTCCGTTCCCCACTGAGCTGGAAAATGGCTGCGGGGAGCATATGCAGGCCAAGGGCAATGAGTTCGGGGCTACCACCGGTCGCAGGCGCAGATGCGGCTGGCTGGATCTGGTGGGGCTGAGGGAGGCGGTGCGTTTGAATCAGCCTGATTCCCTGGCCCTGACCAAGCTGGATGTGCTAAGCGGCCTGCCGGAGCTAAGGCTTTGTGTGGGCTACGAATATCAGGGCCAGAGAATTTCCCATCCACCCCAGGAGGAATGGGGGCTGGCCCAGGCCGAGCCGGTATACGAATCCTTGCAGCCTTGGCAGGAGGATATTTCAGAGGCCAGGAGCATGCAGGACCTGCCCCGGGAGGCCAGGGACTATATCCAGCGTATAGAGGAGATTCTGGGAGTGAGGGTGTCTATCGTCTCCGTAGGCCCGGAGCGCAGTCAAACCATAATGCGTTAGGGAAAGCCGCCTTGCAAGCTCCGGATCTTACCCAGTGTTATCCTGACCTGCTGCAGGACCAGGCCAGGGTAGTGGGCTACATGCAGAAGCTGCAGAGAAGCAGGCCCAATGTCCTGTTCCTGGAAGGGGGCAGCCTGCAGGAGCGGCAGGGTCTGGCCCTGTACTGGGCGGCATTGCTGAACTGCGCTGCCAGTCAGCCGCCCTGTCTGGACTGTTCTTGCTGCAGGCAGATCGCGAATCAGGCTTTCAGGGATCTGTTCCTGTTCCAGGGCCTGCAGGAGAGCATCAAGATTGACCAGGTCCGGGAGGCCAGGACCCTCATGGGCCAGAAGCCTGATGCAGGCCAGGTCCGGGTCTTTGTCCTGGAGCAGGCCCAGGAGCTGACTCAGGCGGCAGCCAATTCCCTATTGAAATGCATGGAGGAGCCCCTGCCCGGGAATTGTTTTGTGCTTCTGGCCCCGCAAAGGCAGCTACTTTTGCCCACCCTGGTCTCCAGGAGCCTGGTCCTGGGGCTGTCCAGGACTGCCCAGGCTGCCCAGACCTCCAGGGAGGCCCAGCAGTGGCTGGGGCTTTTGCTGCATTTCTGGCGCACCGGCCAGGGCTTGCTCAGCCAGAGCTCTGCCCAGGGGGCTGTGGATAAGAGACTGGTACAGGAAATAATAGTGCTTTGCCAGCAGAGCCTGCTTATGCAAGCCGGCCCAGGAGCCGGGTCAGAGCTGGCCAGATATTGGCAAGACAGGCTGGATACCCAGGGCTGGAGCCGGGTCTGCGAGCTGCTGCAGCAGGCCCAGCAGGCCCTAAAGCTGCAGGTTCACCCTGCCCTGGTTTTGGAATGGATGGGAGTAAAGGTCAGGACCTGGCTTTGAGCCGGGGAAAGGAGTTGTTGCATGCAGTCCAGTCTGGGAATATTCCTGACCGCCCTGGGGCTGGCCCTGATCTTGGAAGGGCTGGCCTATTTCCTGTTTGCGGAACGGATGCCCGAGGTGCTTAGGCTTCTGGCGGAGAAGGAGCCCTCCAGCCTGCGCAGGATGTCAGTCCTGGTGATCCTGGTGGGTCTGTTCCTGATCTATCTGGCCCGGGGCTGATTTCTCGTATACAATAAGATCATGAATAAGCTCTAGCGTTTCTTTCTCGATCAAACTGGACGTCTGCGGCCAGGTGGTGCTGACTCGGGCTTGTGGGCCAGGTGGATATTGACTATGCCGGAAGTCAGTGCCTGGTGGCTAATGTCGCAGAATCCTGCCTCCTGCAGCTCTGCTGCCAGCTCAAGCGCAGATGGGAACTCCAGGATGCTCCTGGCCAGGTAGGAGTAGGCCTGGGGGTCTTTGGAGACCACCCTGCCCACCCAGGGCAGAACCCGCTGCAGATAGAGATTGTATAAGCCTCTCCAGATTCTGGCCCTGCCTGAGCCGAATTCCAGGACGGCCAGCCTGCCCCCCGGCTTCAAGATCTGCAGAATCTGGGCATAGGCCTGCTGCCTGGGCTGGATATTGCGGATCCCAAAGGCAATGCCTGCCTTGTGCATACTTTCCCGGGACAGGGGGATATTTTTGGCGTCAGAGCATATGCCCTGCAGGCTGCCTTGCCTGCCACGCAGCTTCTTCTGGCCGCGCAGCAGCATGGGCAGGGAGATATCTGCGGCCCAGACTCTGCATCCAGGCTCCTGGCGCAACAGTCCCAGGGAGACATCCAGGGTGCCTGCAGCCAGGTCCAGGATGCTTTCTCCAGGGCCGGGGTCCAGGGCCTGGATCAGTCTTCTGCGCCAGTAGAGATCCAGGCCCAGGCTCAAGGTACGGTTCAGGAAATCATACCAGGGGGCAATGCTGGCGAACATGCCCTGTCTGGGGTCGGTAGCGTGGGCTTTCTGAGTGCTAGAATCAGCTGGAGCGGTCATGGCCGTCTTCAGCCCCAGGGGGGTCGTCCTGGATATTGCGCAGGATGTCCCGGTAGATGGCGGAGAAGAATTGCTCAAAATTGCTGGGAGAGATGCGGCCCACCTCAATGAATTTGACCACGATCTCCTTGGCCACCTGCAGGGCCTGCTGGCGGGTCTTGTCCATGGCTGTATTCTGCCTTTGCCGGGTTTTTGATGAAAAAAACCCGTCCGGCGGGGAAATGGCCTGGACCTCCACATAGGTGCGGCTCCCGGACGGGAAAAGGAGAGAAACCTGTGCAGCACCCCTCCTTTTTTTAAATCTCTTGCTCCATCTCCTGGGCCAGGGCCTGGATCTCCTCCCGGATGACTTTTGCTGCCTCAGCAGGGATCATCTGGGTCAGCTCCTCTTTGAGCTCCTGCTTGATCTGGGCGGCCAGCTCTTGCAGGTCGCTCCTGGTCAGGGCCTCCTGGCGAAGCTGCTGCAGCTGCGCCTGCAGCTCCTGCAGCTGCTTCTGGTCCCCGGAAGAGCCCTGCACGGCTTGCAGCTGTTCCTGCAAGGGGTCCAGCCTGGCCTGCAGCTTTTCCTCCCAGGCCTGGGTCAGGCTCTGCTGCAGCTGATCCTGCAAACGTTCCTCCAGCTGCTGGGGGCCAGGCTGCTCCTGCAGCTGTTCCTCCAGCTGCTGCAGTCTGGCCTGCAGCTCCTGCACCTGCTGCACAAGGCCTGCAGCCTCCTGATCTGAAACTGGCTGGGGCTGTTCTTCCTGCTGCTCCTCTTTGGGGGCTGCTTCTGAGCTGGGCTCCTCTGCCTGCTGAGAGGTTTCTGCCTCAGGCTCTTTTTGGGCTGGAGATGCAGCTGAAGCCTGTTCAGAATCCTGGCTGGAGGAGCCCAGCTCCTGGAACAGGGAATCCAGATCCAGATCGTCCTCGGTCTGGTCCTTAGAGGGATCCTGACCTTGATCCTGGGAGGAGTCCTCCACTTCGGCGAAAAGATCGTTGAGCTCCTGCTCGAAATCCGCATCTTGTCCAGGGCTGGATCCCTGCTGCCCAGTGTGCTGATCATCCTGGACCTCCTCGGTGAGGTCGATGATCTCTTCTGAGGGCTGATCCTTCTTTTCCTGGGCCATAGAGCACCTCTAGAGAATTGCCCGGAAGCAAGGCCAGGCCCTGCCCCGGGCTTTTATTGCTTGTTTGTCTGAAGCTAGTCCTTGGGATGGCATTTGTTGCAGGGCAAGGGGCCGGTATCCTCTCCTGCCTTCTTGAGCTCCTGATGGCAGCCGATGCAGCTGTGCTCGCTCCCTCGTTCATGGAAGGCGTAATATGCGGAATTGACCTCTTTCATCTCTTCTCCCTTGGCGCCCAGCAGGTCGTGGCAGCCGGAGTCAGTACACCTCTGGGGCGGCTCTGACTCATCCTCCCACATGTGATGGCAGGACTGGCAATCTTCCACTACTGCCTCGTGGTCTTTGTGTGGCATCTCTGTTGGGCTGTACTGAGGGTTGTCTGTTTCACCTTCTGCATGGTCCATGGTGATAGTTTCCGGGACTTCAAAGTCATAGGCCTGCAAGCCGGCCAGAGTAAAAACTAGAAGTGTGCAGGCACTCAACAGACTAACAAAAATACTCTTCCTCATTTTTGAACCCTCCTTTTTTTAAAAATGTTTTTCCCAAGGGTCAGTGTCTGAAGCAGCTGCGCCTGAGCTTAGTACACTGGCCGGCAGTGTCCTCCCGCCCAGGCAGAGTTTAGCTAGGGCTAAAGCAGGTGGCTTGATTTCTGATGCTGGACAAGGCTGGTACACTGGTCTAGTCATTAGATATACCAGCTGACCAACTGCTGTCAAGTAAATCCTGGCTCTAAAACTGCAGGTCCCTGGCAGCCTGCAGGGTCTTTTCCAGATCGGCTTCCTGGTGGGCGAAGGAAACAAATACGCACTCGAAGTTGGCCGGGGGCAGATATATGCCCTGTTCGCGCATCTGGCGGTAGAAGCTGGCAAAGAGCTTCTGGTCTGTGTTCCTGGCGCTGGAAAAGTCCTGTACCGGGTCTGGAGTAAAGAACAGAGTGAACATGGACCCCAGCTGGTTCAGCTGCACGGAGAGGCCCTTCCTTTGCAGGATGGACTGCAGCTCTGCTGCCAGCCAGGAGGTCCTGTCCTCCAGAGCCTGATAATCCTGCTGCTGCAGCTCCTGCAGGGTGGCCAAGCCTGCGCTCATGGCTACGGGATTCCCGGCTAGGGTTCCGGCCTGGTATACTGGACCGCAAGGGGCCAGATACTCCATGATTTGGCTTTGGCCGCCCAGGGCCCCCACAGGGAATCCGCCGCCTATGATCTTGCCCAGACAGGTCAGATCCGGAGTGACCCCGAACCTGCCCTGGGCACCGGAATAGGCTACTCTGAAGCCGGTAATGACCTCGTCAAAAATGAGCAGGCTGGAATATTGGTCAGCCAGCTGCCTAAGGCCCTGCAGGAAACCTTCTGCAGGGGGCACCAGGCCCATATTTCCAGCCACTGGCTCCAGGATCACGGCAGCTATTTCCTGGCCCTGGCTCTGGAAGATCTCCTGTACAGCCCGGAGATCATTGTAAGGGGCCAGCAGGGTCTGGATGGCCAGTCCTTCTGGCACCCCCGGCGTGCCAGGTATGGCCAGAGTGGCTACCCCGGATCCAGCCTGGACCAGCAGGCTATCCACATGGCCATGGTAGCAGCCGGTGAATTTGAGGATCTTTTCCCTGCCAGTATAGGCCCTGGCCAAGCGCAGGGCGCTCATGGTGGCCTCGGTGCCGGAGTTGACCAGGCGGACCATCTCCACGCCAGGCAGGGCATCATGGATAGCTTGGGCCAGATCTATCTCCTGCTTGCAGGGGGCCCCGAAGCTGGGTCCATCCTCCAGGGCCTGTCTGGCTGCCTGCAATACCCGGGGATGGCAATGCCCCAAGAGCAAAGGACCCCAGGAGAGGACATAATCGATGTACTCCTGGCCCTCCTGGCTGTAGATGTGGCTGCCCTGGCCCCTGCTGATGAACAGAGGGGTGGATTCCACACTGCCGCAGGCCCTGACCGGGCTGTTGACCCCGCCGGGGATAAGCTCCCGGGCCTGCTGGAATAGGCTCCTGGAATCAGGCATAAGCATACTCCTTGAGGTGGTGTTTGGGGTTTTTAGAAATAACGCATGGAGGTCTTCTTGAGCTCTTTGATGCTGAACAGGGCCTGGTAGTTGTTCAGGCCTGTTCTGGCTGCCAGGTCCTGGATCAGCTGCAGGCACTGGCCTTTGCTCTTGGCATGGATCATGGTGTACAGATTGAAGGGCCAGCTGGGGGTGCTGCGTCTTTGGTAGCAGTGGGTGATCTCCGGCCTGGAGACCATGATCCTGCTGATGTCCTGGATATTTGCCTGGGGGACCTGCCAGGCCACCATGACATTGCAGTCGTATCCAGCCTCCTGGTGACGCAGGGTGGCTCCGAATCGCCTGATGCAGCCGGAGCTTTTCAGCTCCCTTAGCAGCTGCAGGACCTGGGACTCCGGGAGTCCGGCCTCGCGGGCAATGCTGGCAAAAGGGGCGGGGCTGTCCGGGAGGCTGTCCTGCACCAGGCGCAGCACGCGCTTTTCCTGCTCTGTGAGTTCCCTGACCCGATCTTGATCGCTGTCTTTATGCATATGCTGCCCTTGTTAGCTCCTGCTACAGCCCCTTTTATCCTTTTTGGCCTCTGCTGACAAGCAAGTTCCTTGACCCTGAAACTGGGCAAGGGTATAGATGAGCTCAAAATCTCAAACCGGATATCCAAAGAGGCAATAGCAATGCGAATAGCGATAATCGGGGCAGGCTCCTGGGGCACCACCTTGGCCAATATCCTGGCTGGCAAGGGCCATGCCACCTGCCTGTGGGTCAGGGAGCCGGAGCTTTTAGGGCTGATGCAGGAGCAAAAGGAGAACTCCTGGTTCTTGCCCGGAGTGCAGCTGGATCCAGCTCTGGGCTTCAGCAACGAGCTGCAGGAAGTGGTACAGGGTGCGGAGGTTTTGCTTATGGCTGTGCCCTGCCAGTATTTCAGGTCTGTTTTGGTGGAGCTAAAAGCCCTGCTGCCAGCAAAGCCGGTTTTGGTCTGTGCCAGCAAGGGCATCGAAGTGGAGAATCTGAAGGCCATGTCCCAGGTGGTCCAGGATGAGCTGGGGGATTTGAATCCAGGCTATGCTTGCCTTTCCGGCCCCTCCTTCGCCAAGGAGGTCAGCAAGGGGCTGCCCACGGCGGTCTCCCTGGGCTGCATGGATCAGGATCTGGGGGCTTGGCTGCAACAGGCCCTGGCTACGCAAACCCTGCGGGTGTACCTCAATTCAGATTGCCTGGGCGTGGAACTGGGCGGGGCCCTGAAGAATGTCATGGCCCTGGCTGCAGGGATTACAGACGGGCTGGGCTTCGGCAGCGGGGCTAGGGCGGCCCTGATCACCAGGGGCCTGGCTGAGATGTCCAGGATGGGTGCGGCCATGGGGGCCAGGCAGGAGACTTTTATGGGGCTGTCCGGTTTAGGGGATCTGGTCCTGACCTGTACGGGGGATCTGAGCCGCAACAGACAGGTGGGTCTAAGCCTGGGCCAGGGTAGGAAGCTGCAGGAGATCTTGCAGGGCATGCGCATGGTCGCGGAGGGAGTGCAGACTACCCGGGCCTTGCATAGCCTGGGCCAAAAGCTGGGAGTCGATCTACCCATTACCTGGCAGGTGTATCAGATCCTGTATCAGGACCAGGCCCCTGATAAGGCAGTGCAGGAGCTGATGCAAAGGACCCTGAAACAGGAATAGGCAAGGCAGGAATCTTGTTGCTGCGTCTTGACAAAGTGTTTTTTTGGACGTAGGCTTGCCAGAATTATTTTCATTTTCAGGTCCTTGCAGCCTGCAAGCTGTCAAGCAGAAGGCCCCAAGCGGGGCAGGAGTCCAGAGGTATTCCAGGGCTGAAGATTGACAATCCTTGGATCTTTTAATTGTTCCACCACAAGGGAGGAAAATATGGAAAAGAAGGAAAAGAAGGCAACAGAAAGCAAGGCCAAGGAATTTAAGGCCAAGGAGTTTACCCTCTGTGAGGCCACAGCTCAGATGCTGGATAAGGCTAAGCAGGACGGAGTGGAGACAGCCTTTGACCGGGCTGCGAGCATGAAGGCCTGTCCGATAGGGTCTGATTCTGCCTGTTGCAAGCACTGCTCCATGGGGCCATGCCGGCTGAATGCCAAGGATCCGTACAGCAAGGTCGGCGTATGCGGTGCGACCATCGACACCATTCAGGCCCGCAACTTTGCCCGCATGGTGGTGGGTGGCGCGGCGGCGCACACAGACCACGGCATGTCCATGCTTGATGTTTTCCGGGAGGTGGTCCATGGCAAGATCAAGGACTACAGGATCAAGGATTCGATCAAGCTGGAGCAGGTAGCCCAGTCCGTAGGGATTGAGACCAAAGACCGTTCTGTCGAGGATATCGCTCAGGATCTGTACGAGGAGCTGGAACGGACCTACACCCAGGTCGAAGGCGAGATCCCTTTTGTCTCCCGGGTACCGGAAAAGACCTTGGAGACTTGGCGCAAGCTGAATATCGTACCCAGGGGATCCATGCGCGAAATCATGGAAATGATGCACAGGACCCACATGGGTGTGGATCAGGAGTACAAAAACATCACCCAGCAGTTCAATCGCACGGCCCTGTCCGACGGCTGGGGCGGCTCCATGGTGGCCACCGAGATCTCGGACATCCTCTATGGCACGCCCACGCCTGTAAAGGCTGACGTGAACATGGGCTGCCTGAAGGAAGACTATGTCAATGTTGTGGTCCACGGCCACGAGCCGACCATGTTCGAGTCCATGCTGGTCTCGGTCAACGATCCTGCCCTGGTCCAGGCCGCCAAGGATGCCGGAGCCAAGGGGATCAATGTCGTCGGCATGTGCTGTTCAGGGGCTGAGGTTCTGTCCAGGCATGGTGTCCCCCACGCCGGCAACTTCATGTCCACTGAGGCCATTTTGGTAACCGGGGCTGTTGACGCCATGGCTGTGGACTATCAGTGCATCAAGCAGGGCCTGTCTTCGGTAGCCAAGTGCTACAACACCTTTATGTTTACCACCAACCCGCGCTGCCACATCGAGGGTGCGGAACATATCGAAATGAAGGAAAATAATCCTCGCGAATGCACGGATGAAGTTGTTGTCCGGGCCATTGCCAGGTTCAAAAACAGAAATGTCCAGGTGGAGATTCCGAACATCAGCAATGCCGGCATTCACGGATTTTCCCACGAGTATATACAGTATATGCTGGGCGGGAGCTTCCGGGCTTCCTACAAGCCATTGAACGACAACATCATCAATGGCCGCATTCGGGGTATAGCCGGTGTGGTGGGCTGCACCAATCCCAGGGTCAAGCAGGACTGGGTGCACGTGGAGCTGGTTAAAGAGCTGATCAAGAAGGATGTATTGGTCCTGCAAACCGGCTGCTCCCAGATCGCCCTGGCCAAGGCCGGGCTGCTGACTCCTGAAGCTGCGCACCTGGCAGGGGACGGCTTGAAGGAGGTCTGCGAGACAGTAGGCATGCCTCCGGTCCTGGGATTGGGCTCCTGCGTGGATAACAGCCGGATCCTGATTGCTGCGGCCGAAGTGGTCAAGACAGGCGGCCTTGGGGAGAGCATCGCGGATCTGCCTGCAGCAGGGGCTGCTCCGGAGTGGATGAGCGAGAAGGCCATCAGCATCGGGCAGTATTTCGTGGCTTCCGGAGTGTACACAATCTTTGGCGTTACCTTCCCGGTTACTGACAACACTAAGTTCAAGGACCTTTTGTTCAACGGCTTGGAAGAGCAGGGGCTCGGCAAGTGGGACTTTGCCGCCGATCCCTATGAGATGGCCAAGAAGATGCTGGCCCACATCGACAAGAAGCGCAAGGCCCTGGGTCTGGACAAGGCCAGGGAGCGGGTGCTCTTTGATATGGCCGCCCGCAGGGAGATGGATGCTGCTTAGTTAGCAGCCGCTCTATAGCTGCAGCAAAAGGGCTCCTGCGGGAGCCCTTTTTTGTGCTCTCCAGGCTGGCCGTGTGAGTAAGCTGTGCAGCATAGTAAAGATAGCTGTATACAAATAGCTTATGCAGAGCTCCAGGAGGGTGGGCAATAATTGCGCTGTGTTAATCAAAAACAGGAATCCTGGGAGGAGAGCATGGAACAGGAAATGACCCGGGCCAAGCTCCTGCTGGAGGCCCTGCCCTATATCCGGGAATTTTACGGCAGGACCGTGGTTATTAAGTACGGGGGGCATGCCATGCAGGATGAGCAGCTGAAAAAGAGCTTTGCCCTGAATGTGGTCCTGCTCAAGTATATCGGGGTCAACCCGGTGATCGTGCACGGCGGGGGGCCCCAGATAGGGCAGATGCTGAATCAGCTGGGCATCAGCAGCAAGTTCGAGCAGGGCCTGCGGGTCACTGATCAGGCTACCATGGATGTGGTGGAGATGGTCCTGGTGGGCAGGGTGAACAAGGAGATCGTGAACCTGATCAATCTCAACGGGGGCCGTTCTGTGGGCCTGTCCGGGAAGGACGGAGGGCTGATCCAGGCCAAAAAGATGGAGATGGTGATTTCCAAGACAGATGCCCCACCTGAGATCATTGATCTGGGACGGGTAGGTGAGGTGGTCAGCATTCAGACCAAGCTGATCCGCAGCCTGGAGAAAGAGGGCTTTATCCCCATCATAGCCCCAGTAGGAGTAGACACCCAGGGCCGGACCTACAATATTAATGCGGATGCGGTGGCCGGCTCGGTGGCAAAGGCCCTGGAGGCCAAGAAGCTGATACTGCTCACAGATGTGTCAGGAGTCATGGCCGGGGAGCAGCTGGTTTCCTCCTTGAGCCGCAGTCAGGTTTTGGAGATGATCGAGAACAGCACTGCCCAGGGAGGGATGATTCCCAAGCTGAAATGCTGTCTGGAGGCCCTGGAGGCAGGGGTGGAGAAGGCACATATCATTGACGGCAGGCTAGAGAATTCCCTGATCCTGGAGCTGTTCACCCAGGCCGGGATAGGCACGGAGATTCTGGGCTAGGAGCCGGTACGTACACAGCGCACCCAATGTTCCCGGCTCAGGCTGCGCAGGCTGATCTCTGCTTGCTTGCAGTCCGGCCCGGCTTGGGGGCATCTATCCCTGAACCTGCAGCCCGGAGGAGGGTCCATTAACGTGGGCACCTCTCCGGATATGGGCCTGGGCTGATCCAATAGCTGGAGGTCCTTGCCCGGCACCGCGTCCAGCAATGTCCGGGTATAAGGATGTCCGGGATTTTCAAACAGCTCACGGCTGGGCGCGTACTCAACTATCTGGCCCATGTACATCACGGCCACCTGGTCGCTCAGGTAGCCCACCAGGTTCAGATCGTGGGAGATGAATAGATAGCTAAGGCCCAGCTCAGCTTGCAGTCTGTTCAACAGATTGATGATCTGAGCCTGGATGGAGACATCCAGGGCGGATACAGGCTCGTCGCAGATGATCAGTTTGGGCTCCACGCTAAGGGCCCGGGCCAGATTGATCCTTTGCCTCTGGCCCCCGCTGAACTGATGCGCATAGCCCTTCTGGACTCCTGGGGGCAGCCCCACCAGCTGCAGCAGCTCTGCGATACGTCCGGGGCGCTGCCTTTTTTCCATCCCAGCTACCCTGAGGCCGTCCTCCAGGGTCCTGCCGATGCTCAGTTTGGGGTTCAGGGAGCCGTAAGGGTCCTGGAAGACAATCTGCAGCCTCTTGCGCAGGGGTTTTAGCCTGCGCTCCGGCAGCTTGGCTATGTCCCTGCCCTGGAAAAAGATGCTGCCCTGGTCAGGGTCCAGGAGCCTTAAGATCAGCTTGGCCAGGGTGGACTTGCCGCAGCCTGACTCGCCCACCAAGCCCAGGGTCCGGCCCCAGGGCAGCTGCAGGTGCACATCATCCACAGCCTGGATCCAACCTTTGGGCCTACGCATGAATCCCCCTTCTACCGGGAAGTACTTTTTCAGGGCCCTGATTTGCAGGATGGGCTCGGTTTCCGTGCCGAACATCAGGCAATAGCTCCTGGGGCCAAAGTTGCAGCAGAGGGAGCCTGGTTTAGCACCGGGCAGCGGACCAGGTGCTCAGATCCGCATCTCTGCAGGCTCGGCAGCTGCCTGCTGCACCAGGGTCTGGCTGCAAAGCATCTGGGATGGAAGGGGCAACCGCTGGGCCGATGCCCCGGATCTGGCACGGTGCCGGGGATAGTATACAGCTCCTGGCCTTTTTTATCGAATCCGGGCATAGAGGTCAATAAGCCCTGGGTATAGGGGTGCCTGGGGTCCTGGAATATGCTCCGGCTGGGGCCCTGCTCCACTATCAGGCCAGCGTACATGATATAGACCCGGTCAGCCACACTGCGTACCACGCCCAGATCATGGGTGATATACAGCACGCTTTGGTCCTGCTGCCGGGTCAGGGACCTGAGCAGGCTCAGGATCTGGGCCTGGACAGTGACATCCAAGGCCGTGGTGGGCTCATCAGCTATCAAGAGGTCCGGGGCGCAGGCCATGGCCATGGCGATCAGCACCCGCTGCCTCTGGCCCCCGCTTAGCTGGTGGGGGTAGTTGTGCAACCTGGCTTCCGGGTCTTGGATTCCGACCTTGTGCAAGGCCTGGATACAGGCCTGTCTGAGCTCCTGGGCCTGCATCCTGTTGTGTGCGGAAAAGGCCTCCTCCAGCTGCTGGCCAATACTGAACACCGGATTCAGGGAGGTCAGGGGATCCTGGAAGACCATGCCCACCCTGTCTCCCCTCAGTTCCCTTAGCTGCTGGGGGCTCATGCGCAGCACATCCCTGCCCTGCAGCAGGACCCGACCCTGGGGGATATATCCGGGAGGGCAGGGCAACAGGCCCAGCACGCTCAGCGCGCTCAGGGTCTTGCCGCAGCCGGATTCGCCCACCAGGCATACAGTCTCTGCGGGCTCGATCTGCAGATCCAGGCCCTGTACAGGCCTAGAAGGGCCTCCCTCCGCGGGGAAATGGATATGCAGGTCTTCTATATGGAGCAGGGGGGAGTGCATATGGGCTTAGATTTGCCTTGGGTACAATTTTGAACTCGGTCCTGGGCTGGTAAAAACTTATTCAAAGGCAATGGCTGCTAGTACCGGGTCATGTGTGCGTTGTCCGGTTATCGGCACGAACTTTTTCTTGCTCTGATTTTCGTCCCTGCCACCTGTCTTCCAGGCGGGAGGAAGAGGTTAGGGGAGGGTTCATAATGTCCGACACTCGAGATGTGTCAAGTCATTAGTTCTGCAACTTTGGGTTCAAAGCGTCCCGCAGCCCTTCCCCGAAGAGGTTGAAGGCCAGAACCACGATCAGGATGCTGCAGCCCGGAATCAGGGTCAGCCAGGGGGCATCGAAGATGAACCTCTTGCCCTCGGACAGGATGTTGCCCCAGGTGGCCTGGGGAGGGGGAACCCCAAAGCCCAGAAAGCTCAGCCCTGCCTCTGTAAGGATAGCAGTGGCTATGCCGATGGTAGCGGAGACCAGCACCGGCGCCATAGCGTTGGGCAGCATGTGCTGCAGGATGATGCGGGGGCTGCTTACGCCTAAGGAACGGGCGGCAAGCACGAATTCTTGTTCCCGCAGGGACAAAAACTCTGCGCGGACAAAGCGGGCAGTGCCCATCCAGCTGGTAAGTCCGATTACGATCATTATGTTGTAGATGCTGGCTGGCAGCAGGGCGATGACAGTCAGGATCAAAAAGAAGCTGGGGAAGCAAAGCATGATGTCCACAAAGCGCATGAGCAGCGTGTCTACTGCCACACCCTGTCTGCGCAGGGTCTGGGAGTCCAGCTTGCCCCGGCTCCAGGAGAGGCTGATCCAGAGCAGTGTCAGGAACAGGAGCAGCCCAGCAGGCAGATGCCAGCCCAGCAGGAAGCCCAGGCCAGCAGCTAGCACCAGAGCGCACTGGAGCATGGCTTGTAGGTTGAATAGCGCGTGGCCGAAATAACCCGCAATACCCCCTATACAGATGCCCACAGCCACAGAGATGCCCACGGCCACAAAGCCCACGGTCAGGGAGACCCAGGCTCCTTGCAGCATCCTGGCCAGGACATCCCTGCCCAGCTGGTCAGTGCCTAGGAGATAAATACCCAGAGCTTGGGGGTCACTGCTTTGCAGTCCCTGTTTAGCTGGTCTTGACAAAGGGGGCTGGAGTTTGTCCTGGAGCCGAATCTGGGCCGGGTCCAGGACAGGGTCCGGCCCGAAGGTCAAAGCCAGGCCCAATAGGGACAAGGCGAAAAAGAGCAGGAATATAACCAGTCCGGCAACTGCGAGGCGGTTTTTGGTAAAGTTGCGCCAGAAGTCAGCCAGCAGGGACTCCTGGTCAGTCCCGGACGCGTACTGTGTATGGTATACTTCAATGCTCATTGTCGAATCAGGGACGAGTCTTTGCGGATTATTTTCCAGATATGGATCTGGATGTTTACCGGCCCCCGATAGGGCACACTCTCTTGTTTGACCTGCTCCCAGGTCCAGCCTGAAGCATCAAGGAGCTCCCAGAAGGGTTCGGCCACTTCCCTTTGGGGGCTGCTCAGCCAGATTTCTCCCCCTGGGGCCAGGGCTTGGCAGAACAGCTTCAAAAGGGGCGAAAAGAACCTGCTCTCGTAGATGATGTCCGCGCCCCAGATGAAAGAGAAGCTGTGCGGCTTTAGGGCGGGCTTTCGCCAGTCCATGAGCACCCAGCGCACAGGGCTGTCGTTTAGCCGGGAGTTTTGCCTGGCGTAGGATAGGGCCTGGAGCTCGTAATCCAAGCCCAGGACTCTGGCCCCGCAATCTGCAGCAGCCACACTGGTCAAGCCCAGACCGCAGCCTAGATCCAGGCAGCTTTGGCCCTGGACTCGGCTGCAATGCCCCAGAATCCATTTGGCCAGCAAAATGGCGGCAGGCCAAATCTCCACCCAGTAGGGAAGCCTCTCGTCCTGATCCAGGTCCTGCATTTGTTCCCAGAGGCTTTCCAGATCCTGGGGACGGCAAAAAAGATACTCCCGGCCGGAGATGTTCAGCTGGAATTGTTCCATGCAGGGATAGCCTGATCAATGTATTTTTTTGTCTGGGACCATGGGCTTGGGATTGAAGCTGCACAAGCCAGGGAAGCTTAGCCCAAAGCCTTCTCCTCTGCAAGGCTCAACATACTGTTTCAAACTTGACATGCGCGACAAGTCAGGTATATAAATTTACGTCCAGTCAGTAAACGTTGTTTCGGGGCCGGCATATTGTTCCTCTCAGCCATCATTTTCAAGGAAGTTGGAGATGGGTAAGAAAGACCAGGCTCAAGGATACAATTTCAATTTTTTGCAGGATGTTATGTATAGCAAGGAATTTACAGAGATGCACGAGACAGCCCAGGAGGTACTCAACGAGGCCCACGAGCTTTTCTACGAGAAGGGATACGAAAAGGCCTCCATGCGGGAGATAGCAGAGCGGGTAGGCATCAGTAAGGCCGCCATGTACCACCATTTCGCCAACAAGGAGGAAATCCTGTACACCATCTGCCTGCAGGCCGGGGAAATGATCAAGGAGAACATGCGCAGGGCCATATCCAGGAACATGCGCACAGAGATGCCGCTCAAGGAGCAGCTGACCAATATCCTGTTCAAGTATACCTCCAGCTATATAAAGAACAAGAACTTCAACAAGATCCTGCTCTACGACATAGAATCTCTGCCCTTTGAGAAGAAGCGCGGAATACTGGATATGGAGAAGGATAACGTGCATCAGTTAAGGAGCTATCTGCAGGAGCAGATGGATATGGGCAGGCTCAAGCCCTGCAACCTGACAGTGCTTACTTTCTGTCTGTTTGGCTCAGTGCATTGGCTGTATTTCTGGTACAAGGACGATAAGGCCTTAAGCCTGCGGGATGTGGTGCGTCAGATTGTGGACATCCATTTAAACGGTGTCCTCGCTCCCCAGGAACAGACAGAGGCTGAGGGCCGGGGCCAGAGCTAGATCCAGATTTTGCTCTGCTCTGCTTGCTGAACGTGCGACCAGTAGCTCTTTGGGCTGCAAGGCCATTGTTTGTCTTGTCCGCTATACTCCTTCCTGTCAGCGAAGCTGCAAACCCAGGTATGCATATAAGCCCCATGTCCTAAAAGGAGGTCAGACATCTGGATGTTGGAGCAAGGTGTTCTGCAGGGAGTCACAGTCCTGGATCTTTCCAGACTGCTTCCCGGGCCTTACTGTTCCATGCTCCTGGCGGATCATGGGGCCAGGGTGATTGCAGTGGAGGGGCAAAGTCCCGGGGATTTTTTTGTCTCCCAGGTCTACCGTAACAAGGAGCACATCTGTCTGGATTTGAAGTCAGAGCCCGGGCTTGCAGTATTCCTGCAGCTGGCTGCTCAGGCGGACGTGATCCTAGAGGGATTCAGGCCGGGAGTGGCAGGCAGGCTGGGGGTGGATTACCGTTCTGTACGCAGGGTCAATCCAGAGGTTGTCTACTGTTCACTGACCGGCTACGGGCAAAGCGGCCCTGGCAGTGAAAAGGCAGGACACGATGTGAATTATCTGGCTGTCTCCGGTGTTTTGGATCTTTTGGGCCTCAGGGAAGCTTCGCCCAGCATTCCCGGAGTGCAGTTTGCGGACCTGGCAGGCGGGCTGAATGCAGCCCTGGGCATTATCCTGGCTTTGCTGCACCGGGGGCGTACCGGCAAGGGGCAATATATAGACATTTCCATCGCTGACTGCAGCCTGGCCCTGCTGCCTTTGGTGCAGCATCTGGAGCAAAGCAGCGGGCAAAAGCTAAGCAGGGGAGACAACCTGCTCTCCCACAGATATGCTTGCTATAATGTCTATGAGACCCTGGATCAGCGCTATCTGGCCCTGGGTGCTCTGGAAGGCAAATTCTGGCAGCGGCTGTGCAGGCATTTGGGGCTGCAGGAGCTTATCCCCCTGCAGTTTGATGAAAGCCGCAGGCAGGAAGTGGTTCAGACCCTGCGCAGGATCTTTAAGCAAAAGGCACTGGCTGTCTGGCAGCAGGAGCTGGGGGAGCTAGATATCTGCATAACTCCGGTGCAAAGTCTGCAGGAGGCCCAGCAGGATCCCTTGTTCCTGCAGCGGGACATGATCCCTGAGAAAAAGGGCCCAGGTCAGGAAAGCAAGCAAGGCCTTGGGGTCCAGATCAAGCTGCAGCGCACTCCAGGCTCAGTACGCAATCCTGCCCCAGGCTTTGGACAAGATACCTGCAAGGTGCTGCAGGAGCTTGGCTATTCAAAACAGGAAATAGAAGGCCTTCTGCAGCAGGGCGTGTGCGGGGGCACAAGCAGGGAGTAAGGGGAGCTTGGAGAGCATGGCCAGCCGAAACCGGCCCCGGGCTGCCAAGAGGTCCCTGGGCCAGAACTACTTGGTGGATCCTAATCTGGCCAGGAAGCTAGTCAGCTGTCTGCAAGCCCAGTCCGGGGAGACTGTCCTGGAGATAGGCCCCGGCTGTGGGGCTTTGACCAGGTTCTTGCTTCAGCTGCCGGTTCAGGTGCTGGCTGTGGAAAAGGACCTGGATCTGGCCAGGGGCCTGAAGGATCAATTCCCTGGGCTTTGCCTGGCGGCTGGGGACGCCATGGACCTGGACTGGCAAAGGCTGCAGGATGCAGGAGTAAACCGGCTGATAGGCAATCTGCCCTACAATATAGCAGCGCCCTTGATCTGGGAGCTGGTCAGACAGCTCCCCCTGGCCAAAGGCATGGTATTTACTGTGCAAAAGGAAGTTGCCCAGCGTTTGACCGCCCCGGCAGGGAATCGGATATATGGAGGGCTGGCAGCCTGGGTGCGCAACTTTGCCCAGGTCAAGTATGAATTCAGCCTGGGTCCCCAGGTGTTCAGGCCTCGACCCAAGGTGCATTCAGCTGTGATCTCCCTTAGACCTTGCTGCGCTGATATAGATGCGCCTACAGCCTCTGCTCTGGCCTGGCTGATCCGGATCTGCTTTCAGCAGCGCAGGAAACAGCTGAAAAATGTCTTGAAGAGAGTGGACACATCTGCTATGCAAGAAAGGCTGCAGGAGCTCGGAGTGGATTCTGCCTGCAGACCCGAGGCTCTGACCCCTGAGCAGTATTTGGCCCTGGCCAGATCCCTGGTGCGCAAAAACTCCCATGTTTCCGGACCAAATTGAGGTTTTGGCCTTCTTCAGTCTTGACACGGCTCTTTGTTTAAGTTTAGGGCTAAACCTATATTTTGCTCCGCTGCATCTTAGATGTTTGCTTGGGGCGCGGAGCTTTGAGCAGCCGCGGCCCAGTCGTGACCGGCGGCCTGCAAGTGGGCCTTTATTCCCCGCGCTGTTTAGCTGCAGTGTGCAAATGAGCAAAATACGTTTTGGCCTTATTTTAGTTAAGTTCGGATGCCTCTGGGTGCACAGTCTGGCCCAGTCGAGTCAGCCCAGGCCTGAATCGGCCCTTGTGAGGGGTGGTTACCTCGAGCGTGGAGGCGTCCTCTTGGCCTAGACCTTATAATCAGCAAAGGAGGAATGTGATGACAAAAGCAGATCTGGTAGCCAAAATCGCGGAGAAGTCCGAACTGACCAAGGCGGATGCAGAGCGTGCCCTAAATGCCTGTCTTGCTTCTATTGAGGACATTCTGGTCAACGAGGGCAAGCTGACATTGACTGGATTTGGCACCTTTTCCGTGGAAGAACGCAAGGAGCGCAAGGGCCGCAACCCTCAGACCGGCTCCGAGATCACCATCCCTGCAGCCAAGGTGGTCAAGTTCCGCCCTGGCAAGCTGCTCAAGGAATCAGTGAAGTAGAGCAAGAGGAGGCATCATGTTTGCCCATGAATCCCTAAGCAGCCTGTTGCCCTGGGATATTCCCTGGTGGTTGCCAGACCATGCGGTTTTTTTCGGGGTCTTATTTGCGGTGCTAGCTACCCTTGGCCTGGGCTTGGGCCTTGTAGTGCTCAGATCCCTGGCCCAAACCCTTCAGGAAGACCAAGAGAAAAACGGGTAGCAGCATTCGCGGGGCTCCCTTTTTTGCAAGCCCAGCCAACAGCTTCAGTCTATTTTGTACAGAGCAAGCATCTGGCCTTTGCAGCCCCTAGCTCCAGCTGAGCAATGCCCTGGGGCTGGGTGAGCGGACATTATCTGAAATGGGTCTGCAGAAATATTTTGCAGGCCCATTTTCATGCTTGCAGACCTGGGCTTTACAAGCTATGCTATTAGATTACATTTTTTGGTGCCCAAGGACTCGCTGCTCGAGTCAGGAGCATATTTTTCAGCTAAGGAGGTGATACCTAGTGCCGGGAATTGTTTTGGGAGACCACGACAACTTTGATATTGCCCTGCGCAAGTTCAAGAAACAGTGCGAAAAAGCGGGCATTCTATCAGAGCTGAAAAAGAGGCAACACTATGAAAAGCCTAGCGTGCAGCGCAAAAAGAAAGAGGCTGCCGCAAAGAAGAGACTGATGAAGAAAATGCGCAAGTCACGCTACAGCTAAAGCCTGCGCCTGGCATGCAGGTGATTTTCCCCAGGCCCGCAGGATGCGCCTCAGGGCTAGCGGGTCTGGGTTCCTGAAATGGTATCTGGAGCCAGACGGCTCCAAAGATCGGTAGCGTTACATGCTGCACCCAGCTGAACATCTTGCAGCCATGACCTGGAAGCAAGCAGGTCTTCAGACGGCAAATGACAATTTAAGCAGTGCCGGCGCATTCCCCTGTGTCGCAAACTGTCCTTCCGGAATCCATCTATATCCTCAAGCTACTGCTTTGCTGTTTGCAGCCCACTGCAGATAGAGCCTGCGAACTGCTTGACTACGCCAAAACATGTATATCAGCAGCACCAAAACCAAAACCAAATCCATGTGCCTGCCTGCTGGCAGGGAGGCTTAAGCGCTATGCAGTCCAGGACGCTTCGCCTTCTGGAGTATGAAGGGGTCTTGAGCCATCTGGGGGACAAGGCCCTGTCTGAGGCCGGACGTAGACGTTGCCTGCAGCTAAGACCCCTTGCTGATCCTTTAGCTCTGCAGCAGGAAAACGAGCTGGTCCGCCAGGCCCTGCAAGAGCCGGAGCTGCTTTTAGGCTGCCTGCAGGAGTATCCAGACTTGGAAGGCCTCCTGCAGCATCTGGACCAGGGCAGGGGGCTGGACGAAGACGGGCTCTGGGCAGTGCGCAGTACCCTGGAGGTTCTGGGCAGCAGTCAAAAGTTCCTGGACAGGCCCGGACTGCAGGAATATCCAGCCCTGAAGGATTTCCTGCACAGCTGTCCCTGGCCGGCGAAGTCCTGGCAGGCCCTGAAGCGCTGCTTGGACCCCAGCGGGGACATTAAGGACGAGAGCTCCCCTGAGCTGCAGGAAGTCAGGGCTCAGGTCCGGGGTATCCAGAAGCAGTGCAGGAGCAGGCTGGAGGATTACCTGCAGGAAAAGAGCGCCCTGCCCTTTTTGCAGGATGACTATTTGACCATTTCCGCAGACAGGTATGTGCTGGCCTTGAAGACTGATTTCAAGGGCAGACTTTCAGGTATTGTGCATGATTATTCCCATAGCGGGGAGACCTGCTACTTCGAGCCCCTGGAGCTGGTGGAGTTGAACAATCGGCTGCAGGAGCTAAGATACCAGGAACAGGAAGCCAGGAAAAAGGTGCTGCGCTATTTGACCTCGCTCCTGCAGCAGGAGGCCCAGGCCTTGCAGGCTGCCTATGCCTGGCTGGTAGAGCTGGATCTGCTCCGGGCCAAGGTGGCTCTGGCTGAGTGCTTCCAGGGCAGGATCCTGGATCTGGGCCAGGAGCTGGATCTAAGGCAGGTCAAGCATCCCCTGCTGGCCCTGGAGCAGGAGTTTGTCCAGCAGGTGGATATCTGCCTGGAGCAGGGCCAGAAAGCCCTGCTGGTCAGCGGCGGCAATGCTGGGGGCAAGACTGTCTGCCTCAAGACTCTAGGCCTTAGTCTGCTGCTGACCCTGAGCGCCCTGCCGGTGCCTGCCCAGGAGGGCAGCTGCCTACCTTTTTTCAGGCAGCTGCATGTCTTCCTGGGTGACGAGCAGAATCTGCAGCAGAGCCTTTCCACCTTTACGGCCCAGATCGAGCACTTCCGCCAGGCCTGGCATGATCTGGATCAGGAGGCGCTGGTTATCCTGGATGAGTTTGGGGCAGGTACGGATCCCAGTCAGGGCGCGGCTTTGGCCCAGGCAGTCCTGGAGGCTGTTCTGGAGCGGGGCTCCTGGCTGGCAGTGGCCACCCACTTTCCTGCCCTGAAGGTCTATGCCCTGAACGATTCCAGGGTCAGGCCCGCATCTGTGCTGTTTGACCCCCAGACCAGGCAGCCCTTGTACAGGCTGGCTTACGACCAGGTAGGGGCCAGCCAGGCCCTGGCGGTGGCCCGGGAACACGGCCTGCCTGAGCAGATCCTGCACAGGGCCCAGGAGTATCTGCTTCTGCAGGGTGAGGATACTACCAAACTCTTGGAGCGCCTGAATCAGCTGGCGGTAGAGAGGCAAAATGAGCTTGAGGAGCTAAAGCAGCAAAAAGAGGCTGTAGCTTCCCTGGAACGTAGGCTCAAGCAGGAGCTGGAGCAGAAAAAGCAGGATTTGGCCCAGGAGGTCAGCTCCAGGGCCAGGGAGATAGTGCGCAGCTGGCAGCAGGAGAAGATGGGCCGCAAGCAGGCCCTGCGCGAGCTGGGCGGGCTGAAATCCAGGCTGCGGGAAAAGCAGGAGCCCCAGGAACAGGCTTCTGCTGCCCAGGATGTCTGGGCCAGGCTCAAGCAGGGCCTGGATGTGTATTGTCCAGCCTGGGGCAGAAGCGGCAGGGTGCTGGAGCTGGATGCCAGGAAGAAAAGGGTCAAAGTGGATCTAGGCGGGGTAAATCTCTGGCTCAGACCCCAGGAGATCTCTCTGGAGTCCGGCACAGGCAGGCAGCGGTCTGCACAGCCCCAAACAGTTAGCTTCGGCCAGGAGACCGCGGGCATGTATCTGGATCTGCGGGGCAAGCGCTCTGAAGAGGCAGAGGCGGAGCTGTCCCGCTTCCTGGACCAGGCGGTGCTGCAGGGCAGGCAGGAGCTGGAGGTGATTCACGGCAAGGGTACTGGGGCCTTGCGGCAGGTGGTGCGCGAGCTGGCGTTTTCCTTCCCCGGGGTGCAGAGTGTGGATTTGGCACCTGAAGACCGCGGCGGGGATGGAGTGAGCATAATCAGGCTGGGTTGAAGGCTGTGTCCGGTTCAAACAGGCAGGCCATAGAAGACATCAAATCCAGGCTGGATCTCCTGGATCTGGTGGGCAGGTATGTCGAGCTGCGTCAGGCAGGCCAGCGCTGGGTAGGGGTCTGTCCTTTTCACCAGGAGAGCAAGCCTTCCTTGAGCCTGAATCCTGAGCAGGGCTTTTTTTACTGCTTCGGATGCCAGGCCGCCGGGGATGTCATAGATTTCTACTGCCGTATAAACGGTCTGGAATTTGCGGAAGGGCTGCGGGAGCTGGCCCAGGAGACCGGGGTCAGCCTGCAGGGGGACAAGGGACAGGCCCGGGGGCAGGGAAGCAGGTCCTGGGGCAGGATCTGCCTGCAGGCCAATGCACTGGCCCAGGAGTACTTCAGGCAGGCCCTGGATTCGGAGCAGGGGGCCCAGGCCAGGCAATATCTCCGGGACCGGGGCGTGAGCCAGGAGATGGTGGAGCGCTTCAGCCTGGGCTGGAGCCCTGGCAGGTGGCAGGGGCTCAAGGATTACCTGGCGCAGCGGGGTATCTCCCCGGAGCAGGGCCTGCAGGCCGGCCTGCTTTCCAGCAATAGTCGGGGCCGGGTCTATGATCGCTTCCGGAATCGGGTTACCTTCCCCATCCATGATCTGCAGGGCAGGGTCCTGGCCTTTGGTGGCCGGGTGCTGCAGGACGTGGAAGGTCAGCCCAAGTACTTAAACAGCAGTGAATCCCCGGTGTTCAAGAAAGGGGAGCAGCTTTACGGTCTGTACCAGGCCCGCAAGGGGATCACCCAGAGCAAGCAGGCCCTGCTTACAGAGGGCTATGCAGATGTGATCTCCATGGTCCAGCACGGGTTCGGGAATACTTGCGGGGTCCTGGGTACTGCCCTGACCAGGGAGCAGGTCAAAAGGCTCTCAGGGCTTTGCGATACTGTATACCTGCTGTTTGATGGGGATCGGGCAGGACAGCAGGCAGCTCTGCGCAGCACGCAGATGATCCTGGCCTCCGGGCTGCAGGCCAGGCCGGTTACCCTGCCCGAGGACCAGGATGTGGACAGCCTGCTGCACAGCCAGGGTGCCCGGGCCCTGGAGCAGCTCCTGCAGAAAGCCCAGGAAGGGCTTGCTTTTTGTTTACAGATGATTAGATTACATTATTCTCCCCAGAATATTACAAAATGGGCCCAGGATTTTCTGCAGCAGCTAAAAAGCCAGGCCCTGCAAGCCTATTATCTGCCCAGGCTGGCTGAGGGGCTAGGGCTCTCCGAGCCTTTGCTCAGGCAAAGTTTGCAGGAAGGTGCAGCAGTAAAGCCCAAACGGGCCCAGGGGCATCAGGGCCAGCAGGAGCAGCAAAAGCCAGGGGCCCAGCGGGACAGGGAGCTTTTGCAGTTCGCTGTGCTTTATCCCCAGTATTTTTCGCAGCTGCAGGAGCTGGGGCTCGGGGACTGCCTGCAGACCCAAAGGGGCCGGGATTTCTGGCAAAAGCTTGTACAGCACGGACATGAGCATGTCTATTCCTCCCTGGATCCAAGGGAAGCCAGCTTCTTTGCCCGCTGTCTCAGCTCTCAGGATAAAGGGGCTGAGCCTCAGCCCGAGGTATGGCAGGATATCCAGGGCCTGCTGCAGCGCATAAGGCGCAGACAGAAGCAGAGAAGCGTGCGGCAGGCCCTGCAGTTGGCTCAGGAGGAAGGGGATACATCCCGGCTGTGCGAATTGCTGAATGAGTACAGCAATCTTTTAAGGGAGGAGGAATGAGCGCAATCAAGGATATTCAGCAGATAAAGTCTTTGATAGCCAAGGGCAAGCAAAGGGGCTATTTGACCTTCGAGGAGTTGAACCAGGCCCTGCCGGCAGAAGTCAATGAGCCGGACCAGATAGAGGAGATCATTACCATCTTCCAGCAGCTGGAGATCTCTATTGTAGACGGCTCCAGCCATAAAAAGATCGAGGTCATGCCCAAGGAGATCTCACTGGAGCTGGAATCCTCAGCATCCGGGGAGGAGGCAGAAGAGGACAAGGTGCAGGAGATATCCCGCAGCTCGGACCCGGTTCGCATGTACCTGCACGAGATGGGCCTGGTGCCCCTTCTGGACCGGGAAGGGGAGGTCAAGATCGCCAAGAAGATCGAGTCCGGGGAAATGGAGGTCCTCTACGCCCTGGTGGAGGTCCCGGTGGCCATCGAATATTTGATCAGCGTGGGAGAGGAGCTCAAGAAGGGCAACGTCAAGCTCAAGGACGTGGTCAAGACCATTGAGGAGGACGATCCCACTGAAGAGGAAATGAATCAGCGCCAGCGAGTGATACACCTCCTGGAAGAGATCCGGCAGACCTACCGCAAGAAGAAGAATATTTACTACAAGTTCAACGACAGCGCCACTCTGGAAAGGAGGGTACGCGGGGCCCAGGACAAGGTCCTGGACTTTAAGGAAGACATAGTGGACAAGCTGCGGGCCATCAAGCTGGAGAAGAAGCTAATAGATGAGATCATCGAGAACATCGGGGACTATGTACGGCAGATGAACAACTGCCGCAGGGATTACTCCGCTTACATCCTGTCTGTGGGCAAGACCCACCAGGAGATCGAGGAATTGTTCCGCAAGCTGGATAAGCGGGAGATGAATCCGGTGCTGGCCGCTGATGCCCTGAATATGACAGTGGAGGAGCTGTTCTCCTTCAAGGAGATGCTCATCGGTAAGCTGGAGATTTTGCAGAGGCTGGAGGAGAAGTGCTGCCACGACGTCTATGAGCTGGAGGACATCCTGTGGAGGATGCGCAACGGCAACCGCATGGCTCTCAGGGCCAAACAGGAGTTGATCCGGGCCAATCTCCGCCTGGTGGTGAGCATCGCCAAGAAGTACACCAACCGGGGCCTACAGTTTTTGGACCTGATCCAGGAGGGCAATATAGGCCTGATGAAGGCTGTGGACAAGTTCGAATACCAGCGGGGCTACAAGTTCTCCACCTACGCCACCTGGTGGATCCGGCAGGCCATAACCAGGGCCATTGCCGACCAGGCCAGGACTATTCGCATCCCGGTACACATGATCGAAACCATAAACAAGCTGGTGCGCACCTCCCGCTATCTGGTGCAGGAGCTGGGCCGCGATCCTCTGCCTGAGGAGATCGCGGAGCGCATGGACTATCCTTTGGAGAAGGTCAAGAAGGTGCTGCGCATCGCCAAAGAGCCCATCTCCCTGGAGACGCCCATTGGAGACGAAGAGGACTCCAGCCTCGGGGACTTCATCGAGGACAAGAGGGCCCTGGCTCCTGCGGAAGAGGTGGTGCACACCAAGTTGGGGGACCAGATCAACCAGATCCTGTCCGAACTTACCCCCAGGGAGGAGCAGGTGTTGCGCAAGCGCTTCGGCATCGGTGAGAAATCAGATCATACCCTGGAGGAGGTGGGCAAGCTGTTCAACGTGACCAGGGAGCGCATCAGGCAGATCGAGGCCAAGGCCCTGCGCAAGCTGAAACACCCCTCCAGAAGCCAGATACTGCGGTCGTATTATGAAGGATAGAAGCCCTTTGCCCAGAATAGCTGCTGTTTTTTGCCTTGCATTTTTGCTGCTGCTCTCCTTTTCTGGGGCTGGCTGGTCAGATACCTGGCAGGCCAGGGTAGATTGGGTCCCAGATGGGGACACCCTGTTTCTTGTAAGCGGACAAAAGGTCAGGCTAAAAGGCATAGACGCCCCGGAGACGGGCGGTGACAAGGGATCTCCGCAGTATTATGCCCGGGAATCCAGGCAAGGGCTGTGGTCCTTAGTTAAAAATACTGAGCTGACCTTGGAGACAGGCAGTCTGGATGCAGACAGGCACGGAAGGATTCTGGCCAATGTATGGCTGCCTGGAAAAAAGCTGCTGAACCAGGAGCTGCTGGCCAGGGGGCTGGCATTTTACTACCCCCATCCGGAGCAGGAGCAGGAACATTCCCAGAGTCTGCTTGAGGCCCAGAAAAGGGCCATGCACCAGGGACTGGGCTTTTGGCCCAGGATCCTGGAGGGGGAACGAGCTACTCAGGAGTACGTAGGCAACAAGCGAAGCAGGAGGTTCCATACCCTGGACTGCGCATTTGGGCAAAGGATCAGCGAGAAAAACCGGATACGCTTTTCCGGTCTACGGGAAGCCTTTGAAGCTGGCTACGCCCCGGGCCGTAGATGCACCCCCTGGCCTTTGGCCGATTAGATATCATCAAAATAAGCCAGCCTGACTCCTTATCAGCAGGCTGGTTCAAGCATAGGGGAGGTGCTTTATGCGCATCCTATTCGTTTATCCCAGCTACCCGGATACTTTCTGGAGCTTTAAGTACGCCTTGAAGTTCATTTCCAAAAAGGCCGCCTTTCCTCCTTTGGGGCTGCTCACAGTAGCCTCCATGCTGCCCGGGCAGTGGGAGAAAAAGCTGGTGGATATGAATGCGGACACGCTGATGGACAAGGACATCCTTTGGGCGGACATGGTGTTCATCAGCGCCATGCTGGTGCAAAAGGAGAGCGCCCAGGAGGTGATCTCCAGGTGCAAGTCTCTGGGCAGGAAGGTGGTGGCTGGTGGACCTGCATTTGGCGCCCAGCCGGAGAGCTTTCCGGATGTGGACCATTTTGTGCTGGACGAGGCAGAGGTAACTTTGCCCTTGTTCCTGCAGGACCTGGAGGCAGGCCAGCCCCAGGCTATCTACACCTCCAAGCAGAGGCCGGACATCACCCGGACCCTTTTGCCCATGTGGTCCCTGATCGATATGCGTAAATACGCCACCATGCCGGTGCAGTACTCCCGGGGCTGCCCCTTTGACTGCGAGTTCTGCGATATCGTGATCCTGAATGGCCGCAAGCCCAGAACCAAGGATCCACAGCAGATGGTGCAGGAGATGCAAGCCCTTTATGATCAGGGCTGGAAGGGCTCAGTATTTATTGTGGACGACAACTTCATCGGGAACAAGAAGAACGTCAAAGGCATGCTCCCAGAGCTGATCTCTTGGCAGAAGAGGCACAACTATCCCTTTACCCTGCTTACTGAGGCCAGCGTGAACCTGGCGGAGGACCAGGAGTTGATGGATCTGATGAGCGCAGCCAATTTTAACAAGGTTTTCCTGGGGCTGGAAACTCCTTGTATGGAGAGCCTTAAGGAGTGCGGCAAGACTCAGAACACAGGCATGGATCTGGTGGAAGCGGTGCGGAAGATCCATCAGCACGGTATGCAGGTTATGGCTGGGTTTATTGTGGGATTTGACAACGACACTGAGAGCATCTTCGAGACCCAGATCAAGTTTATCCAGCAGATCGGGGTGGTTACAGCTATGGTGGGCCTGCTGGGAGCCATTCCCCACACTAGGCTCTGGCACAGGCTCAAGTCCGAGGGCAGGTTGTTGCACGAGACCAGCGGGGACAACACGGACGGCAGCCTGAACTTTATACCCAATATGGGCCAGGACGCGCTTTTAGCAGGCTACCAGCAGGTGATCAGCACTATATATAGTCCCAAGGAGTACTACAAAAGGATCCACACCTTTATCCAGAACTACCAGCCCAAGGCCAAAGGCAAGCTGAGCAGGGACGAAGTGCGGGCCCTTATCAAGAGCATGCTGTGCATTGGAATCTTCTCCAGGAACTGTCTGCGCTACTGGAAGCTGCTCTTCAAGACAGCCAGAACCAAGGTCAGCGCTTTGCCCGAGGCCATAGAGCTGACCATCTATGGCTATCACTTTGAGCGGGTGGCCAAGGCCTGCCAGAAGCGACTGCACAGCTGCGCCTCTGAGCTAGCTCCGTCTAAGCGCAAGGCCAATACCTGAAGCTGAGGGCTCTCTCAAGTCCAGCGGCCCTCCCTGCATGCAATCTGGTCAGCAGGGAGGGCTAATTTTTGCGCACCAGCCTGACAGCCCTTTCCCGGGCCTGAGCCAGGATCTTTTGCTCCCCAGGGACCTTTCTGTCCTGCATCAGGACCTGCCCGGCACAGATGGTGGTTCGTACGCAGTCCCCGTTCGCGGAGTAGACCAGGTTGGAGAGCAGGTTATAGTCCGGCACCAGCTGGGGATGATCCAGATCCACCAGGATGCAGTCCGCAAGCCAGCCCTCTGCAATCCTGCCTGCCTGCAGGCCGAAGATCTGGGCTCCGGACAGGGTGGCGGCCTCAAAGATTTCCTGGGCAGGCATGATGGTAGGGTCCTGGCTCCTGGATTTGGCAGCCAGGGCCGCAATCTTCATCTCTTCCAGCATGTCCAGATTGTTGTTCGAAGAGCAGCCGTCTGTACCCAGGCCGATATGCACTCCCCTGGCCCTTAGCTCAGGATAGGGGAAGCTGCCGTTGCACAGCTTCAGATTGGAGGCAGGGTTGTGCACCACGCTGACCTGGTTGTCTGCCAGGAGCTGCATGTCCCTTTCCTGCAGCCAGATGCAGTGGCAGGCGCAAAGATGGGGGCTTAGCAGGCCCAATTCATGCAGGTACTCCACAGGAGTCAGGCCCAGCTGCTGCTGGCAGTCCTGGACCTCCTTCTCTGTCTCGCAGAGATGCATGTGCAGCAGCAGGCCCTTCTCCAGGGCCAGATCCCTGGCCTGTAGCAGGGAGTCTCGGCTCACTGAGTAAACGGCATGGGGGCCCAGGGCGAAGATGATTCTGGGATCCAGGTCCTGGCTGTACTCCAGGAGCTCCTGGCATTCCTGCCAGCGCCTGGCCGCAGTATCCGGGTCGTTGAAGTCAATGAACACCGAGGACAGGGCTGCGCGCAGGCCCATTTCCTGCACAGCGCGGGCAGTGCTGGGCAGGTACCAGTACATATCGTTAAATAAGGTAGTTCCGGACTTGATCATCTCCAGGCAGGCCAGCTTGGCCCCTATATAGACGTCCTCCTGGCTCATCCTGGCCTCCAGGGGCCAGATATGTTGATTCAACCAGGTCTGCAGCTCCATGTCGTCCGCGTACCCCCTGAGCAAGCTCATGGCGGCATGGGTATGGCAGTTGACAAAGGAGGGCAGAATGGCTTGGCCCTGGGCCTGGATGACCTTTGCGGCCTGCTGCTGGGAAAGATCCGGGCCGATCCTGACTATCCTGTCCCCCTGGATGTAAATATCCTGGATGCTGTGGTCTTGCAGCCTGGCTCCCTGGATCAGTAGACTCATAAGTTCTCCTCGCGCAATGAGGTTTTGGTCTTGGTTAATCTCAGCTGGTAAGGGCGTTAGGTAAGCTTCCAGAGGTCGAGTTTATATTCATGCCATTTAGCTCTCAATCTCCCCTGAACCTGGTCTTTACCCACACTTGACATCGAGGGTAAGGAAGGGACTCCATGACGACCCGCCCTAACCCCACGGTGTCAAGTGTGTGCTATGCACAGCCCCTGAACGGATACGGTGCCACCAGTTCCCTGCTGATTTATAGGGCACCAGGAGGTAAAACTCAAGCCTGTATGCCAGTCCTGCAGCAAGCCAGTGCTGCGTTTGATAAGTTTAATGCTTATCCCTGTCCTGGAGCGGGTTTGTGTAATTGAATCCTATTTGGGGCCCTGAAAGCTGTTTACTTTTGCATAGGCCTTGTATTATGTTTTAAGAGCTAAGATCGAAGCTGCTGTGCTCATGTTGGCATGAGAGTTTGAGCGCCATATGGAGCGGAGGTAGAAATGGCCAAGAGGAAATCCACTTTTCTGCAGTTAAAGGAATCCGAAAGGGAGCACAGGAAGGACCTGATCCTGGATGCAGCAGTGCAGCTGTTTTCCCAGCGGCCCTTCGCGGAGATCGGAATGCGGGACATTGCCCAGGAGGCAGGTATATCCCCGGCGTCCATCTATCGCTATTTCCCGAGCCGGGATGCAATCCTGCTGGAGGTACTGGGCCAGGATATCCAGGAAGGAGAGCAGAAGCAGCTGCAGCGCCTGGAAACAGGTGATGACAGCATTGAGGAGATCGCCACAGGCATAGTGGACTTCTTTCTGGATCGGGAGGCCACCTTGCAGATGCTGAGCCATTTCATGCTCAAGGAGTCCGTGGATCCGGAGATCCAGGACAGGTTCGAGGAGACCAAGGCCTACTACTTGCAGCATTTCTCCCGCATCATGGTTCAGTCCGGCGCCGCCTCAGGCAATATCAGGCTTTTTTCCCATGCCTTTTTTGCCTCTATACTGGGGGTTATTCTGACTTTCCGGGGAGCGGAAGAGAACAGAGAAGAAAACCGCAAGAATCTGCACCGCATAGCCAGACTGGTGGCCACAGTCTTCAAAAATGGCGTGCCTTGCAAAAATTTCAGGCTTGAGACCGAGCCCTGAGCCAGGCTAAACAGAAATGCAGGTTTTCCGGTCAGCCCTGTCTCTGGCCGCAGACGTCCTGTTTGATCGAGAAAGAAACACTATAGCTTATTCATGGAGATTGCTTCGCTACGCTCACAATGACGAGCATAAATAGAGCCAGTAGCTGGAGCATAATCCGTCATTGCGAGGAGTCTTCGACGAAGCAATCTCAATAGGTTGTGATCTTGTTTCATGCGAGGTCCGGGAGGTATTCATGCTTGCCAGGCCCAAGCCCCAAGGCCGAGCCTTTTGGGAGCCATGGGCCTAAGTGAGAAACCAAGGAACAGGGCAAGGAGATGGCTAAGCAGAAAGTGAAGGAGCACAGGATAAACCCTGGCTGGTGCAAGGGCTGCGGGATCTGTGCGCATTTCTGTCCCAAGCAGGTCCTGGCCATGGGCGAGGACGGGCTGCCCAGGGTTCAGGCCCCGGAGGAATGCATAGGCTGCCGGCTGTGCGAATACAGATGTCCGGATCTGGCCATTGAGGTTCTCAAGGAGGAGCAATGAGCAGGGAAATCAAGTTCGTACAGGGCAACGAGGTCTGTGCTGAGGCTGCTCTTTACGCAGGGCTCAGCTTCTACTCCGGCTATCCCATCACCCCTTCTTCCGAGATCATGGAACATATGGCCCAGCGCATGCCGGCCCTGGGCAGGAGATTTTTGCAGATGGAGGACGAGATATCCTCAATCTGTGCTATTATAGGCGCCTCATTGACAGGGCACAAGGTAATGACCGCCACCAGCGGACCTGGGTTTTCCCTGATGCAGGAGGCCCTGGGGTTCGCAGTCATGGCAGAGATTCCCTGCGTGATTGCGGATGTGCAGCGCGGAGGCCCTTCCACAGGACTGCCCACCCATGCCAGCCAGTCAGATGTCTACCAGGCCAGATGGGGCACCCACGGAGACCACGCTATCATCGCCCTGACCGCCTCCAACCACCAGGATCTGTTCCGGATCACTGTGGAGGCCTTCAATATGGCGGAAACCTACCGTACGCCGGTGATACTGCTCCTGGACGAGATCGTGGGCCATATGCGGGAGAAGCTGCAGGTTCCCAGCCCGGGGGAGATAGAACCGGTCAGGAGGCTGCGCACCTCAGTACCCGAAGGAGTGGACTTTCATCCCTACTTGCCCCGGGAGGACGGCAGGCTGCCCATGTCCGACTTCGGGGACAAGCACAGATACAATGTTACCGGGCTGTACCACGATATGTGGGGCTTTCCCACCACCGATCCAGGAGTTATCCATGGCCTGATCCATCACCTGATAGACAAGATCGAGAACAATGTGCACCAGTTGACCAGATATAAGGAGTACTTCCTGGCTGATGCGGACTGCGTGCTGGTCTCCTACGGCTGTGCGGCCCGCTCCGCACTGCATATAGTCAAGAACCGCAGGAATCGCGGGGAGAGACTGGGGCTTTTGGAGCTGCAGACCATATGGCCTTTTCCAGCCGAGCTGGTCCGAGAGAAGTGTTCTGCTGCCCAGTATATCGTGGTGGTGGAGATGAACATGGGCCAGGTGGTGCACGAGGTGAAAAAGACGGTGGAGCATCCAGAGCGGGTGTTCCTGGCTAACCGGGTGGATGGGGAGTTCATATCCCCCACGGACATCAAGAACATCCTGCGCCTGATCAGGGGCAGAGGGGTCTAGGCATGGGAGTACAGGACTATATTCGCAGCAGGTTTTTCCCGCATATCTGGTGTGCGGGATGCGGCCACGGCACAGTGCTCAACTCCCTGCTGCATGCAGTGGAAGAGCTGGGTCTGGCCAAGAGGGACATGGTCATGGTCTCAGGGATAGGCTGTTCCTCCAGGATATCCGGATATGTGGATTTCCATTCCCTGCACACCCTGCACGGCAGGGCTCTGGCCTTTGCCACCGGGATCAAGATGAGCAAGCCGGAGCTCACGGTGCTTGCGCCCATGGGTGACGGGGATGCCCTGGCCATTGGCGGCAACCACTTTATCCACGCCTGCCGCAGGAACATAGACATGACCGCGATAGTCATGAATAACCGTATCTACGGTATGACCGGGGGGCAGTACTCACCGCTTTCCGGGACAGGGGTTCTGGCCAGCACCGCGCCCCAGAAAACCATTGATCCTGCCTTTGACGTGGTGAGCCTGGCCCTGGCTGCCGGGGCTTCTTTTGTGGCTCGGGGGACTTCCTACCATGTCCTGGAGCTGCAGAAGCTCTTGCAAGAGAGCATTCAGCACCCGGGCTTCTCTGTGCTGGAGGTGTTGTCCCCTTGTCCCACCCAGTTCGGCCGCAAGAACCGGCAGGGGGATGCAGCAGAGATGCTGGAGTGGCTGAAGGAGAACACCACCAAGCAGGGCTCTAAGGCCAAGCAGGACAACCCGGAGCTGATCGAACGGGGCATATTTATCCAGGAACAAAGGCCTGAGTACTGCGAGCAGTATCAGAACCTGGTGGACCAGGCCCAGGAAGGGTAGCGGCATGGAAAGATGCAGACTGATTTTTTCCGGCTCAGGCGGGCAGGGGGTGATCACAGCAGCCATTATCCTGGCAGAGGCTGCGGTGCTTTATGACGGTCTGAACGCTGTCCAGTCCCAGTCCTACGGGGCTGCTGCCAGGGGGGGAGTGACCCGTTCGGATGTGATTATCTCGGATTCGGAGATCAACTTCCCCAAGGTGAACCAGCCCAATGTCCTGGTCTGCCTGACCCAGGAGTCCTACAATAAGTTCTACAGCATTATTCGTCCCGGGGGGCTTTTGCTGTTGGACTCAGACCTGGTGGAGCCCAGGATGCAGGCGGATGCCAGGCAGTTCAGCCTGCCCATGCACAAGTCTGTGCACAATAAGATCGGCAAGAGCGTGGTTTTGAACATCTGCATGCTGGGCGCCCTCTTGGGCCTGAATCCTGTGGTCGGGCTGGACTCTGTGCTGGAGGTGCTGAAGCAAAGGGTTCCGGAGCGCTTTGTGCAACTGAACCAGCAGGCCCTGGAGCTGGGCCAGGAGCTGGCCAGGTCTGCAGGGCAGCCTGCAGGTCGGGGGCTGGTCCAGTCTGCACAGGACATCTAGCTCTATGCCTTCTGCTGGGAGCCTGGACAAGGCTTAAGCCCCATGCAAAGGGCTGTAGTGCTTCTGCCAGAGCCTTGAGTATTCTGTTTCCTGCTGTTGCCAGGTCTCGTCCCCCCAGCCCAGCTCCTGCCTGCAGATAGCCTTGATCCCTGAGAAGTATTCCCTGCCTCCTGCGGGGCAAAGGATACCAAGTCGCGTTCGCCGCAGCATAAGATCCTGCAGCCTGCAGACTGCCTCCTGCCTGGCTGCCCAGCGCAGCTCAGCCCAAAAGGGCCCTCCGGGAAATACTGGCCCAAGCTCCTCTGCTTTGCTGTGCTCCAGGAAGCTGGCCGCATCCAATCGGTATTTGCCAAGCAGATAATCCAGCCCCCTGGCCGAGAGCCCATAGTCCCACCCGGGCTTCCAGGCCAGCGGGGAGAAGATGCGCTGTTTGCGGCTCAAGCTAAGTCGGCCCAGGTAGGGCTTCGCCGCAGTCAGGCAGTCCAGGGCAATGAGCCTGAAGGTGGTCAGCTTGCCGCCACTGACCGTGATCAGGCCCTTGTCAACCCAGATGCTGTGTCTGCGGGATTCTCTGGAGGGGGAGGCCTCCCTGCCGCTGGAAACCACTGCTCTGATCCCTGCGAAGGTGCTGATCATTTGTTGGGCATCCAGGCCCAGGGCAGGGAAGAGATCTTGGAGCCAATGCAGGAGATAGTCGATTTCAGGCTGGGTGATGTGGGGCACAGTTTGCAGGTCCTGGTCGTGGTCCAGATCTGTGGTGCCTACTATGGTCCTGCCCTTAAACGGGGAGGCAAATACTGGTCGCCTGTCCCTGGGATGGGCAGAGGTGACTGCGCAGTGCACTGGCAAGACCTGTCTGGGAAACACAATGTGGCTGCCCCTTAAGGGCCGCAGACGAAGCTCCCTGCTGGCCTTGCTGGCCAGGGCTTGGGACCAGGCACCGCAAGCATTGACCACCACTTTGGCCCTGATCTGCAGCTGATCCCCCTGCAGCAGATCCTGGGCCAGGACTCCGCATACCTGGTCCTTGTGCCACAAAAGGTCCAGGGCCGGGGCATAATTTAAAACCAGCGCCCCATCTGCCAAAGCCTCCTGCAGGACAGCCAGCACCAGCCTGGAGTCATCGGTGAGCGCGTCCTGGAAGGTATACGCTCCCTGCAGGCCTGATTCCTTTAGGCCAGGGGCCCGCTCTAGGGCCAGGCTGTTGTCTATTTTCTGGTGCTGCCATTGCCGGGCCAGGGTATCATACAGGCTGAGCCCCAGGCGGACAAAGGCCTTGGAGGCCAGGCTGGTCTTGTACAGGGGCAGCAGGAAGGGCAGGGGGCTGACCAATCCCGGAGCCTGGGCCAGCAGGGCCTGGCGCTCGCGGATCGCCTCCAGGGTCAGGCCCGGGTCCCCCTGGCGCAGATAGCGCAGGCCCCCGTGCACCAGCTTGGAGGACCAGCTGGAGGTACCCCAGGCCAGATCATTTTGTTCCAGCAAGCCGGTTTTAAGGCCCAGCCTGGCTGCCTCCTTGAGGACGCCTGCTCCAGTGATGCCCCCGCCAATAACCAGCAGGTCCAGCTTCCTGCCCAGCTCTTGCCTGGTTTTCTGCCTGCTGTACCCGGCCCACATCTCCTCAAGGCTCCAGGAGCTTGCCAGGATTCATTACTCCCTGGGGGTCCAGCTGGGAGCAGATGGAGCGCAGCAGCTCCAGGCCCAGGCTGCCTTTTTCCTGTTCAATATAGGGCAAGTGGTCCCGGCCCACCCCATGGTGGTGGCTGATGGTGGCCTGATGTTTCAGGATGCACTCGCTGGCTGCCCTTTTCAGCTTCTCCCAGCGCTGCATGGTCTCCTGCAGGGTGGCAGCCACCCTGAAGATATAGGTACAGTAAATGCTGCAGCCTGTGGGGTAGAAATGGGAGAGGTGGGAGAATACATACGCCTTTTCCTGCTCCTGTTCCAGGGCTCGGCAAAGGCTGTCCTCCAGGTCCTGCATCAATCCTGGCACCTGTTGCCAGGTGGTTGCGGTTTCCAAGGTGTCCACTGCGTAACCCTCCTCCCATAGGCTGTTGCGCAGGTAGGGGGCCCGGAACCTGTGTTTGGCCCAGGCCCGGCCGGAACCGTACAAAGGCTTGGCCCCGTAGCGCCTGAGGATGGAGCCTGCCCTGCGTCTACTCTGGCTGACCTGGCTGGGAGAGCCGCTGAAACCAGCCAGGAGCATGCAGGCCTGCTCCTGCATACCCAACAGGTGCAGGTAACTTGAAAGCAGGCTGCGTACTCCTGATTTGCCTGAAAGCAGGATGTTGGTTTTGGTCTCCCGGGCGTTGCTCAGGCGCAGCAGGCTCAAGGCGTCCTTTTTCTGCACCAGCTCCTTGGCTACCTGCAGGCCTTGCTGGAGGTCAGGCAGAATAAAGCCCTGGAAATTTTCCTGCTCAGGCAGAGGACTGATTCGTACCCATGCCTTAGAAAGCAGTCCCAGCCTGCCCTCGGAGCCCAGAATCAGCTGTCTTAGGTCCGGGCCTGCTGCAGAGGCTGGGATGTTGGGGATGCGCAGCTCTCCAGCCGGCGCCTGCAGGGTCCCGCCCTGGAAGATGTCCTCGATCCTGCCGTAGCCCAGGGACTGCTGTCCAGATGACCTGGTACTTATCCAGCCTCCTAGGCTGGAGAACTCAAAGGACTGGGGGAAATGGCCCAGGGTAAAACCCTGGGCTCGCAAGATCTGTTCCAGATCCGGTCCAAAAATGCCAGGTTGGAACTGAGCCAAGCGGTTTTCCGGCTCCAGGTGCAAGAGCTGGTTCATTTTGGCCAAGGAGACTGTGATTACCGGCTTGGTGTCCTGCAGGGGGGTAATGTGCCCCAGAACACTGGTGCCGCCTCCGTATGGTATAACCTGGATATTTTGCTTGCGGGCCAGGCTTAACACCTCCTGCAGCTGTTCATCCGTACCTGGATAGGCTACAGCGTCCGGGAAAGTGTCCAGCTCACCGAAACGCAGCTGGGCCCAGTCTGGCAGGCTCTGGCCCCTGGCGTGTTGCAGCCTGCTCCAAGGGCTCGAATCCAAAAGTGGATGCTCAGGCGCTTTGGATACAGGGATTTTCTCCAGGACCTGGCCAAGCAGGGCGCTGGGCCTGGAGATTCCGGGTCCCAGCTCCTTGAGCAGGATACTTTTGATATCCTGGTTAAGGGGCAGCTGGATGCTCTCCAGCCCCCAGCCGTTCCAGCGCAGATCTGACTTGTCCACCACGTGTATTTCCTTACTGTTTAATTGGCTTTCCTGCGTTTTTTCCTGCCTGGCATGCAAGTTGCGGGCTTGTTGCCTTTCTTGGCCTGCAGCTCCTGGAGTCGGCTGTGCAGGCTGCAGACCGGGCAGGGCTGGCTGTAGGCAGGCTCCCCGCAGGTCCGGCATTCCTGGAAGCCGTGCTCAGACTCCAGCTGCTTGGGCTTGCGCAGGTAGGAATAAAGAAAACCCCTCTTGGTGCCAGGCATCCTGTCCTCCAAAAGATCCAGGGCCTCCTTGAAATAATGGCTGGTGGCTCCCTGGGACATGGGGCAGCTGGCCTGGGCCGGAACGATGCCCTGCAGCTCGCAGAAGGCCAGGATTTCTTTGATCTCCAGACGATATAACGGCTTGATCTTGGCCGGCATCCTGGGATGGGGCGAGGGCAGATAGGGGGACTGGCGGCGTACGAATTCCTGTCTGTCCCCCAGGAGGTTGCCCAGTAAACGTCCTGCCTCGTCATCCAGGTTGTGGCCGGTGGCCAGCCAGGCATAGCCTTCTCTGGCCGCCAGACGGTTCATGAACTGCCTCTTGAGCCTGCCGCATACAGAGCAGATCTTCTCCGGCAACAGGGCCTGGATCTGGGGCAGACTGAAACCCAGCTCCTGACTCAGACTGTATTCTGAATATTCCAGCCCGCGCTGGCTGGCGAAGTCCTGCACCACTCGACTGGAGGCCCGGGAAAATTCGTCCAGGCCCAGATCCAGGTGCAGGCCGCGGGTCTCAAGCCCCAGATCCTGCAGCACCGCCCAGAGGGCCAGGGAGTCCTTGCCTCCGGAGACAGCTACCATGATCCGGGTTTCCTGGGCTGGCCCGTATTTCTTCAAGGCCTTTTGCACCGCGTTTTGGAAAAAGCGCTGGAAGCAGGGCTCACAGAATCTGGCATTATGGGAAGGCAGGGAAACAACAGCCCTGGATTTGCACCTGGTGCATTTTGCCTGAGGCGGTAACTTGGGCAGTTGGGACTGGTACATATTTCTATTTTTGGGTCTCTGGTTGCTGATTTTCCTGCATCAGGGGCTGCAGGAGCTCTGCCGGGATCAGCAGGCCCCTGGTCAGGATGTCCAGCAGGGTCTGGCTGACTGCCTTGGGGGACATGGGGGTAATCCTGGGCTGCTGCAGGTCCCCGGTAACCCGTATGGGCACCACCACCAGGTTGCCTCCCAGGATATGGGAAAATACTGGTAGTTTTTTAACCAGCCTATCCACTGTTTTCAAGGGGGCTACCAGGAAGATCATGTCCAAGGTTTCCTGGTCCAGGTGCACCTTTCCGCTGTAGGCCATCTCCAAAGTCTCTCCGTTGAGATGGCCCTTTTGGATCTGCAGCTTGCTATCCTCGAGCTGAGTATGGAACTGGATCTGGTTGTAGGCCAGGCCCTGATGCTCCAGATCCAGCTCTGTGCCGAAGAAAACCTCTGTGGTGTTCAAGATGGAGATGATCTGGGCCAAAAGCTGCATACGCCGGATGCGGCCCTGGCTGGCTGTGAACTGCAGCTCTCCCTGCAGGCCATCTTTGAGGCTGCCCAGCTCCTGGGCCTGGGAGTCAAATTCCGCCTCGAGCTGCATTTTCCCGTCCAGCCTGGCGCCTTGCAGACCCAGGCAGTCCAGGACCTGCTTCAATTCCAGATCCTTGGCCTGCATATCCAGCTTCAGGGCATAGTCCTTAGCCTTTGGCCTGGATAGCTCACCCTGCATCTGGATGCCGCACAGACCAGCCTTGCGCAGCTGCAGCCGTAACTTTTCCGGCTGCAGGTAGTAATCCGCAAAAAAAGGCTGCAGGCGGTATTCATCCAGGATGAGCTCCTGGATCCTGAGCCGGATCAAGCCCTGCAGATAATCCTGGAGCTGCTGACCGGCCCGGGATTTTTCCTGCGCAGCCAGGACAGGCTCTAAGGCTTGCCTCCATCTGGGCCAGTGGATTTGTTCGGCTCCCAGCTCCAGCTCCAGGATATCCCCTCTGCCCGGGATCAAATGGCCCTCCAGCTCCAGAGAATCCCCCAGAAAATCCAGCTCGCAGTCCTTAAGCTGCAGCTGGTCTCCCTGCTGGAGCAGCCGGAGCCTGGACAGGGAAACAGCATGCCCTCCCCTGGGCCAGGGCAGGTTGAGGCCCTGGATATGCAGATCCCCTGCAGCCTTTTCCAGGCTCGGTCCTGGCTGCTGCAGCAAAAGCTCCAGCTCGCCCTGCAGCTCGCCCTGCAAGAGCCTGTTGTGCAGCAAAAGCCCATCCAGGCTGGCTCCCTGCAGATGTCCCTGAAATTTTAGTCCTATCCGGTCCTGCTGCCTGGAGAATTCTAAGCTGGCCTGGGAATAGCTGTCCTGGATCCTGGCTTGGATCCTGTTCTCCTGCTCAGCCTGGTGCCTTATGTCCAGCACCAGATCCTCCTGTCCGGGGCCCAAAAGGTCTGCCTGCAGCTCAAAAGGGCCTTGGGGCTGCCAGCGCAGGCTGGCATTTGAGACCTGCATGGGGATTTGCGGCCTGAGGTCTCGGGGCAGATCCAGACTTTCAAAAATAAAGTGCGAGGCCTGTCTGCCCAGGCTGCCCTTGAGCTGCATATCCAGGAGGCTGATCTCCTGCGGGAGGGAGCCCTGCAGGCTGCCCTTGAGCTGCAGGGCGCTGTCCCCGCACAGCAGCCTGGAGCTTTTAAGATCCAGGCTTTGGGGGTCAAGATCAAAGCCGGCCTCCAGGATCCGGATCCTCCAGGGCAGCTCGGCAGAGCGCAGCAGCAGGTCATCAGCCTGGCCCCGGGCTGCATAGTCCCAGTCCTCCGGCTCCTGGGGCTGGCCCTGCAGGGTGAGCTCCTGCAGCTTGACCCTGCCCTGGGAGAGCTCCCAGGCAGGCAGGGAGCTTGCTGCCCATTCCTGCTCCCGCAGCCAGGGCATCAGCTCCTGCAGCTCCAACTGGACGTCCTGGGACTGCAGCTCCAGGTTAAGGTTCTGGCTCCAGTCAATGTTGGCCTCCTGCAGCTTGGCGCTTGAAGACCCCATGCCCAGCTTGAGATCCTGCAGGTTGATGGCCTGTCCCTGGAAGCTGAATCCCTGGCCCTGGATATGCAGCGGGGCGGGCAGCCTGGAATATTCCCCCTGCAGCTGGATGTCACTGGCCTGGATTTCCATCTGCATGGAGGCATCTTTGTGGGCCTGGCTCAGTCCCAGCCTGGCTCTGGCCTGGCCCTTTATATCCTGCATGCGCTTTAGTTCCCGCTCCAGGGCTGGGGAGGGCAGGTAGCGCATAAGGACCTGGGGCAGCCTGGAGAGGTCAGCCTGCAGATCAGCCTGCAGCTTAAAGGGCTCTATACGTTCGTTCAGCCCCAGCTCAAGCTCCCCGTCCAGGGATTTGGATCCCAGGGCACTGGCCTGGAGCTCCTGGCCCAGCAGGGATTTGTCCTGCAGGGTGAAGCTGCCGGAGACCTGTTCCAGTTTGAGATCATCAGCCTCCCGGATCCTGACCCGGCCTGCCTGCAGCTGGCTGTGCACCTCCAGGCTGGACAGGATCTGATCCTTGCTTGAGCCCCGGGCCTGGGCCTTGAATTCCGGGATCTCCCCCTGGCGCAGGATCCGGAATACATGTCCCAGGACCTGGTTTTCAGGCCAGAGACTGAGGCAGAGTCCCCGGATATGAGCCACATCCTGCAGGCTGCCCTGCAGGTCAAAGCCCAGGTCGTGCCTCCCCGGCTCCCAGAACGCGCTGCCTGTCAGCCTAAGCTCTGCCTGGGGCAGGCGCAGGGACTGCAGCTCCAGGCTGGCCCGGCCCTGCTCCCAGCTCCAGCCGGTTTCGAGCTGCAGGTCGCGGAGCTTGAGATCGGAGTTTGCTCTCAGCAGTTCAGCCTGCAGGTCCTGAAACCGCAGCTGACCCCGGGCCTGCTGCAGGCCGTGCAACTGGAAATCCAGCTCCATGGTCCCGGCCTCAAGCTGCTGCAGCAGCTCCAGCTCCGGGAGCCTGAAAGGCAATTCCTGCAGCTTAAGCTTAAAGTCCTGCAGCTGCAGGTTGCCATTTGCCTGCAGGTCTTGGGGATCCAGCTGCAGCTCCAGGTCAAGCTCCCTGAAGAAAGGGCCCCTGGCCATGAGCTGCAGTTCCAGGTCTTGCTCCAGGCTGGCCTGCAGCTGTAGATCCTGTAAGCTGTATTCCTGGTCCGGGCCTTGCTGGATATGCACCCGGCCCTGGCTGATCTGTATCTGCATGCCTGGAGGCAGCAGGGACAGGTATTCCTGGAATTTGTGCTCCACCAGCTCCAGCTGCACATCAGGACCAGGCGGAGTGTTCAGGCTTAGGCTGGGATGCTCAAGCTTGGCCTGGCTGATCTTGAGCCTGCCCTGGAGCAGATCCCAGAGGCCCAGCTGCAGGCTGGTTCTGGGCAGCTGCAGCTCCAGGTCCTGCTGGGGCAGTCTGAGGCTGGTTCGCTGCAGCTGCAGCACAGGTTGTGGTCTGTAGGCCAGCTCCAAGTTGCCGATCTCCAGGCTTATGCCGTAGGCAGAGCTCAGGTTTTGCTGCAGGCTTTGCTTTAGCTGCTGGCTGTCCAGGCAAGCCGGCAAGGCCAGGAGCACAATCAGGCCCAAATAAAAAGCCAGGGCCAAAGCTTGGCAAAGGCCAATGTTTGTCCAGCGCAGCCAAATCGACATGAAAATACTTGCCTGGTGGTCGGGCTCAAGGCCCAAGTTTTTCTTTACAAGTGCTCAGGAGATGTTCAAAGTGGACAAAAGCGCACTCATGATACAAGAAGCGGCTTGAGCTGTCACTCGGGGTCGTGATGCGATTTTTTGGGCTTGGGTGCTCCAAGAGCCCATACTGACCTGAAAACCTTTTGGGTGCTGTCATTTTGCACGAAGCGGTATTAAGGAGAGCTAAAGATGTTCAAATATATTTTCAGCCTGGCTTTGGTCATGACCCTGACCCTGCCTGGCCAGCTGCAAGGGTCAGAAGATTATCTGCAGAATTTTCAGTCCAGGATCAGCGAGTTCAGCCTGGACAACGGCATGCGCTTTCTGGTTCTCAAGCGGGAGCAGGCCCCGGTGGTCAGCTTCGTGACCCTAGTGCAGGTGGGCAGCAAGCACGAGCCTGCAGGCAAAACCGGCCTGGCCCATTTTCTGGAGCACATGGCCTTCAAGGGCACCGAGCGTATTGGCAGCAAGGACTGGGAAAAGGAGCAGGAGCTGCTTGAGCGTCTGGATCAGGCTTACTTGCGCTGGCAGCAGGCCAGGCGGGAACACGGAGAGGATTCAGAGCAGGCCAGGGCAAAAAAGCAGGAGTTCAGCAGCCTGCAGGAGCAGGCCGGGGAGCTTTCCGAGTCCAATGAGTTCAGCAGGCTCATTGAGCAGCACGGAGGCCAGGATCTCAATGCTGCCACCTCCAAGGACTATACCATGTACCATTGCAGTCTGCCTGCTCATAAGGCCGAGCTTTGGTTCAGCCTGGAGGCGGACAGGCTGCAGCATCCTGTCTGGCGGGAGTTCTACCGGGAAAAGCAGGTCATCCAAGAAGAGCGCAGGAGCAGGGTAGACTCCAATCCCCAGGGCAGGCTTCTGGAGAACTTCTTGGCCCAGGCCTATCTGGCCCATCCCTACCGGCATCCGGTGCTGGGCTGGGAACAGGATCTGCAGGATATTCAGAAGCAGGACCTGGAGGAGTTCCACAACAGATTCTATCAGGCCCGGAACATCACGGTGGTAGTGGCCGGGGATATTGATCCGCAGCAGGTCAAAAACTGGGCCGGGGAATACTTCTCTGACCTGAAAACCGGGGAATCCCTGCAGGGCAGGAGCACCAAAGAGCCGGAGCAAAGGGGCCCCAGGGAATTCAGGCTTACAGAGGAGCATGAGCCAGTGCTGGTGCGCGGGTATCAGACCGTGAGATGGCAGGACCCTGAGTATCCAGCCCTGCAGATCCTGGCCCAGATCCTGACCCAGGGCAGAACCTCCAGGCTGTACACTTCCCTGGTCCAGGAGCAGACCCTGGCCCAGGATGTATTTGCCATGCAGGGTTATCCCGGGGAAGTGGATCAGGCCCTGTTCTTGATATTTGCCCTGCCTGCCCATGGGATAGAGACCGCAGAGCTGATCAAGGCCCTGGATCAGGAGTTGCAGAACATCCGCCAGGAAGGGGTTACCCAGGAGGAGTTGCAGAGGGCCAAGACCAATCTGCGCGCGGACCTGGTGCGCAGCCTGGATTCAAATCTGGGCCTGGCCAAATCTCTGGCGAAGGCCCAAGGCCTGCACGGGGACTGGCGTCTGGTGTTTACCAGGTTAGAGGCCTTGCAGGAAGTGGATACAGAACAGGTCAGGCAGGCGGCTGAAAAGTACCTGCAGCAGGAGAAAAGCACCCAGGGCAGGATTGTGCCCCGCGAGGACAAGGAGGAATAGATGCCTATCAAGCCGTACCGCTTTAAGCTGATCTTTTTGCTGGGCCTGTGCGCACTGTTGTTCTTGCCGGGCTGCGGGCAGAAAGCCAGACAGCCAGGGCCACAGGATCTGGAATTTCCCCAGGAGATATCCTGGCCGGAATACAGCATGCAGAGCCTGGAATTGGATAACGGCATGCAGGTCTTTTTGATCCCTCACCATGAGCTGCCCTTGATAACCCTGCATCTGCAGGCCAGATTCGGTAGTTTCCAGGTGCCCCAGGGACTGGAGGGCCTGGAGCAAATCTGGGCCGAGGCCCTGCAGAGCGGCGGCTCTAAAGAGTACCCTGAGCAGGAGTTAAGCAGGATCCTGGAGGACAGGGCTGCCAAGCTGCAGGTGGAGGCGGATACCCAGATGCTGCAGCTGGAGCTGAGCGTCCTGAAAGAGGACTTGCAGGAGCTTTTGCCGGTGCTGACTGATTTGCTGCGAAATCCCCTCTTCCCAGAGGACAGGATCCAGCTGGCCAAGAGGAAGCTCAAGGGTCAGATCTCCCGCAGAAACGACAGCCAGTCTGAGATCGCCTCCAGGAAGTTCAAGCAGCTCATTTACAGCAAGGACTCTGTCTACGCCCGGGTACCAGAGTATGAGAGCGTGGACAGGATCAGCAGGCAGGATCTTGAGCGCTTGCACTCTGAGGCCTTCCAGGGGGCCAACCTGCAGCTGGGCCTGGTGGGCGATTTTCAGGCCCAGGAAATGCGGGATCTGCTGCAAAAAGAGCTGGGCAGGATACAAAAAGGGCAGCGAACAGAGCTTGAGTTCCCTGAGGTGGATTATGATTATGTCACCAGCCTGAATCTGGCCCCTAAACAGGATGTGAACCAGAGCTACATCCTTCTGGGCCATATCGGGGACTACAGGCAGAATTCGGACTATGCTGCACTGCAGGTCTTAAACGAGGTCCTGAGCGGGGGCTTCTCAGGCAGACTTTTCCGCAATCTGCGCTCCAGACAGGGGCTGGCCTATTCTGTGTTCGGCCGCTATGGCTGCGAATACTACTATCCCGGGATGTTCTTCGTGGGCCTGCAGACCAAGAGCTCGCGCACTGCCGAGGCTATTCAAAAGGCCAAGGCAGAGCTGAGCCAGCTGCAGGAGCAGGGGGTCAGGGAGAAGGAGCTGGAGCAGGCCAAGGACAGATTTTTGAATTCCCTGGTCTTTCGTTACGACAATCCGGAGAAGGTGCTGAGCAGGAAGATGCGGTATGCCTACTGGGGCATGGACCTGGATTCCTTCAGTCAGCTGGCCAGGGAAGTGAGGCAAGTGGAGGCTGCCGACGTGAACAGGGTCGCCAGGGAGTATCTGCGGCCCCAGAAGCTGCAGGTCCTGGTGGTGGGCACCAGGGACCAGGTCCTGGATCAGCTTGAGGAGCTGGGAGAGGTTCGGGAGCTGGAACTGGACTAGCCCTCTTCCTGCAGCACATCCCTGGCCTGGCGGCTGAAATAGGGATGCTCGGAAAGGGCCGCCTGTTGCAAAAGCTCCCGGGCCTTTTTTTCCTGCCTGTCCAGCTTGAGCAGCAAAGCGCCCATATAGAAATTGAGCTCCGGCCTGTGCTCTGAATCCTGGGGCATGATCCGGTCTGCCTCCTGGTAATACTCCAGGGCCTTTTGGAGATCCCTGCCTGCCACAGCAGGGAGGATCTCCCAGTATCTGCCCAAGGCCAGGGCCGGGACTCCGTTCATGTAGGTCTTGTTCAGCTCATAAGCCTTTTCCAGATGTTCCCTGGCTTTTTTCCTGAGGCCTTGGAGAGCTGCGGCCACCAAGCTGATGCCTTCAGAGTAGACACCGGCGCAAAGGCCGTAATAGAAGTTGCCCTCCACCCTTTGGGGATTGAGCTCGATGGCTTTTTGGGCTTGCTCCATGCCCTTTTCCCCGTAATCTGCACAGAGGTCTTCCCAGCCCTCGGGCCTGCTGCGCTCGGCTACGGTACCTGCAACATAGTAGGCCCTGGCGGCCTTCCAGTGGGCCTGGTAGCTTTCAGGGTGCAGCCTCGGGGCTTGCTTATAAAGCTCAAAAGCTATTTGCCGCTGCAGGAACCCGTCATCTTCCGCCAGGCTGTCTGCAAGCCCGAGGATTTGGGGCTCCTGGGCACTGGAATCAGCCTGGGCCTTTTGCAACGGCAAGGCCATAATCAGGGCCAGAAGGCAAAACAGGATGTTGCGCATTCATGCAGTCCAGTTGCAATTTTAGTCAGTGCACTTAAGGAGTTATTCGATTTTGTACCTTGCTGTCAAGCAGTGGGGAAGGCAGCACCCGGGCGAAGCTGAAAGCTTGCTTGGAGGTATGTGCAGCATGTATAGGGCTAGGCGCTGTTGCAGAAAGCGGCTGGGTTGATACCCGGCCCGACACGGGCTCGGGCCGGGTGGTTGGGGCTGGCTAGGCTATCTCCAGCAGCTCGATATCAAAGTGCAGATCCTTGCCTGCCAGGGGATGGTTGGCGTCCAGGGTCACTTTTTCATCGTCCAGGTCAGTGACCGTGACATAGACCACCTTCTCCTCCGGGGTATTCAGCTGCAGCATCATGCCCAGCTCAGGCTGGATGTCCTCGGGCATGTTCGCCCGTTCGACCTCCACCTTGCCCTGTTCCTGGTAGTCTCCATAGCCTTCTTCTGGACCTACCTTGATGCTTTTGCTCTCACCCTGGTTCATGCCCAGCACTGCATTTTCGAATCCAGGGATGATTCTGCCATCCCCGATTGTGAATTCCAAAGGCTCTTTTTCATAGGAGGAGTCGAAAACTGTGCCGTCCTCCAGGATGCCTTTGTAATGGACCTTTACTGTGTCTCCCTGCTTGGCTTGGCTCATATGGACCTCCTTAGTCCCTGGTTAGCGGTTTGGGCGGCTGCCCTGGCTTTGGTCGCCAGGCAACAGCCATTAAAGCTGGAATTTTATATAATACCTGAAGCAAACGCATCTGGCAAGCTTAAATTTATTTCCGCCAAAAGCCATAAGCCATAACCGATTTGAACTGATAGCATTTTCCTTGACTTGGCTTTGACGTTTTATTTACTACAGGGTTTACAGAATTGACTAACAGGAGTATGCAACATGAAAAACCAAACCGGCAAGACCAGAGCTTTGCTGCTGGTCCTGGTGCTTCTGATCCTGGGACTGGGCGGAGTTTATATGTTCAATGCAGAAAGAGGTGCGCCTGAGCTGGATATAGAGCCCGCGGGGGGCTTTATCAACGCCCAGAGCAGTATCCAGGTTGCGGCCAGGGATGAGGGTTCTGGACTGGCTGAGGTCCGCGTGACAGTGGTCCAGGATGATAAAGAGCATAAGATCCAGGAGGAGACTTTGGAACCCGAAACCAGACAATGGCAACAGGAGCTGGATCTAAAGGGTCTGGAGCTCAGAGATCAGGAGCTGACCCTAAAGTTCCAGGCCAGGGACCGCTCCTGGGCCAATCTCTTCCAGGGCAACAAAAGCTTGCAGGAGCAGGAGTTCGAGCTGGATACCAGTCCCCCGGATGTGAGCCTGCAGACATTTGTGCACAATCTGAATCAGGGAGGCTCAGGGGTGGTGGGCTTTGTACTCTCTGAGCCGGTAGAGAAGGCGGGCGTGGAAGTGGGAGAGACCTTTTTCCCTGCCTACGAAGTTCAGGAGAACCGCTATCTTTGTTTCTTCAGCTTTCCTTACTCCTTGCAACCCGGGGAGGACAGACCGGTAATCCTGGCCCAGGACCGGGCAGGCAACAGCAGGAGCGCAGGCTTCAATCTGCACGTCAACAGCCGCAGTTTCCCCAATTCAGAGGTCCAGGTTTCCGAGGATTTCATTCAAAATACATTGCTTCAGTTCAGCGATCTGTATCCAGAAGCAAAGAGTGATCTGGACCTGTTCCTGGCAGTGAATCAGGATCTGCGCCAAGAGAACCGGGAAAGACTCCGGGAGATCGGCAGGGATACTGCCAAGGCCCCACTCTGGTCTGGCAAGTTCCTGCGTCAGCCCAATGCCTCCCGTATGTCAGGCTTCGGTCGTAAGCGGAGCTATCTTTTCCAGGGCAAGGAAGTAGATGAGCAGACCCACCTGGGAGTGGATCTGGCCTCCACCTCCAGGGCAGAGGTGCCTGCTGCAAACAGCGGCAGAGTGGTGTTCGCAGATAGGCTGGGTATCTACGGGAAGACAGTGATTTTAGATCACGGCTTGGGTTTGCAGTCCATGTATGCCCATCTTTCCCAGGTACAGGTAGAAGAAGGGGATATGCTGCAAAAGGCAGACACCCTGGGCAGGACTGGAGCCACAGGCCTGGCTGCTGGGGACCATTTGCACTTTGAGATAATGATTGCAGGGTTTCCAGTGGATCCGACAGAATGGTGGGATGCAAAATGGATCCAGAACAATGTGCAGCCCAAATTAGGCTTGGCTACAGAATAATAGAACTGTTTACTGGCTTACAAGTAACGGGGCTTTCCTGGGAATATAAACTGTAAATTCGGAGGTGGCGATGTTTGAGATCCTAAAAAAGAGGGAAATGGCTGACGGCTCAGTGGTGTTGAATGAGATCAGCGCTCCCTTGATCGCGGAAAAGGCTAAGCCGGGGCAGTTTGTGATCCTCAAGGCCAATGAGACAGGGGAACGGATACCGCTGACCATAGCCTATTCCTACCCGGAAAGAGGCATCATCGCGGTCATCTACCAGGTAGTGGGCAAGTCCACTGCCCTGTTCAAGTCCATGCAAGTCGGGGAGGGCTTCCAGGATGTGATCGGCCCCCTGGGCAAACCCACTGATATCGAGAATGTGGGCAATGTGATCTGCGTGGGCGGAGGCACAGGAGTGGCTGTGCTCTACCCTATTACCAAGGCCTTGAAGGAGGCCGGAAATCATGTTTATTCCGTGATCGGGGCCAGGACCAAGGACCTATTGATCATGGAGGAGATGATGGGCAACGCTTCCCACGAGCTGCACGTCTGCACAGATGATGGCTCCTACGGCCATCACGGCTTTGTCACGGACAAGGTCAAGGAGCTCACAGAGAAACATGACATAAGCCAAGTGGTGGCTATCGGGCCTGTGCCCATGATGAAGTTTGTCTGCAAGATCACCGAGGAGAAGCAGATCAAGACTTTGGTCAGTTTGAACTCCATCATGGTTGACGGCACAGGCATGTGTGGCTGCTGCAGGATCACAGTGGGCGGCAAGACCAGGTTCGCCTGTGTGGAAGGCCCGGAGTTCGACGGGCATCAGGTGGATTTCCAGGAGCTGAACACCAGGCTGCAGGCTTATACGCAGCAGGAAAGGGAGGCCTACGAGAAGTTCAAGTGCGAATGCCAGACAGGTTAGCCTGTCCTGCTGGCAGTCGGAGGCTAAAAGGCATCAAGAGCCAAAGCGCGGGTGATGGGCGCGCAAGTCTTATAAAGGGAGGCATAAATGGCAGAGAAGAAGGAAAAAAAGGAAAAGCTGCCCCGGCAGAAGATGGCTGAGCAGGGTCCTAAAGAGCGGGGCAAGAACTTTGACGAGGTCCCCTTGGGCTACAGCCCGGAAGAGGCCAAGAAAGAGGCTTCCAGGTGCCTGCAGTGCAAGAAGCCCACTTGTGTCGATGGGTGCCCGGTAGGCATAGATATTCCAGGCTTTATCAAACATGTCCAGGAAGGGGAATTCACCAAAGCCATTCGTAAGATCTGGGAAAAGAACAGCCTGCCTGCGATCTGCGGCAGGGTCTGCCCCCAGGAATCCCAATGCGAGGGGGTCTGCATCCTGGGCAAGAAGGACGATCCAGTGGCCATAGGCAATCTGGAACGCTTTGCTGCTGATTATGAGCGGGAGTATGGCAGCGGGGAGCTGCCCCCAAAGGCTGCGCCCACGGGCAAGAAGGTGGCAGTGATCGGGGCCGGACCTGCCGGGCTGACCGTGGCCGGAGATCTGATCCTCAAGGGCCACGAAGTGTCTGTGTTCGAGGCCTTTCATAAGGGCGGAGGGGTGCTGGTCTACGGTATCCCTGAGTTCAGGCTGCCCAAGGAGATTGTGGCCTCTGAGCTGCATTTTCTGGAGCGGCTGGGGGTTAAGATTGAGCCCAACATGGTGGTGGGCAAGACCATCACCGTGGATGAGCTCTTTGAACGGGGCTTTGATGCGGTGTTCGTGGGTGTGGGCGCAGGCCTGCCCACTTTCCTGAATCTGCCCGGGGAGAACCTGATAGGGATCTATTCCGCGAACGAGTACCTGACCCGCTCCAACCTGATGAAGGCCTATCTGTTTCCCCAGTACGATACCCCCCTGGCCCAGGGCAAGGATGTGGTGGTCCTGGGGGCAGGGAACGTGGCTATGGACTCAGCGCGCACCGCGCTGCGCATGGGTGCGGACAAGGTGCGTATCGTCTACCGCAGGTCCAGGGAAGAGATGCCGGCCAGGCAAGATGAGATCCACCACGCTGAAGAGGAGGGTATAGAGTTCTATCTGTTGACCTCGCCCTTGTCCTTTTATGGGGATGATCAGGGCCGGGTCAAAGGCATGAAATGCCAGAGCATGGAGCTGGGCGAGCCTGACGAGTCAGGCAGGCGCAGGCCGGTGCCCATAGAGGGCTCGGAGTTCGAGCTGGACTGCGATCTGGCGGTGATCGCCATCGGAGCAGGGGCCAACCCGGTCCTGACCCAGAGCACTCCTGGGCTGGAGCTGACCAAGCGGGGCTATATCGTGGCGGACGAGAAGACCGGCAAGACCCTGAAGAAAGGGGTCTGGGCAGGCGGGGACATTGTCACCGGCCAGGCCACGGTTATTCTGGCTGCAGGTGCAGGCCGCATAGCCTCGGATTCCATTCATGATTATCTGACCATAGGCTGGTAACCGCAGCTGGACAGAAACAGCCTTATCCCCGGGGGTGCGCACCAAGCTGGCTTCCCCGGGATTTTTTTGTACCAGGGACACCGGCGCTGGCCCAGTTTTGGGGGGAGATGGTCATGCATATCGAAAGCGACTACGAGCACGACTGCGACTACGGTTTATCCTCTCCTGTCGCTATCGTTGTCGTTGTCGTAATCGTAGTCGATATACCTTATTTCATCTCCATGACGACCCCCTACCCCTAGCTTAGAGTCCACGGCTGGCCAGGAGCTGGGCCAGGTCAGCCAGCCTGCAGGCATAGCCCCATTCGTTGTCGTACCAGGCAGTGACTTTGGCCCAGTTGCTGTGTTCCTGGGGCATAAAGGTGAATTCCCAGTCAATAATGCTGGAGTGGCTGTCTCCCAAGAAGTCTGCGGATACAGCAGGATCCTGGCTGCAGGACATGATGCCCTTCAGCTCACTTTCTGCCGCCTGCTGCAGACTGCCTCGCAGTTCCTGGGTGCTGAGGGCCTTGCCTAGCTCCAGGGTGCAGTCCACCACTGAGACCGTGGGTGTGGGGACCCGCATGGCAAAGCCCTGGATGCGGCCTTCCAGTTCCGGCAGCACCAGGCCCACGGCCTTGGCCGCGCCAGTGGTGGTGGGGATGATGTTTCCGGAGGCGGATCTGGCCCGGCGCAGATCCTTGTGCGGCTGGTCCAGGATGCGCTGGTCGTTGGTGAAGGCGTGCACTGTGGTCATCACCCCCTGACGTATACCGAACTCCTGGTGCAGTACCTTCAGGGGCGGAGCCAGGCAGTTGGTGGTGCAGGAGGCGTTGGACAGGATATGGTGCTGCTTAGGCAGATACCGCTCCTGGTTTACCCCCAGGACCACGGTCAGATCCTCATCTTTGCCCGGGGCAGTGATGATCACCTTGCTAGCCCCGGCCTGCAGGTGCTGGGCAGCCTTGTCCCTGCTGCGGAAGATGCCTGTGGCCTCCAGGATAATGTCCGCCCCCACTTCCTGCCATGGAATCCGGGATGGATCGCGCTGGGCAAAGCTCTGCACCTTCCAGTCTCCTATCTGCAAAACATCCCCATTTACCTCTACCGGAGCCTTAAATCTGCCATAATTAGTGTCGAAGCGCAGCAGGTGGGCGTTGGTCTGTATGTCAAAGAGGTCGTTGATGCCGACCACTTGCAGCTCGGACTGGTAGCCTTGGAACAATGCCTTCAGGGCCTGGCGGCCGATACGGCCGAAGCCGTTGATTCCTATTCCGATTTTTGCCATGTGGATATTTCCTCCTTAATCCTCAAATAGTCGGTAGTCGTATTCCTCCTGCAGCTGACAGTCCAGCTTCAAGCGCTGGTGCAGCTTGGCGTTCTCCAGGGCGATGGCGCTTAGGTTGGCGATAATGTGCAGAAACTCTATCTCCTCTGCTGTGAACTCCCTGTTTTCGCCGGAATAGGCCCTGAGCACCCCGATGGCCCGATCCTCCACCATAAGAGGCAGCACCAGCAGGGAGACTAGCCCCTCCTCTTTGGCCTGCTCCGGGTACTGGAATCTGGAGTCGCTGCGCGCGTCCTGGACCAGCACAGTCTTGCCGCTCAGGGCCTCCTGGTCCAGCCTGCTCTTTTCCACCTCCACCGTGCCTTTGCGCAGGTAACCCTTGCTAAGGCCATGGGAAGCGCCTATTAGCAGTCTCTGGCCTGTGGAGTCCAGCAAACGCAGGGAGCAGGCCTTGAGGTCCATGCTCTGTACCACCTGTGCGGCGATGGTTTCTAGAACCTGGGCCGGCTCCAGGCTGGAATTTATGACTTTGGCCACCTGATACAGGGAATGGTAGTAGTCCTGTTCCTTGCTCATAATGTCTCCTGCTAGTTGCATGGTTTTTTGACAGCTTAAGGCTATTAGCACGGCTTAAAGTCAGTGCAGGGGATTGTCAAGCTCCGGGCCTGGATTATTCCAGGCGCTGCAGGATGGGCAATACCAGGGCCTGCAGATGCCTGTGGGAGCTTTTGGCCAGCCTGAACTCCTGTAGCTCCTGCAGTAGGTTCTGCACCTGGGCCTCTGGGGTCTGGGCCTGGATTAGGCTAAAATTGCCCGGGAAGACCTGGGTGCCGTAGTGCTTGCCGTCCAGCCCCTGGCCCTCGATCATAGAATAGCGCACGTAGTCCTGGATCCCGTGCTTGTCCAGGATCTCTTCCACTGCCTCCGTGTACTCGAAGCGAAAGCTGATCTGCAAGAGCTTCATTGCTGTCTTCCTTTATCAGTTTTCCATCTGGATCTTAGCTCTTTTGCTTCCCCCTGCCCAGGATGAAATCCTGCAGCTGGCTGAACAGGGTGTAGACCACCGGGGTCACGATCAGGGTCAGGGCTGTGGCGCTGAACATCCCTGCCAGGACAGAGACCCCCAAAGGCGCCCTAGCCTCGCCCCCTGCGCCGTAACCCAGGGCGATAGGCATCATGCCCAGGATAGTGGAGATAGCTGTCATCAGCACTGGTCTGAAGCGCTCCTTGCCTGCCTCCTGGGCGGCTTGCACAGGCGTTTTGCCCCTGGCCACCAGGACATTGGTATAATCCACAAGGAGTATGGAGTTCTTGGTCACCAGCCCCATGAGCATGATCAGTCCGATAAAGGCCAGCACACTAAAGTTCATATCCAGCAGCCACAAGGAGCCGAAGGCACCTACAGTAGCCAGAGGCAGGGCAGTCATAATGGTCAGGGGCAGGATGAAAGACTCGAACTGGGCGGATAGCACCAGATAGATGAAGATGATGGAGAAGATGATGGTGATGGTCAGGTAGTAGAAAGATTCCTCAAAGACCTGGGACATTCCGGACAGCTCATAATCCAGGCTCTGGGGCATCTCCTGCTCCAAGTACTGCTCCAGCTCCCCCACTGCATCTCCCAGGGCTGTTCCAGGCGGTGTGGAGGCAGATATGGTGGAGGAGCGCAGCCGGTTGAAGTGATGGATCTCGCTGGGCCCGATGTTTTCCTGGATCTCTACCAGATTGTCCAGGGAGATCATTTCCTCCTGGCTGTTTCTGACATACACGTTGCGCAGCAGCTCCGGGGTGATCTCTCCCCGGCCCTGGGCTTCAGTGATCACGTCGTACCTTTCAGCCTGCCTTTCCACCTGGGAGATATCCACCTCCCCGAACAGGTGACGCAGGGTATTGGAGATCTCCGCTACAGTGACGTCCATCTCTGCTGCCTTGTCCCGCAGGATGTTGATGTCCACCTCGGGCTTGTTCAGCTCCAGGTCAGAACGTACGCCCACGAATAGATCGGGTCGTTCCCGCATCCATTGCATGACCCGCTCCTGCATCTTGTCCAGCTCCTCAAGGTCCGGATTCTGCAGGACCACTTCTACCGGGTCTCCACCCAGACCTCCAGAGTCTGACTCGCTGACATAGATCTGCCCCTCCGGAATCTGGGCAAACTTCTCCCGGAAGGTCTGCATAATCTGGGTCTGATGCTTTTCCCTGTCCTGCCTGGGAGTCAGGGTTACAAATGACAGTCCCTGGTTGGGCTGGCCTGGGGTTCCTCCCCGGGCCAGGCCGATGGCCAGGAACTGGTGCTCGATGCGCTGGTCCTGGGCCAGGATATCCTCTATCTTGTAGGCCAGTTGGTCGGTCTCCCGGATAGTGGAGCCCTCAGGGGTTTCGAAGTTGAGCATGAAGCTGGCCCGATCAGTGTCTGGCTGGAACTCCTTGGGGATATTCAAAAAGGCTATAATGCCCAAGCCAAAGGCCAGGATTCCGATGACCACTACCAGGGCCCGCCTTTGCATCGCCCTGGCCAGGACCCAGGCATAAGCCTGCTCCAGCCATTTAAAGAAGTTCTCCGATAGTTGGTACAGGTGGCTCTTGCTGGGTTTGTATCTCAGAATCCTGGAGCAGAGCATGGGGCTCAGGCTTAAGGCCACCAGGGTGGAGGCGAACACAGTAAAGGCCACGGTCAGCCCAAACTCGAAGAAGAAGCGACCGATGACCCCTCCGGTGAAGGCCACCGGAATGAATACCGCGCCTAAGGACAGGGAGTTGGCAATGGTGGGAAAGGCCACCTCTGTGGTGCCCACTCTGGCTGCCGGCACTGCCTCTGCTCCCCTCTCCATATGGAGGTAGTTGCGCTCCAGGACCACAATGGCGTCGTCCACCACGATGCCAATGACCAGGATCAGGGCCAGCAGGGTCAAGACATTGATGCTAAAGCCCAGGATATTGATGATGGCCAGGCCCGTCAGCAGGGAGGTGGGGATGGCCAGGGCCACCACCAGGGTGCCCCTGCCGCTGCGCAGAAAGGCCAGGACCACCAGGATGACCAGACTGGCGGCGATCATGATGGTGTTCTGCAGATCGCCGATGTTTTCCTCGATATACTCCGAGCCGTCATGGGCTATTTTGTAGTCCAGACCTGGGGGGAAATCCTGAGCCAGATCCTGCATCCTGGAGCGGGCAGTTTCTGCCAGCTCCACAGTGTTGGCTCCGGTCTGCTTGACCACGCCCAGGCCCACAGTGGGTTCTCCGGCAAAGCGGGCCAGCTGGCGGTCGGTCTCCATGCTGTCCACCGCCTCGCCCACGTCCGAGAGCTTGATAAAGGCCCCGTCCCGATAGGCCAGGACCATGTCGTTAAATGGGGCTGCCTCGGAGAACATGCCCTGGGTGCGGATCAGGAACTCCCGGCTTAAGCCCTCTACTCTGCCTGCAGGGATGTCCACGTTCTCCTGCTGGATCCTGCCCACCACGTCCTGCATGGTCAGGCCATGGGCAGCCAGGCGCATGGGATCGATACGTATCCGGACGGCATAGTCCCTGGAGCCGCCGATTTGGATCTGGCCCACCCCGCGCATGGTCTCTATCTGGGGCTTCAGGTTCTGGTCCGCATACTCTGACAGCCGTACATCGTCCCAGCGATGGTCCCCCTGCAGGGCAATCCACATGATGGCAGAAGAGCCGTGTTCCAGCTTGCGCACCACCGGGGACTCCGCATCATCAGGCAGTTCCCGCTTGGCCCTCTCCACTGCGTCACGCACATCCTGGGCTGCCAGGTCCTGGTCCCGCCAGAGCTCGAACTCTGCAACGATGTTCCCCACCTGCTCCCTGGATGTGGAGTCCAGCTCTTTGAGCCCCTCTATGGTGTTGATCTCCTCCTCCAGGGGCTCTATCAGCTCCATCTCCACGGTTTCCGGGGCCGCACCTGCGAGTTCAATGCTCACACTGATCATCGGGAACTCCACTTCCGGATTCTCCTGCACCGGCATCTGGGTATAGCCGTAGACGCCGAAGATGCCTAGAACCAGGAAGACTACTATGGTGGTTACCGGTCTGCGGATGCAAAGATTCCAAATCACTGGGCCTGACCTCCTGTGGCTTGGCCAGGGACCTGGTCTTCATCAGCAGTGGGCGTGCCCTGCAGCTCTGCGGGCCAATCCTGGGGCATCTCCTCCTGGATGCTCAGCCTGGAGCCGTCCTGCAGCTGCATGTGCCCGGATTCGACCACGGCATCTCCTGCTTCCAGGCCCTGCCGGATCTCTACCATTCCCGGCTTGCGTATCCCGGTTTTGACTTCCCTGGCCTCGGCCAGCTCCTGTTCCTGGTCCAGGACATAAACCATATATCCCTCTCTGGTGGAAACCAGAGCGGTTTCCGGGATCACCAGCCTGTCTTTTCTAGTCTCCAGGATCAGACTGGCTGAGGCAAAGGTTCCGGGCTTGAGCCTGTTCTCCGGGTTGTCTATTTGGGCCCTGACCTTGAGCTTGCGGCTGCTCTTTTGTACTGTGGGGCTCACGAAGGTGACTTCCCCCTGGAAGTCATGTTCCGGGAAGGCAGCTACCTTGACCCGAACCTGCTGACCGGACTCCACTCGGCCGGAATACTTCTCAGGAACAAAAAAGGCTATCTCCAGGGGATCCGTGGCATAGAGCAGGGCCAGGGGCTCGCCTACTGAGACAAATGTGCCCGGGTCAACCTCGCTTTCCGAGATGAGCCCGGACATGGGGGCATGGATTGCTGTGTCCTGCAGCTCCAGCCGGGCCAGCTCCACCTCGGATTCCAGCCTGTTGACAGTGGCTGCTGCTGCTTCCAGCTCAGCCTGGGCCTGGTCGTATTTCTCTTCCGAGATCATGTCCTGCTGCAGCAGCAAGGACAGCCTTTGGTGGGTAAGCCTGGCGTTCTTGAGCTTGGCCCGGGCCTCCTCCAGGGCTGCCTCCTGGGCCAGGAGCCTGCGAGAGAGCTTCTTGCGCTCTATCTCGAACAAAAGCTCCCCTTGAGGTACAAAGCCCCCTTCCTGGAAATGCAGCTTCTGGATCTTGCCGGCTACTTCAGGTTTGATGTGTACTGTTTCCAGGGCCTGCAGAGTACCCAGGCCCTGGACAGAGACCTCCAGATCCTGGGTGGCCACTGGTGCGATGCGAACGTTTTTGGGGGGCTGCTTTTGTTCCTGCTCCTGGTCTTCCTGCTGCAGCCCCTGCTGATAATAGAAGTAGCCACCCAGGGCCAGGGCCAGAATCAGGAAGGTCCAGGGACCCAGGAGCCTGCGCAGCAGACCCTTTTTCCTTGCTGTTGCAGGGCGTTGCTCAGAATTTGTGCTCTCGGGGGGCATAGAGTTTTTCTCCTGCTTTTCTGGGCCGGATGAGAATGTTTGGATACGGCTTAGATCTGAGACTGAACATGGGCCTGTGCATAAGTGACCTGCTGCTGCGATTCCAGCAGGGGCGAGAGGCGATCGCCCTTGGAAGTTGATGTTTCCATGCTTGTCCCTGTTATTGGTTTGAAGACGGAAGAGCCCTACAGGGCTCATCTTTATTGCTGTGGAAGAAGTCCTCAGGACTCACTTAGCTCACCTTCAGCTTTCCCCTTCCTCCCTGTGCACAAGATCTCGCTCCAGGGTGCCCAGGGCCAGCAGCAGCCGAAGCTGGTCCAGGTCCAGGCCGAACCTGGCCTGGGCCAGGCGGCTCTCTGCCTCGTTGAAGGCGGCCTGGGCGTCCACCAGATCTACTGAGTTGGCCATGCCCTGCTCGAACTGGGCCAGGACCTGCTGGTAATTGCTGCTGGCTGCCTGGACCTCTTCCTTTAAATGCTCCACCACCTGCTCTCTGGTCTGGATATCCAGGTAGGCGCTGCGCACCTGGGTCTTGATCTCTCGCTCTAGACGGGCCAAGGAGAAGCTGGACCGCCTCTGCCTGGATCTGGCCTGCTCCAGCTTAGCCTTGCGCTCCCCTCCGGTGAACAGGGGATAGGAAACCCGCACCGAGGCCTGCCATTCATCTTTTTCATCCCCCTCGAAGATATCCTCTTCGTCTGTGCGGGAGTACTGGCCGTGCAGGCTGAGCCTGGGGAAGAAGTCGGCCCGCTCGAACTCCACTCGTTCCCCATCTGCCTGCAGGGCCTGCTGGGCCTGCTCCAGGTCCAGGCGGTTGGAAATGCTTATGTCTTGCAGCTTCTGCAGATCCTTGGCCGGGAGCTCAAGGTCCTGGGGCTTTAGCTCGCCCTTGGGGAGCTCGTCCAGGCCTATCTCCAGGGCCAGGTTCTCCCTGGCAATGGAATGGTCGTTTCTGGCCTGCTCCAGTTGCTCCTTGGCCTGAGCCACCAGGACCCTGGCTCGCAGAACGTCTGTCTCTGTGGCCATGCCTGCGTCCAGGAGGGCCTGGGAGCGCTGCAGCTGTTGCTGGGCTCGCTGCAGGGAGTCCTCTGCGATCTCTATGGTCCTGGCTGCCAAGAGGACCTCGAAGTAGCTGGAGCCCACCTGGAATAGAATCTCCTGGGTCTGGTGCAGATGTTCGGACCTGGAGCCCTGGTAGTAGTGCTGGGCCTGTCGCCTGCCGGACCAGAGCTTGCCCATCTGGTAGATGTGCTGGTCCAGGTTCAGGCTGAGCATGTTGTACTCGTCCGGGGTAGAGCCTTCCTGCATGTCTATGGGATCCTTTGGATCGTCTGTAGGCACGGGCTGGCTGACATCGAAGTCCTTCTGCCGCACATGCTCCCCCTGGGCGCTGATCTGGGGGTAGAGCTTGGAGGTGGCTATCTGCACATCACCTTTGGCCTGTCTCAGATCTTCCCTGGAGGCCTGGATGCGGTCACTGTGCTCCAGGGCCAGCTCAAAGGCCTGGTTCAGGCTGAAGTCCTGTTCTTCCTGGCCTGGGGCCTGGGCAGGCGCAAGGGTCAGCAGGCACAGGCAGCTCAAGAACAAAAAGATGCGGGTTCTGGGGGGGCTGGACATAGGCTTATTCTCCTGGTTTGAGCCCGGATTCCGGTGCATGGGAGGATATACCCTGCAGAAAGATCTCCAGCATTAATGGGCCGTAGATCTGGCCTGGATTTTCTATATTGTAGAGTATGGCGGACTTGAGCATGGACCAGATGAAGCTCTGAAACAGGAAAGCCAGCCGTTCCGGGTCCAGCTGCTTGAATTCGCCCTGCTGCATGCCCTGGATAAACAGCTCGCGGAACCTGTCTTTGACCCGGATCACTTCAGCAGCCAGCTCCTCCCGGAACAGGCCGCTGATCTGCATGCCCTCCATGACCACTATCTCCACTATCTGTCTGGAGTGCTGGAAGAAGGAGAAATGGATATCCATTATCTCCTGCAGGGTTTGACTGGGGCTCTGGCTCCGGCTGCAGGCCTGGACTATCTGTTCCTCCAGAAGCCGCATTGCCCAGGTGGTCAGGGTATTGAACAGGGCTTCCTTGTTTCCGAACCTGCGGTACACAGTGCCTTTGCCAACTCCTGCCCTATGGGCTATGTCCGAGACCACGGTCTTGTGGAAGCCGTTTCTGGCAAATTCCGCCTGGGCGGCCTGGAGGATTCTGTTTTCAATCTGGTCCTGGGACATTTGCTTTCCTGGAGCAGGCTATAGAACGGACTGGTCCGTCCGATAAAATGGATATCTTGCATTCCTGCCTGAAGGCTGTCAAGGTGTAGTTTGTGTTGAAGAACCTGCTCAGCTTGACAAGCTTTATGACTATTGCTAGGTGATTAGCACTCAAAAGTGTAGAGTGCTAAAAAGGGTCGTTTATGTCTTTGAATTCCAG
>JBKGXZ010000001.1:0-123905 GCA_046546355.1 Desulfohalobiaceae bacterium | reverse complement strand
CCCTGAATCATTTCCGGACCCCTCCTGCTCTTGCTGTTCTGCCTGTTCTTCCTGACCTGTGGAACGGAAAGCGAACTTCTGGCGGCATTTGGGACAAGTGGCCACAGTGGCCTGGGGCGGAATTTTCTCCTCCGGGACATCCCGGCTGAAACCGCAGTGGGGGCACTCTACCTGCATACGAACATATCCTTTGCCAGTATCTGGGAATGAATCACTCCATGGCGCTGCAGCTCGACCTGCTCTCAGCTCGGGCCCCGGGTAGGCCCCGATGCCCAAGGGCTGCAAGCCTATGCATCAGCCCAAGGGCCTTAATCCAACTTTTCGAAGAATTCCTTCTCTGCCTGGCACCAGGGGCAAACCCAGTCCTCAGGCAAGGACTCGAAAGGCGTGCCGGCCTCGATGTTGTTTTCAGGATCCCCTTCCTCAGGGTCGTAAATGTATCCGCAGGGGCACTGGTATCTGGACATAGCTCACCTCCAAAGGGCTTTTATTTGTTCCTGCAGCCCATTGCTGCAGGACAGGACGCAAAGTAGCTTAGATCAGCATTCAGGCCTGGTCAAGGCAGACTCTGGAGGGGAAGGCTTTTTGCTTCAGGCAGGGCCTTGATCCGGCTAGGCTGCCACCAGGGCCACCACTGCTCCGGTCATGCAGGTGGCCAGTGTACCTGCGATTATGGATTTCAGCCCCAGCTGCACGATTTCTGCCCTGCGCTCCGGGATCAGCTCCGCCAGGCCGCCCAGCATAATGCCCAGGGAACCTGGGTTGGCGAAGCCGCATAAGGCATAGCTCATTATCAGCCTGGTGCGCTGGGATATCTGCTCCGGGCCCAACTGGCTGAGCTCAGTATAGGCCAGAAGCTCGTTCAAGACAGTCTTGGTGCCAAGCAGCGCCCCGGCAGCAAAGCTTTCCTCCCAGGGTACCCCCAGGAGCCAGACCAGGGGCGCCAGGAGCCAGCCCAGGATCCTTTCCAGGGTCAAGGCAGAACCCTGCCAGGCTGGGAACAGGCCCAGGACCTGATTGACAAGCGACACCAGGGCCACCAGGACCACCAGCATAGCCAGAATGTTGATCAACAGCCTGGCCCCCTGCAGGGTGCCGTTCGTCAAGGCTTCCATACTGCTGCTGGCAGCAGGAGCCCCTTGGAGCTCAGCCCCGGTCAATGCCCCCTGTTGTACAGGGACCATGATCCTGGATATGGCAATCGCGGCAGGGGCGCTCAGAATGGAGGCCACCAGCAGATGGCCCATGGCCTGGGACATTACCGGCTGCAAGATGCTGGCGTAAAGCACCAGTACCGTTCCGGCAATAGTGGCCATGCCCGTGGCCATGAGCAGGAACAGCTCCCCGCGCTGCAGGCTTTGCAGGTACTGCTTGATGAACAGCGGGGCCTCCACCATACCCAGAAAGATGTTGGCCCCCACAGCTATTCCTTCTGCACCACCCACGCCCAGGGCCTTATGCAGGACATAGGAGAAGCACCGCACCAGCAGGGGCAGCACCCGCCAGTAGAACAGCAGGGAGGACAGGGCGCTGGCCACCAGCACCAGGGGCAGGCCCTGGAAGGCCAGGATATAGCTGCTTGCGCCAGACTTTTCCTCAAAGGGCAGCTCTGCCCCGCCCAGATAGCCGAACACGAAGGAGGTTCCCTCCTGGGTGGCCTCCTGCAGGCCCAATACCAAGCGATTCAGGACCAGGAACACATCCTGGGAGGCTGGCACCCGCAACAGCACAACAGCCAGGATCAGCTGCAACCCCAGGCATAGGCCCACCGTTTTCCAGGCCACAGCTGGCCTGTCTTCGGAAAAGGCCAGGGCTAAACCCAGCAGGACCAGAATACCCAGCATTGGCTGCAGCATCTGCAGCATCCCTACCTCCTGTTCTTATGCCCCTGTCTCAGGGACTAAAGCCCCATGCCCTGCCGGGCCAGGCTTCAGCTCAAGAGCCGCACTGCGCAGAACTCCCCGCACATAGCGCACTCCTGCCTGGAGGCAAATCCCTGCCTGCGACTCTGGAACAGCTCCGGATCCAGGGCCAGCTCCTGCATCCTGTCCCAGTCCAGGTCCGCCCTGGCTTTGGACATCTGCTGGTTGCGCTCCAGGGCAGGACCCTGGCCCAGGGCCACCTCTGCGCTGTGCGCAGCCAGGCGGGAAGCCATTACCCCCTGCCGCACATCCTCCTCTTCCGGCAGGGTCAAATGCTCTGCAGGGGTCACATAGCACAGAAAATCCGCCCCGTAGAATCCGGCCCAGGCCCCGCCTATGGCCCCGGAGATATGATCGTAGCCAGGGGCGATATCTGTAGTTAAAGGACCCAGCACATACAGGGGCGCATCGCAGCAGATGCGCTTCATGCCCTGCATCTGGGACTGGATCAGCTGCAGGGGAACATGCCCGGGTCCTTCCACCATGGTCTGCACTCCAGCCTGTCTGGCCCGACGCACCAGCTCGCCCAGGACGATCACTTCCGCCCACTGGGCGCTGTCCCCTGCGTCCTGGCCTGCGCCAGGCCGCAGTCCATCCCCCAGGCTGATGACCACATTGTGCCCCAGGCAGATGTCCAGGATCTCATCAAATTCCTCATACAAAGGATTCTCCCCGGGATTCTCCTGCAGCCACTTAGCCAGCAGGGCCCCGCCCCTGGAGACAATACCCATGCAGCGCCTGTCCCTGCCGGCCAGGGCGGCTGTCTGTCTGGTCACCCCGCAGTGCAGGGTCATGAAATCCACCCCCTGTTCCGCCTGTTTGCCAATCTCCTCCAGGATCTCCCGGGCTGACATCCGGCTCGGGCTCTGGCCTTGGTCCAGATACCTCTGGGCCACGCTGTACAAGGGCACGGTGCCCAAGGGCAGGCTGCTGCTGCCCAGCATCCGCTCCCGGACCAGATCCAGATCCCCGGCAGTGGACAGATCCATTACAGTATCCGTGCCTGCCTGTTCTGCAGTCCTCAGCTTGCCTAGCTCCAGCTGCAGATCCTGCACGAATCCAGAGGTCCCAAGGTTGGCGTTGACCTTGATCCTGGCGGGCTGGCCCACCAGGGTGGGCTTTATGCCCTGGTGAGCAGGGTTGGCCAACAGCACCATGCTCCCGTTTTGCAAACCTGTTTGTATAGCTTCCTGCTGCAGACCCTCCTGACTTGCCAGCTCCTGGCTGCAGCCCTGGAACATATTGTAAAGCTCCGTATTCTTATCCAGCATTGCGGCCTCCGTTTGGCTCCCTGCCCTGCCCGGGCTGGAAGAAACTATAGAAATGATTGGTAGGGCCGTGGCCCTGACCCAAAGGCAGGGCGTGTTTTATAGCCTGGTAGACATACTCCTTGGCCCCTTGAACCGCTTGCAGCCAGGAATCTCCCCTGGCCAGGCAGGCTGCTATAGCGGAAGAGAAGGTGCAGCCTGTGCCATGGGTGTTGCGGCTAACAACAAACTCCTTGCGCAGCTGCTGCAGATCATGTCCGTCATAATAGACATCCACTGCCTGGGAGCCCTGCAGGTGTCCTCCTTTCAGCACCACCCTGGCCGGGCCCAGGGAACACAGCTGACCGACTGCCTCCTGCATCTCCAGCAGGGAAGATATGCTTGTCTGGAGCAGGGCTTCGGCTTCCTGCAGGTTGGGAGTGATGATATCAGCCAGGGGAAAAAGCTCCTGCTGCAGGTCCTGCCTGGCCTGGGGCGCGAGCAGCTCATGCCCGGACTTAGAGACCATCACCGGATCCAGGACCACCTTCCCGGGCTGCACCTGCCTCAAGGCTCCAGCCACTGCCCTGATTATCCCGGAGCTGCTGACCATACCTATCTTGACCGCATCTATGCGCATGTCCCTGAACAGGCAAAAGATCTGCTCCTGAACCAGCTCCGGATCCACCTCCTGCAGCGCGTATACGCCCTGGGTGTTTTGCGCAGTAACTGCGGTAACTGCGGTCAAGCCGTAAACATTGTGGGCCTGGAAGGTCTTCAGGTCAGCCTGGATTCCGGCCCCTGCGCTGCTGTCCGAGCCTGCTATGCTCAGGGCCACAGGGATTTTTTGAGCTCCTGGCTCCGACTTACTGTTCATGACCCAGCCTCTGCAAAATCTGCCTGGCGGCTTTTTCCCCGGACAGCAGCATTCCGCCGAAGATGGGACCCATGCGGTAGGAGCCGAAGGCAGCATTGGCAGCCATCCCTGCCACAAACACCCCGGGAAAGATCTCCCGGGTATTCTGCACCGTGGTCTTCTCCGCCACCTCCGCCCACATGGACTGCTCCCCCTGCAGACCGCCACTCGGGGTGTCCAGACGGACATCGTTCTTGCGCACCAGGGTGCTTAGCACTTCCAGATCGTGGCCGGTGCTCTCCAGCAGGCATTTGCAGCTCAGGACCAGGGGATCCACATGCAGCCCAGCCATCTCCACCGGGCTGGAGTTTACGACTATACCGGTCACCTGCTTGCTGCCCTTTACCTCCCGCAGGACCACATCCTCCACACTCATGCAGGTAAAGAACTTGGCCCCTGCCAGGGCAGCCTTGGAGGCCAGGGTGGTGGTAGCTGCCACCGCATCCACTGTATAGTACCCAGGCTTGAATTCCTGCAGGCTCAAGCCCGCTTCTTCCAGGGTCTGTCTGCTCTCCTCCTGGACCACTATAAAGTTCCAGGTCATGCCCCCGCCCCACATGCCGCCGCCTATGGATAGCTTGCGCTCGAAAACAGCCACGTTGCAGCCAGCTGCAGCCAGCCTCCAGGCCGCGGTCATGCCTGAGGGACCGGCTCCGATCACCGCCACATCAAGCTCCAGGCTGGAATGCAGCTTGCGGAAATACTCTGTGGCAATGGCTTCTGTGACAATGGTCTCTTCTAAGGACATATCTCCCCTCCGGGTGTTTACAAGTTCTTGACACCCCAGGGAACCTGGTAACAGGGGATCTCCGGACAGGATGGAGGTTGGGCTCAAATCCAGCACGGAAAATCTGGCAGCAGACTGCAGGAGGGTATCCGAGTTCCCTTCGACAGTACTAACTGTATCAGGTTCCATGGGTGTACTCTCAGTCCCGCGCATTTAGCGGAACACCCCAATCGGATACTTGTATGCTAGAACAAATATGGATTTTTGGCAACCAGCCGGTCCGGGCTATTGCATAAAACCAGGCAGCCACAGGGCCAGGCCTGGCCACAGCAAAAGCAGGCAAACGCAGAGCACAAAAGCGGGCAGAAACAGGCCAACACCCTTGAACACCTGCTTCAGGTTGCTCTCCGGGTCCATGGAGGCAACAATGAAGGTGTTGATACCCACCGGCGGAGTCACAGCACCCATGGTGGTCACCAGGGTCACCCAGACCCCGAACCAGACCGGATCATAGCCCAGAGACTGGGCCAGGGGGAAAAAGATAGGGATGGTTATTACCAGCAGCGCCAGGGCATCCATGATCGCCCCGCCCAGGAGATAGATAACAAACACTCCGGTCATGATCAAAACCGGAGGCAGAGGCAAATCAGCCACAATCTGGGCTGCCTCGTAGGGCAGCCTGGTCACGGCCAGAAACCTGCCGAACAGCACTGCGCCCAGGACAATGACCATGATCATGCAGGAAATGCGCAGGGTGTCATCAAAGGCTGCCAGCAGCCGGCTCCAACTGAGGTTGCCCCCTGCCAGGCACAGCAGCAGGGACAAAAATGCGCCAGCAGCCCCGGCCTCGCTGGGAGTGAAAACACCCAGCAGCAGCCCGGTCATGACCAGGCCGAACAACAACAAAACCTCCAGCACCCCGCGCAGGGCAAAGAATCTCTGTTTCCAGCTGCAGGCCTCCCCTGCCGGGGCCAGATCCGGACGCAGACTGCAGAAGATCCAGATGGAGGCCAGGAACAGCAGGGCCAGCAGCAGGGCCGGAAGCAGGGCTGCCCAGAACAGGACCGCGATAGACTGCCCGGTCTGCAGACCGATGATGATCAGCACCACGCTGGGCGGCAGCATCACCCCCAGGGTAGATCCGGAAGCTACCACCCCACTGCTGAATATGCGATGGTAGCCGTATCTGCGCATCTCTGGCAGGGCCACGCTGCTCATAGTGGCTGCGGTTGCGGTATTGGAGCCGCAGATGGCAGCAAACCCGGCACAGGCCAGAATAGTGGCCATGGCCACACCGCCTTTGAGCTGGCCCAACCAGGCCCGGGCTGCCTGGTACATCCTCTGGTTCACCCCGCAGTGGAAGCAGACCTGGCCCATAAGCACAAACAGGGGGATCACGGTCAGGCCATACGAGGAAAGCACCTCCCAGCTCTCGTCCCCCAGCATGCCCAAGGCGGCTTTAAGATTCACCACGGCCCAGAAGCCTAGAAAACCTGTCATGGCCAGGGCGAAGCCCACTGGTATGCGCAGCACGAAGATCAGAAGCAGCAGCCCGGCAATCCCAAGCAAGCCGATCAGCATAGGGCTCATGACTAGCGCCCCCTGCCCAGGTCCTGGGCCAGCTCCAGGATCAGCACCAGCACCAGGAGCACAAAACCCAGGCTCACGGCATAGACCACAGGAAAGTAGGCTATGCGCAGGGTCTCGGAGAGCTCCCCGCTGGCTGCCAGCCCCCCTGCCAGCTTGCACAGCCTCCAGCTTAAAAGGGCAAAGAACAGTGCGCAGGCCAGCCTGGCCAGGACCTGGATCAGCCTGCCTGCCAGGCCCGGCAGGGTGGGCAGGATGTCCACCTGGATGTGTCCGCCTTTGAGCTGGGTGCCGCCCAGGGCGGCTGCAGCCACAAACGCCCCGCCCAGGCCCAGGATCTCATAAGTGCCCTGCAGGGGATGCCCCATAAAGCGCAACACCATGTTTGCGCAAGCCAGGAGCATAAGCCCCATGAGCACCGCTCCGGCCAGGGCCAGATAAGCCCGGCTCAACCAGATCACCGCCTTAGCCAGCATAATAGCTATCCTTGTTGCGCCCTTTGCGGCAGCTTCAGGCCCAGGCCTAATCCTGGGCGTGCTTATCCCTTAAGTCTTTGACTTCCTGGAGTATTGCTTCCGCATCCAGGCCCTTGTCCCGGGCCATGTCCTTCCAGTCCTGGATCACTGGCCTGGTCCGGTCCCTGATCTCCTCCTGCTCCTGGGTGCTCAGCTCAAAAACCTGCACCTGGTGCTCCTGCCTGGCATACTCCAGGGCCTCCTGCACATGGGAATCCATATATCTTCCAGTCCACAGGGCCTGTTCCTGGCCCAGATCCTCTATTACCTCCTGCACCTCCTGGGGCAGGCTTTGCCATTTGTCCTGGTTCATGACCACTGCAAACGGGTAGACCTGCAGCTCGGTCAGGGTCACGTAGGGACAATAGGCAGCAAAGTCCAGATCCTGGAGCACTTCCAGGGAGGAGAACAGGCCCTGGACCACTCCTTTCTGCAGGGCTTCCGGAGTCTCGGGCATGGGCATGGACACCGGGGTGGCCCCCAGCTCCTCCAGCATCTTGGAGGCCGTACCCGAGGCCCTGAGCTCCAGGCCTTGCAAATCCTCTAAACCCCGCACAGGCTTCTTGCTCATGATGTTGGCAGGGGCAGAGGCAAACATGGTCAGCACCTTGACTTCCGAGAACTCCTGGGGCTGGTTTGCCTGATACAGTTCCCAGAGCACCCGGCTGGCCTGCTCTGCTGACTCCAGGCCCAGGGGCAGCTCCAGCACTGAGGTCATGGGAAACACCCCGGGCTGGTAGGCCATGCTCAAACACCCTATGTCTGCCTGGCCCTGGGTCACGCCCCTGAGCATGTTCTTGGCTCCCAGCAAGGCGCCGCCAGGGAAGGTGTCTATTTGTACCTTGTCCTGGGTCCTTTGTTCCACTTCCTTGGCCCATCTCTCCATCTGCACACTGGGAAAGGTCCCTGCAGGCGGAAAATTGGCATAGCTGAGCCGAATGTCCTGGGCCAGGGCAGCAGGAGCCAGGGTCCCCAGCAAGAGTACTGCTCCTAAACATGCAGCAAGAATTCTGGACATGACTTGCCCTCCTAATGCTTTTTAACGGTTTGAAAGCAAAAAGGGCCGCAGACCTGCCTCTGGCCTGCGGCCCTTGGTGGGCTTGTGCTTCTGGTGTTTCCTGGATCAGCTCCGGCGCGCACCAAGACCGCAATGGCCTGGCCGCCAAAGCCAGCTCCGGCCGGATCCTGACTTGTTGCGAAGCAGCATCTGTTATCCATAAGTCAAGCCCGCTAAACCTGTCAAGGTTTCCCCTCTCTTGCTGCTGCATCCCTGGGAAGGGCTCTGTTGACCCTGTGCATTTTTTTTAATATCAAACTTCTTTTATAGTAGGCGGAAGCTTTGCCCTGGCCCAGGTTCGGAGCTGAACCCAGAGCACATCAGCCGGCCCTTGAGGGGCCGGCCCAAACCACAGGAACACGGCATGCAAAACTGCAAGATCCTGCCCCAAGGCCCTTATCCTTCAGCTCAGGAACTTGCGCACAGGCAATCCCGGGAGTCGGAATCCGAGCAGACCTCCTCCGCCACCTACAGGCTGGCCTTCCAGGATCAAGACTTTCTGCTCAGAAGGGAGCTTAGACCCACCCGCATCCAGCTGGAAATGCTCAAGCCGGAGCTCACCCTGCAAGACCATGGCGTGGAATCTACAGTGGTCATTTACGGCAGCGCGCGCATCCCTGACCCGGAGACAGCCAGAACCAGGGTATCCAGCCTGCAGCAAGAGCTCGAGCAGAGCCCCGGGGACCCCAGGCTTGACAGGGAACTCAAAAGGGCCCGCAGGGACCTGGACAACAGCAGCTACTACCAGGAGGCCCGCAAACTGGGCAGGATCATTGCCAGCAATAGTGACAGCAAACTGCTGGTTATCACCGGGGGCGGGCCGGGCATCATGGAGGCAGCCAATCGGGGGGCCCATGATGCAGGGGCTAAAAGCATAGGTCTGAATATAGTTCTGGAGCATGAGCAGGTACCCAACCAATACGTAAGCCCGGAGCTTTGCTTCCAGTTCCATTATTTCGCCACCAGGAAGATGCACTTTATGATCCGCTCTAAGGGGCTGGTGGCCTTCCCCGGGGGCTTCGGCACCCTGGACGAGGTTTTTGAAACCCTGACCTTGCTGCAGACCCGCAAAATCAAGCCCATCCCTGTCATCCTCTTCGGGCGAAAGTTCTGGCAAAGGTTACTAAATTTCGAGGTTTTGGTGGAGGAGGGCACAATAAACCAGCAGGACCTGGAACTCTTCCACTTTGTGGAGACGGCAGAACAGGCCTGGGAGATCATAGCCGGTTTCAATGGCCTGGCCAAGCCTGCTTAGCCTTGGCCTGCTGCCAAAGCTCCTCCCGGGTCTCCTGATCCAGATCATCCCACTGCAGGCCTTTGGCCTCAGCCAGCTCCTGCATCAGCCGCCAGCGGTGCAGGAACTTCAAATTTGCCTGCTGCAGAGCCGAGCTAGCCTTGATGCCGCTCCTGCGGCCGGTCTCCACCAGGCTGAACAAAAGATCCCCGAATTCCTCCTGCTTCTGCTCCCAGCTTCCCTCCTGGGCAGCCTGGCTCCATTCCTGCCATTCGCGCCCCAGGGCCTGCTGCTGCTCCTGGTTATTTTGCCAGGTAAAGCCTGCCCTGGCAGCCTTGGAGTGGATGCGGTAGGCCTTGAGCAAAGGCGGCAGGCCCCGGGGCAGGGACTGAAACAGGTTTTTCCAGGTCAAAACCTGATTTTTGGCTTCCTTCTCCCTTCTCTTGCTCTCCTCCCAGCTGGCGTGCAGCTCCTGCCTGCTGCGTATCTCCCTGCTGCAGAAGACATGGGGGTGCCTGCTGCGCATCTTGGCCGCGCTCTGCTCTAAGACCTCCTGCAGCTCCAGGCCCTGCTCCTGCTTGAGCAGCCTGGACATGAACAAAAGCAGGAAGAACACATCCCCCATCTCCTCCAGGATCTCCTGCCTCTGCCCGCTCTGCACTGCTTCGGTGAGCTCGAAGCTTTCCTCCAGAAAGTAATCGCAAAGGGAACTCGGGGTCTGTTCTCTGTCCCAGGGGCAACCCTCGGGCCCCAACAGGGCATCGATCACCTCCAGGACCTGCTGGATGCTGTTCTCTGCCAAGCTATGCACTCCTTATGTATCTGTGGACAATAAAGCGGGCTTGACCACAACCCACTCACCGGCTGAACAAGATGTTACTGCAGGCTGCTTTATCTTTGCAGCAGATCCTGGACCTCCTCCGGCAGCAGGTCCTGCACCTGCTGCAGCAACAGATCCAGGTAGGGAGCCAGGGTAGAGCCAGTCAGCAGCTGGGAGTCCCTGGGCAGAAAAAAACTGAGCCCCAGAAACACCAGACAGCCTAAAATCAGCCCCTTGCCCAAGCCCAAGAAACCTCCAGCCAGGCGATCCAGCCAGCCCAGAAACAGGGCTTGCAGCAGCTTCTGCAGCCCTGCCCCCAGAATCATGAACACCAGGAGCACCAGGAGGAAGATGCAGGCGTAGGCAGCTATCTCTGCGTATTCCCTGGCCGGAATAATTACCAGCAACTGCTTTGCTGCCAAGGCATAAAAGCTGTGCGCGGCCCAGAACCCCAATATCAAGCCGCTGATGGAGGCCAGCTCCCGGACCAGCCCCCTGAACAACCCACGCAGCAACGTAAACCCGCACAAAAGAACCAGAAAGATGTCCAGTCCGTTCATATCCAGCTATCCTTTCCCGCCTCCTGCGGGCCCAGGCACCCAGCACCGCAGCCTGCCTGTCCCTTCCAGGACTGGCAACCCTTGACAGAAGCTAAGGGAGTGCCTAATTTTTCTCTTTTAATCTCAAACAAAATAGGAGCGAGCTATGACTTCCCAGGATATTCGCTTGGTGAAATTGATCAACGGAGATATGGTGCTCGGCAAAATGGATCAGGAAGAGGGCAAGATCAAGGACCCGGCCATCCTGCAGACCATACCCACTCAGCAGGGCGGGGTGCAGATGGCGCTTATGCCTTTCGGCTACCCCTTTGACACTGAGATCGATGGCGAGATCTCCACACAGCACGTGATGTACGAATACAAGAATGTCCCCGAGGACCTGAAGAACAAGTATATCGAGGCCTCCAGCAATTTGACAATCTCTTCCAGCGCTGATCTGAAGAACCTGCAGAGCATGGCTGGCCAGGGTCAAAAGGGCGGCAACATCACCGACATCAGCGACCTGTTCAAGGGCTAGGCCTGGGCGCCCTGGAGATCATGTACATTACTAAACCCTGCCCCTATTTTTTTCAACCTGCCTGAAGGCCTGCTGGGCCTTATTGAGGGCATATTAAACCACATCAGGGCTGCTGCAGCATGCTAAAGGCGGTCCGCTTCAGCGGCCGCCTTTTGTTTGCCAGAGCAAAGGCATGTTGACCCATGCAGGATTTGATCCCTTTACTCAAGAACCCCAGCCACTATCTGGGCACTGAATTCGGCGCAGTCCACAAGGACCCTTCCCAGGCAAGCCTCAGGTGGGCCCTGGCCTTTCCTGACCTGTACAACGTGGGCATGTCCTACTTGGGCCAAAAGATCTTGTACCATATCCTGAACCAGCAGTCCTGGATCTGGGCGGAGCGGGTCTTCGCCCCCCAGCCGGAGGCAGCCCATGTCCTGCGCAGCCAGGGCAGGCAGCTTTGCACCCTGGAGTCCAAGACCAGCCTGGACAGAATGGACATCATTGGCTTCAGCCTGACCCAGGAGCTTTGTTACACTACCGTTTTATACATGCTGGACCTGGCTGGCATACCCTTGTACAGCAGCCAGAGGGGGGATAATGCCCCCCTGATCCTGGGCGGCGGGGGCATGGCTTTTAGTCCCGAGCCCGTGGCTGACTTCTTTGACCTTTTTCTGCTTGGAGATGGGGAGGATGCGGTCCTGGAGATCTCCAGGACCTTGTTGCAGGCCAGGCGGGACAGATTGGCCAAGCAGGATGTTTTGTCCAGGCTCAAGGAACTGCCCGGGATCTATGTGCCTGCCTTCTTCCAGTTCCAGCCCGGGCATTGCACCCCAGCGCCCTTGCTGCAGGACTACTGCCAGGTAGAAAAACGCACCCAGCCTTACCTGCGGCAGGAGGACTTCCCAGAGGCACAGATCCTGCCCTTCGGCAAGCCGGTGCATGACCGCCTGAGCCTGGAAATAGCCCGAGGCTGCACCAGGGGCTGCAGATTCTGCCAGGCCGGGATGGTCACCAGACCGGTGCGGGAACGTTCCCAGCAGGAACTGGAAAGCACTATGCTCCAGGCCCTGTCCGCCACAGGCTATGAGGAGCTGTCATTCCTATCGCTGAGCACCGGGGACTTCTCCAGCCTGGAGGGCCTTTTTGCCAAGGCCTTTGCCAGATGCTCCCGGGAAAAGGTGGCTATCTCCCTGCCCTCCTTGCGGGCTGGATCCCTGAGCCCGCAGCTGATGCAGCTCTTGGGCAGGCTGCGCAGGACAGGCATCACCCTGGCCCCTGAAGCAGGCAGCCAGCGGCTACGGGAGGTGATAAACAAGGATATCCAGGAGCAGGAGCTGCTGCAGCACTGCCAGGACCTGTTCTCCCTGGGCTGGAGTGGAGTCAAGCTGTACTTCATGATCGGCCTGCCCACAGAGACTGACCAGGACCTGGAGGCCATTCTGGATTTGTGCCTCAAGGTGCAGCATACCGCAGGCAAGCTTTCCAGGCGCACCCAGATTACCGTCTCCATTGCCCCGTTTGTACCCAAGGCCCACACCCCTTTCCAGTGGGCCGGGCAGATCTCCCTGCAGGAGACCAGGCGCAGGATAAGCCTGCTCAAGGATCTTTTCCAGGGACACAAGAACCTCAAGTTGCGCTGGCACCAGCCGGAAATGAGCTTTCTGGAAGGGGTCTTCTCCAGGGGGGACCGGCAGCTGGGCCAGGTCCTGCATACAGCCTACCAGGACGGGGATATCCTGAGCAGCTGGCAGGAGCATTTCAGCCTGCAGCTCTGGCTGCAGGCCTTTGAGAAGCACGGCCTGGATCCAGAGGCCTACCTGCAGGCCAGGGCTGCCGGACAGGGCCTGCCCTGGGATCATCTGCACACCGGGGTCCATAAGGACTACCTGCTCGAGGAGTGGCAAAAATCCATCCAGGGCCACAAGACGCTGGACTGCCGGTTCCAGGCCTGCAGCCAGTGCGGAGTTTGCTCCCGGGGGGTCCGCAGCCCGGAGCAGGTCAGGCAGGACCCGACAGCAGGCCTGGGGCCGGTCCTCAACCAGCGCTGCAGGGACCAGGAGCAGCAAAACAGCGCCAGCCTGGATTTACCGGATTCAGAGCAGGGAAGCAAGGAAGTGCAGCTGCGCATCTGGTTTACCAAGACAGGGCCTGCCAAGTACTTGAGCCAGCTGGAGCTGCAGGGCTGTCTGGAAAGGGCCCTGCGCCGGGCGGATCTGCCCCTGAGCTTCAGCCAGGGGTTCCACCCCAAGCCCTTGCTCTCCTTCCCCCGGGCTCTGCCCGTGGGAGTGGCCAGCTGGGCGGAATGGTTCTGTGTCGCCCTGCGCAGCAGGGAATATCCCCGGGACACCCTTTGCAGGCTGAACCAGACAGCGCCCCAGGGGTTAGAGTTCAGAGAGGCCCAGGAATTGCCTCCAGGCAAGAAGCCTGCCCCAGCCAGCAGGGAGGAGTTCGAGCTGGGCTTCAACCTGCAGCAGGAAAAATGCTCCAGACTGGTTGCGGCCTGGCAAGACATCCTGCAGTCCAGTAACTACCCCTTAAGCCTGCAGGGCAAAAAAGGCCCCAGGCACGTGGACCTGAGGCCTCTGCTGGCTGAGGTGCGCCAGACCTCACCTTGCTGTTTGCGTCTGCTCCTGGACTGGAGCCAGGACTACATCAGCCCCTTAAAGCTGATTCAAGCAGTGCACCCGGAGCTTGGGGGCCAGGACTTCGAGCTATGCAAGCTGAGCCAGTCTTAGGCTGGATGAAGCTTGCAGCCTAAAAATGTCCTGATCTCCCGGATCAGGACTTATTGGCAGGCCTGCCTATTATCAGCACAGGTATGGCGCTGTAGCTTAGCACGCCTTGGGCCACCCCGCCAATCCTGGGCCAGCGCAGCTTGCCGTGGCCCCTGCGACCCATGATCAACAGATCAAAGCTGCCACTGTCCACCTCCTGTAGGATGCTGCGCACCGGGTCCCCGGAGCGCACTGCAGTATCCTTGGTTTTCAAGGTGCTGCTGTGCTCTTCGGCATCCAGCTTGAGGATCAGGTTCTTGAGGTGGTCCCGGGCCAGCTCCTGGGCCCTTTGCTGGGCCTGCTGCTCCTTTTTTCTGCTGCCCTCAGCCCTTTGCTCGTAAAAGGAGCTGCTGGTGGGCAGAACTCCGGCCAGGCCAGGTCCCAGGTCATAAAAGCCGCTGGAGCCTGCGCTCATAGCCAGCTCCTGGGGCAGCTCAGGCAGGACATGCAAACAGAATACCCGGGCGGAATGCACCCTAGCCAGGGCGGCGGCATATTGCATGGCCTTCCATGCGGACTGGGAAAAATCTGTAGCCATTAAAATGCTCTTGATCTCCGGCAACATAGTCTGGGCTATACCTCCTTATCCAGGCCAGGGTTGTTCTAAAATTGCCCTGCCGGGCCAAATTGACGCTTGCAGGGTCGTCTGGTACCCTTTTGGTGCTGCATCGGGCACAACTCACGTATTAAAAAGGGCAAAGTTCACTGGATGGGCTCGGGGCCCTGATAAATGTGAACCAACAGCCAACACCTGTGTCCCTTGCTAGCACCTAACATGATTAGGCCTGCCCTGGCAATCTCTGCTTCCCAGCACTAAGCAAACCCACAAGCCCTTTTGGGAGGATAATTGACTCTGCACATCACCAGATTCGCCCTATTATCCATCATAGCCTCCCTGCTGACCCTGGTCCTCAAATTCTCCGCCTATTTCTTGACCAACTCAGTGGGACTGCTCTCTGATGCCTTGGAGACTGTGATCAACTTAAGCGCAGGGATCCTGGTGCTGTTCACCTTGAGCCAGGCCTATAAACCTGCTGACAGGGAACATGCCTTTGGCCACGGCAAACTGGAGTATCTGGCCGGGGCCCTGGAGGGTCTGCTGATCCTGTCTGCTGCGGCAGGCATAGTCTATATGTCTGTGCAGCGCATGCTGTCCCCGGCGGTATTGACCAGCATCAATTTGGGTCTGATAGTCGCTATCCTGGCTGCTGGCATCAACTTTGCGGCAGCCAGGATAATGCTCAGGGCAGCCCGGGAATACGACAGCATTGCCCTGGAAGCTGACGCCAGACACCTGCTCACGGACGTCTGGACCTCCCTGGGGCTGGTGGCCAGCCTGGGGTTGATGCAGATAAACCCTGAGAAGCTCTGGTTCCTGGATCCCCTGTTGGCCACCCTGCTGGCAGCCAACATCACCTGGACCGGCCTGTCCCTCTTGCGGCGTTCTATGTCCGGGCTGCTGGACAGCTCCCTGCCCGGCAGGGAGCTGCAGCTGATTATGGACCAGATCCGGGAAATCGCTGGACATGAAGCCAGGTACCACGCGCTGAAGACCAGAAAGGCAGGGGCCCACAGGTTTGTAGAGTTCCATTTGCTGCTGCCCGGGGAATATTCTGTGCAGCATTCCCACAACCTGTGCTGCAAGATAGAGGAGGCCATCAGCAGGGAGCTGCCCAGAACCAGGACCATTATCCATGTGGAGCCCCTGGAGGACGGCTCCTCCTGGGACGCAGAGCAGAGCGGAGGCCTGCGGGACCTGGACCAGCCCCGGGACTAAACAGCCTGACCCCCTGACTGTGCGTCTTGACGCTGCTCTGAATTTGACCTATACAGATTCATTTGGACATCCTGATGTCATACCCACTAGAGCATTCCTAAAACCCAGTGACCCGCGCCTATAATAGGCGCAGCTGAGCAAGAAGCCACACGGAGAGCGCACTTTGAACCAGAAAACAGGGCAGCCGCAGAGCCAGAGTCAGGTTATGCAACAGCGCTGGGAAAAGGCCCGGCAGCTGGAGGATCTGGGCTGCGATCTTTTCCCCAACGACTTTCGGCCCGACACTTGTATCCAGGATATTCTCCAGGCCTACCAGGAATGCCAGGATGCTGAGCTGCAGGAGCTGGAGCAGGAGTTTTGCATCGCTGGCAGGGTCATGGCCCTGCGTTCCTTCGGCAAGGTCACTTTCTTGCACCTCCAGGACCAAAGCGGCAAGCTGCAGGTCTTCGTACAGAAGAACACCCTGGGCCAGGAGGCCTACAACCTGTTCAAAAAATTTGATATCGGGGACATCCTGGGAGTCCGGGGCACCCTGTTCAGGACCAAGACCTCGGAGCTGACCCTAAACGCCCTGGAAGTGCGCCTGCTCAGCAAGTCCCTGCGGCCTTTGCCTGAAAAATACCACGGCCTTAAGGATGTGGAGGCCAGGTACAGGCAAAGGTATGTAGACCTGATAGTAACCCCCAGAGTCAAGGATATATTTCGGATCAGGACCAGACTCCTGGCCCTGACCAGGCTTTTTTTGGACCAGCAGGGCTTCATGGAGGTAGAGACCCCCATGATGCAGCCCATCCCGGGCGGGGCCACAGCCAGACCCTTTGTAACCTATCACAACGCTCTGGACATGCGGCTCTACCTGCGCATCGCCCCTGAGCTGTATTTAAAGAGACTCCTGGTTGGAGGCCTGGAAAGGGTCTACGAGATCAACCGCAACTTTCGCAACGAGGGCATCTCCACCCAGCACAACCCTGAATTCACCATGCTGGAATTTTACTGGGCCTATGCGGATTTTTACCAGCTCATGGACTTGAGTCAGGAGCTCCTTGCCTATCTGGCCCATAATATCCTGGGCAGCATGCGGCTTAGCTACCAGGGCCAGAGCATAGACCTCACCCCGCCGTGGAAGCGCATGACCTTCCATCAGGCCCTGCAGGAGCTGGGTGGCCTGGAGTCTGAACAGTACCAGGACCGGGAACAGGCCCAGCAGCTCTTGCGCCAGCAGGGCGAAAATATCCAGATTTATGACAACCTGGGCCAGATCCAGGCCAAGCTCTTTGACCTTTTGGTGGAGCCCAAGCTGATCCAGCCCCATTTTATCTATCACTATCCCCTGGAGATTTCCCCGCTCTCCAGGAAGAACCAGGACCACCCTGAGCTCACCGACAGGTTCGAGCTGTTTGTGGCAGGCAAGGAGATAGCTAACGCCTTTTCCGAGCTGAACGACCCCAGGGACCAGAGGCAGCGCTTCCAGGAGCAGGTCCAGGCCAAGGAACAAGGGGATGAGGAGAGCCACTTTATGGACGAGGACTATTTAAGGGCCCTGGAGTATGGCATGCCCCCTGCAGCAGGGGAAGGCATAGGCATTGACCGCCTGGTGATGCTCTTCACTGATAGCCCCTCCATCCGGGAAGTCATCCTCTTCCCCCATCTCAAACCAGAAAGCCTGGCTGAATAAACCTTGAGTATGCGGAGCGTAGAGTTCTTCATTGCCTTGCGCTATCTGCTCACCAGGCGCAAGCACAGCTTCATCTCCGCTATCTCCCTGATGTCCATCCTGGGGGTGGCCCTGGGAGTGGCCGCCCTGATTATCGTCCTGGGGGTCATGAACGGCTTCAGCCACAATCTGCAAGACAAGATCCTGGGCATGACCCCGGATATCATGGTCCAGAGCACTGCACAGGCCCTGCAGGACTATCAAGATCCCCAGCAAGAGATTTCTAGGATGCAGGAAGTACAAGGAGTCATGCCCTTTATCTACACCGAGGTCATGCTCAGCTCCTCCCAAAGAGTCAAAGGTGCTGCCCTGCGGGGCATAGACCTCTCCTCTGCGCAAAAGGTGCTGGGGCTGCAGGACATGATGCTCCAAGGCTCGCTGCAGGACCTGGAGAACCGAAAGGATCAGGAGGCCCCGGGTATTATCCTGGGCAGGGCACTGGCTTCCCGTCTAGGGCTTGAGACCGGCAGCAGTGTCCATGCCCTGACCCCTAGCGGCCGTTCAGGAACCGCCGGATTCAGCCCGGAAATCAAAGCCTTCAAGGTAGTCGGGGTCTTCGAGTCCGGAATGCAGGAATACGACTCCTCCCTGGCCTATACGTCCCTGCCTGCTGCTCAGGATATCCTGGGGTTCAAAAAGGATCTGGTCACTGGTCTGGAGGTGGGGCTGCAGGATGTCTACCAGGCTCCGGAGATTGCTAGCCAAATCCAAAACGCTTTGCTGGACAGGCCCCTGGCTGTGCAGACCTGGATGGAGATGAACAGCAGCCTGTTCTCTGCCCTGAAGCTGGAAAAGACAGCAATGGCGGTAATACTGACCATGATAGTCCTGGTGGGCTCCTTCAGCATCGTCACCACCCTGATCATGCTGGTTATGGAAAAGAGGCAGGATATCGCGGTGCTCATGTCCCTGGGTGCCACCCGGGAAAGCATCCGGCGCATCTTTATGCTCCAGGGCAGCATCATCGGGGTCCTGGGCACCGCCCTGGGTTTTGGGCTGGGCCTGGGAGCCAGTTATCTGCTCAGTGAATACCAGTTCATAAGCCTGCCCCAGGATATCTATTACATGGATCACCTGCCTGTTCGTCTGGAATCCTTGGATCTCATGCTTATTGCAGTGGCAGCCCTGGTACTTTGCTTTCTGGCCACCATCTATCCTGCCAGGCAGGCAGCTGCCCTGGAGCCGGCAGAGGTATTGCGCTATGAGTAGCAGCCCCTTATTTGAGTTGCTGCAAGTGGACAAATATGTAAGAACTCCAGTGGAGACCCTTTGCATCCTGGAGGACATCCATCTGGTGGTGCAAAAGGGCGAATCCTTGGCTATTGTAGGTGCCTCCGGATCAGGCAAGACCACGTTGCTGCAAATAATGGGGGCTATAGATCGTCCGTCCCGGGGCAAAATCCTCTTCCAGGGCCGAGATATCGCAGACCTGGATCCCAAGAGTAAGGCTGCCCTGAGAGGCCGAAGCATCGGCTTTGTTTTCCAGTTCCATCACCTCCTGCCTGAGTTCAGCACCCAGGAGAACGTGGCCATGCCTGCCTGGATAGCAGGGGAACCCAGGGCCAGGGCCCTGGAGTTGGCCAGGACCAAGCTGCAAATGGTGGGCCTGGGAGACAAGGCGCACAGGAACGTCACCACCCTCTCCGGGGGAGAAAGACAGCTGGCTGCTATAGCCAGAGCTACAGCCCTGGATCCTGAGGTCATCCTGGCGGATGAGCCTACAGGCAACCTGGATCCAGGCAACTGGTCCCGGGTGGGGGATCTCCTGGCTGAGCTGAATCAAAAACTGGGGACCACCTTAGTCCTGGTGACCCACAATCTGGAGCTAGCAGAAAAAATGCAAACTTGCATGCAGATCCAAAACGGGAGGCTCTATGCCTGCCCGTAAGACTACTACCTTGAGTGGACAGTGCATGTTCTGGCTCGCTTTGCTGCTCTGTCTCCTGGGCCCAAGCCTGGCCCAGGCCCAGGCTGAATCCGGACGGCAAATCCTGGTTTTGCCCTGGGGCAGCAACGCCGATCTCCAAGAACAGGATCTGGAGCCCCAGGAACTTTTACACCGCGAACTAGAGCAGCTCGGGCTGCAGGTGATCCCCCTGCAGGACACCCGAAAGCTGCTGGAACAGGAAGACATCCGGGAGCTGGATCTGCAAACCGCCCAGGACCTGGCCCAGGAGGCTGGAGCGGACTTTGCCGTGTACGGCAACGTCAATCAAGTGGGCCAGCAGCTAAGCCTGGACGCGCGTCTGGTGGATTCAGAACAGCTGGATCTGACCAGGCCCATTTTTGTCAGCGGCTATAGCCTGCAGGAGCTGGACCAGGGCCTGCAGGAGCTGGCCACGGAGGTCCAGGACAGCCTGCTGGCAGAGGAGCGCATCGCCGAGATCGAGGTCCAGGGCAACGAATACCTGGACCGGGAGGCTGTGCTCAGCAGGCTGGAGCTGCGCGCCGGAGACAGCTTTGATCGGCAACAGCTGAGCCAGGAAATGCAGCGCCTGTTTGATTCAGGTTTTTTCCAGGATATCGAGGTCCAGGCTGAGCAGACCCCAGAAGGACAGCTGGTGATCTTCGAAGTCCAGGAGAGGCCCTTGATCCAGAACATCAAAATCCAGGGCGCTGAGGAGCTCAAGGAGGATGAAATCCGGGAGTCTATGCAGCTGGAAAGCGGAGACATGCTCAACCCTCGCCTGGTCAAAGAGGATCTGGAGAGGATCCGGGAGCTGTACCGGGGGGAGGGCTACTCTCAGGCTGAAGCTGACTATACACAGGAGCCGACCGAGCCCGGCCAGGTGGATCTGATTATTCAGCTGCAGGAAAACCAGAAGCAGTATATCCGGGAAATAAGCATCCAGGGCGCAGAAGAAATAAGTTCCGGAGAACTCAAGAAGCAGCTGGCCCTCAAGGAAAGGGGCTGGTTCTCCTGGATCACAGACAGCGGGGTGTTGCAGGAGGAGCTTTTGGATCGGGACGCTGCCGCCCTGGAGGCCTATTATATGGACCAGGGCTTTGTGGATGCCCAGGTGGGCCAGCCCCAGGTGGAATATATCGAGGACGGCATCAAGATCATCTTCCAGGTCCAGGAGGGGCCCAGGTACAAAGTGGGCCAGGTGGACTTCAGCGGGGACATAATCGATGACGAAAACAAATTGTACGAGGCTATCCAGCTGGACAGCCTCGCTGACCAGGAGGACTACTTCGACCGCTCCATTCTGCAAAAAGACCAGCAGAGCCTGGAGGACTACTTCGCCAATAAGGGTTACGCTTTTGCCGAGGTCGGGGTGGATCTGCAGAAGGACTCCGAGGCCAGGATTCTGGATGTGACCTATGACCTGCGCAAACAGCAGAAGGTGTTTGTCCGCAGGCTGGAGCTCTCCGGCAACCACAAGACCAGGGACAATGTCATCCGCAGGGAGATGCTCCTGGCAGAGGGTGATCAATTCCAGGGTCAGGCCTTGACTCAGTCCAGGGAGCGCCTGCAGAGGCTGGACTATTTCGAGGATGTGGACATCGAGACAGTACCCACCCAAAATCAGGACCAGATGGACCTCAAGGTCCAGGTGGAGGAACAGCCCACCGGCTCCTTCAGCCTGGGGGCAGGATACTCCAGCATCGACAACGTGTTCTTCACCGGCCAGATCCAGGAGGACAACTTCCTGGGCAAGGGCTACACCCTGGGCTTCAAGGGCAGCATCAGCAGCAAGAGCACAAACTATCAGCTCAGCTTCTGGAACCCCCATGTACGCGACTCTCGTCTGGGCGCAGGCCTTGATGCCTACAGCACCTCCAGGGAATATAATACTTATGACCTGGACCGCACCGGGGGCAGGGCCAAGTTTGCCTACAGCATCGGCAGCTATACCAGGCTGCACTGGAACTACGAGCTGGAGCAGTATACCATAGAGGACGTGGATGATGATGCCAGCCGGCAGATAAAGGATATCGAAGGCGAAAACTGGTCCAGCTCAGTGGAGGTCAAGGCTATCCGCAACACCACTGACCGCAGCTTTGCTCCCACCAAGGGCAACAGGAGCGAAGTCTCCCTGGAGAACTCTGGAGGACCCTTGGGCGGAGACGACAACTTCATAAAGACCAAGCTGGAGAACAGCTACTACAAGACCTTGTTCTGGAAGCTAGTCTTGCATTGGCATTTTGAGCTGGGCCATTTGCTGGAGAACACGGATGAAAGGATTCCAGACCACGAGAGGTTCTACCAGGGCGGCATCCGCAGTGTGCGGGGCTATGAATACCAGGACATTTCCTCCTACGACCAAGAGGGCAGGGAGGTCGGCGGCTACAAGTCCTTCTTCAACAACTTGGAGCTGGTCTTTCCCTTGGCCGAGGACCTAGGCCTTCTGGGAGTGGTCTTCTTTGACGCAGGTGATGTCTGGGGCAAGGACGAGAGCCCGGAATTCGAATTCTACAAGAGCGTAGGCGCCGGGATCAGATGGAATTCTCCCCTGGGCCCCCTGCGCCTGGAATACGGCTATCCCCTGGACGATCTCAAGGGCAACAACGGCAGGTTTGAGTTCACGGTGGGCCAGTTCTTCTAGCCCGCTCGTGCCGGATCCTAGCCAATAGACACAAGCAAAAACAGCGGAGGAGAACCAATGCGCAAGCTACTGATATGCACGGCCATGATGTTCCTGCTCCCTGCCCTGGCCCAGGCCCAGGAGCTCAAGGTGGGCGTGGTGGATCTGCAGTACGTGCTGGAGGAGTCAGAGCCCGGACAGGAAGCCATCCAAAAGCTGGAGCAGAATTTCCAGGGCCTGCAGCAAAGGCTGGATGAGCGCAAGTCTGAGCTGGACTCCATGCGGGAGGAGATGCAGAAGCAAAGCCTGGTCCTCAGCCAGGAGGCCCAGAGCGACAAGGAGTCTGAGTTCAGAGAAAAGGTGCAGAAGTTCCAGGAGCTCTACCAGGAGTATCAAAACAGGATGCAGGCCAAGGAGAAGGAACTGCGGGAGCCCATTATCAAGGAGCTGGTGGAGATTATCCAGGACTACGGAGAAAAGAACGGATACGACATGATCATGGATAAGCAGAACAGTGGCCTAGTGTACAACAAGCAGGAGATGGATATTACCGAGCCTGTGCTGGAGCTCTTGGATCAGAAATGGCCGGAAGATGCAGAATAATAATCAAGGCCAGACCCGGGGCTGGACATTGAGCACCCTGGCCACCAGGCTGCAGCGGGAGTATCAGGGCCGGGACCTGGAGATAATAGGCTGCAACACCTTGGAGCAGGCCTCTACCCGGGAGCTGAGCTTCCTGGCCCAGCCCAGGTATACCAAGCAGCTGCAAAAAACCAGGGCTGCAGCAGTAATCCTCAGGCCTGAGCTGGCTCATCTCTACCCGGAGGCCATCCTCAGCCCAGACCCCTACCTGGACTTCGCCAGGGCGGCTCAGATCTTTGCCAGGCCCCAGGGCAGCTTCCAAGGGATCAGCCAGTTGTCCTACATAGACCCCAGCGCCAGTCTGGAGCCAGGGGTCACAGTATACCCTTTTGTGTATATCGGGGCAAAAGCCAGGATAGGCCAAGACTCCACCCTGTTCAGCAGCGTTTATGTGGGTGAGGACTGCCGCATAGGCAGCTCCTGCACCATCTATCCCAACGCCAGCCTGATGGCCAGGACCGTGCTGGGCAATAACGTTATCCTGCACGCCGGCACTGTGCTGGGCAGCGACGGCTTCGGCTTCGCCCAGCACGAGCAGGGCTTGGAGAAAATCCCCCAGACAGGCAAAGTGGTGGTGGAAGATGGAGTGGAGATCGGAGCCAACAGCAGCGTGGACCGGGCCACCTTTGGGGAGACCAGGATAGGCAGGGGCAGCAAGCTGGATAACCAGGTCCAGGTGGGCCACAATGTCCACATAGGTGAGAATTGCGTGCTAGTGGCCCAGGTGGGCGTGGCTGGCAGCACCAGGCTGGGCAATCAGGTGGTCTTGGCCGGGCAGGTAGGTGTGGGCGGGCATCTCAGCGTGGGAGACGGCTGCAGGGTGGGTGCCAAATCCGGGGTCAACAAGTCCCTGCCTGCTGGCAGCGAGGTCTCGGGCTACCCAGCCATGGAGCACTCCAAGTTTCTGCGCTTGGCTGTTCTAAAGTCCAGGCTCCCGGAGATGCATGCCAAGATCAAGAAGCTGGAGTCAGAGCTGAAGGAGCTGCACGGACTGCTCAATCCAGGAGGAGATTCAGAGCATGAGTGAACAACTTGAGGGAGCTGGCCTGCAGAGCCTGGAAGTGTTGAGGCTTTTGCCCCACCGGTACCCATTTTTGTTGGTGGACCGCATTCTGGAGTTCACCCCCGGCCAGGAACTAAGGGCCATCAAGAACGTGACCCTGAATGAGCCATTCTTCCAGGGCCACTTCCCGGAATACCCGGTCATGCCCGGGGTGCTGATCATAGAGGCCCTGGCCCAGGCTGGAGGCCTATTGGTATTAAAAAGCCAGCAGAATCTCCCCCAAGATCGGATATTCATGTTCAGCGGCATAGAGAAGGTGCGCTTCCGCAAGCCTGTATATCCTGGGGACCAGCTTATGCTCTTTGTCAGTTACCTGAAGCAGAGGATGAACCTCTGGAAGATGCAGGCCGAAGCCAGCGTAGGCCAAAACCTCGCAGTCCAGGGCGTGCTTACTGCCGCGCTGGCTCCCAGGCAGGAGGAGAGCTGATGACGGAGCTGATCCATCCTACTGCAATTGTGGATCCTGGGGCCAGATTGGGCCAGGATGTTCAGATCGGGCCCTACGCGGTGCTGGAGGCAGAGACCGAGATCGGTGACGGCTGCGTGATAGAGCCCTTTGTGCAGATCAAGTCCTGGAGCAGCCTGGGGAGAAACAATCACGTACATGCCCATGCCTGTCTGGGAGGTCCACCCCAGGATCTCAAGTACCAAGGGGAAAGGAGCAGTCTGGTTATCGGGGATGAGAACTGCATCCGGGAATACGTGACCATCAATCGGGGTACCCCGGAAGGTGGCGGAGTGACCAGTGTGGGCTCTCACTGCTATATCATGGCTTATGCCCACATAGCTCACGACTGCAAGCTCGGTGACCGCGTGGTTCTGGCCAACGCTGCCACCCTGGCCGGGCATATCCATATCCGGAGCGATGCTGTCATCGGCGGCCTGTGCGCCGTGCACCAGTTTGTGCATATCGGAGAATACGCCTACATCGGAGGCATGACCGGAGTGGCCCAGGACGTGCCTCCTTTCATGCTGGTTGCCGGGGAGAGGGGCTGGCTGCACGGCCTGAACCAGATAGGCCTCAAGAGGCATGGCTTCAGCCAGGAGCAGCTGGCCAGGCTCAAGCAGGCCTTCAAGCTTATCTGGCGTTCCGGGCTGAAGCAGGAGCAGGCCCTGCAGCGGATCCAGAGCGAGATGGGCCAGTGCCAGGAAATTCAGTTGCTGCTGGAATTCATACAGCAAAGCGAACGGGGAGTGATCAGCCCCAAAAACTTAAGCCGGGGCAACTCCAATAATTCTTGCACGCCATGAACAGCAGGGAACCATTGGGCATCCTGGCTGGAGAGGGCCAATTCCCAGTGCTGGTGGCCCAGGGCGCCAAAAGCCAGGGCAGAGAGGTGGTCACAGTGGCCTTCAAGGGCCATACCAGCCAGGAGATAGGGCCCTGGACCAGCCAGCTGCACTGGGTCTACCTGGGTCAGCTGGGCAGGATGATCTCCTGCCTCAAGCAAAGCCGGGTCCGGGAAGTGGTCCTGGCTGGAAGCATAAACAAGCCCCGGGCCCTGACAATAAGGCCTGATCTGCAGGCAGCCAGACTCCTGCTGCAGACCAGGAGCAAAAACGATAATGCCTTGTTCCAGGCCTTGCTGCACACTTTGAGCAAGCAGGGCCTGCAGGTGGTCTCCCCACTGGATTTCGTGCCTGAGCTGCGCACCCCGGCTGGGCTCTTGACCCGGCGCAGCCCCAGCCAGCAGGAACAAACAGACATAGACTTCGGCTGGGGCCTGGCCAAGGAGATAGGCAGGCTGGATATCGGTCAGTGCCTGGTGGTGAAGAAGAAGATGGTGGTGGCTGTGGAAGCCATGGAGGGCACCAACGCAGCTATCACCCGGGCAGGTGAGCTGGCAGGGCCTGGCTGCGTTGTGCTCAAGGTCTTCAAGCCAGGTCAGGAGGAACACATAGACCAGCCCGCCCTGGGCCTGCAGACTGTGAGGACCATGCTCCAGGCCAAGGCCAGCTGTCTGGTGGCAGAGGCTGGCAAGAGCCTTTTCTTCGACCGCCCTGAAGCCTTGCAGCTCGCAGATAAGCAAGGCATCTGCATGTTGGGCAAAGATAGCTCCTGAGCTCCGGACTGATTCCTCACTCTTGGTAGGCTATGCCTTCCAGGTTAAGCAGGAAGCGCTTCATCTGCAGGCCGCTGGAAAATCCCCCCAGCTTGCCGCCCCCAGCTAGAACCCGGTGACAAGGTACCAACAGTGGCCAGGGGTTCTTGGCCATGACCCGGCCCACTGCCCTGGCCGCCCTGGGCCTCCCGCACAGCTCTGCCAGACCCTGGTAGGAAATCCACTGTCCTTTGCCTACGCCAGCCTGCAGCCTGCTGAGCACCAGGATCTGAAAATCGCTGAGCAGCTCCCAGGCCAAGGTCAGATCTGCAACAGCTGCCTGCCTGCCCTGCAGATAGTCCTGCAAGCACTGCCCCAACCTGGATCCTGGACAGGATCGCTTTGGCCCGGAGGGACACTGACTGGCAAAGCAAAGCTCCAGCTTAAGCAGCCTTTGCCCCTGCCAGTAAGCCTGCAGGGCCAAAGGGTATTGAATCACTGTCTCCTGGCTCAGACTGCCGGTCAAAGCACAATCTCCGGTAACTATCTATCTCCTATGCCCAGATAAACCGAGGTAGCGGTGTATAGGTACAATTTTCGGAATCAATTTTGCAGCCAGGCAGCAGGCTTTGACCATGCATCCCAATGCTTGCCCTGCCATAGATCCAGATCAGCCAGGTTTAGCTGCACAGCCTGCAAAGTGGCCTGCTTCTGCCTGGCCCAATCCGGGGCTAGCAGCTCACCGGAGGCCGGGTCTCCGGTAAGACGCTGCAAGACAATATCCGAACGCAGCAGGGCTATAGCCTGGGACAGCCACTGGACATACGTGGCCTGCTGCAAAGGCTGATATTCCCCTCGCCTCCACCAGCTGGCCAGTTGGGTGTCCCTGCAGACGTACAGATTGTGCAGCTTAACCCCATTAACAGGCAACTGATTCAAAAAGCGCACGCTGCAGAGCACATCCTGCAGCCCTTCCCCGGGCAGGCCCAAAACCAGATGTGCACAGACCTTGATCCCCAGCCCGGCTGCCATTTCGCAGGCTCGAACAAAAGCCTCGCTGTCATGGCCCCGATTGATGAGCCTCAGGGTCCGGTCCCTGGCTGACTGCAGCCCCAGCTCCAGCCAGATATCCTGCAGGTCCATCCCTGCCAGGATCCGCAGCTTTTGCTGGTCCACACAGTCCGGCCTGGTGCCCACACAGATGCCAGCCAGCTGCGGCAAGCCCTGGATCTCTTCCAGGATTGCCGCCAGCTTCGGGGCCGGGGCATAGGTGTTGCTATAGGACTGCAGATAGGCCCAGAACAAACTGGCTTTGTATTTTTGCTGCAGGATCCCGGTCCATCTCTCGTACTGCTCCTGCAGCGAGAGCCCTTGGGCTGCCCATCCCGTGCCCGAACCTGCGGGATTGCAGAACACGCAGCCCCGGGTGGACAGCAAGCCGTCCCTGTTGGGGCAGCTGAGACCGGCATCCAGGGGCACTTTCTGCACTCTTTTTCCGTAATGCAGACGCATATATCTGGACAAGGAATAGAAACGTGTTGTATGCATCTCGCCGGGCTCCACTCTTGCCGGGAGGACTAAGAATTTGCGCTTGTAAATTTAGGTCCGAGCCTGTAATAATGGCTGGTGGGCGATACACGCTCCTGCCCTGGGCTTCACTGTACATAGCATGCCCTTTGGGGGCTTACAAGCCAGGCAGGGCGAGCCAGTCCAGACAATTTTAAGCACAGAAACTTCACAGCTAGCGCAAGCGAGGAATTATGGCCAATGTATTCAACAGGCTGCTAGGTGCCTTTTCCAACGACCTAGCCATAGATTTGGGGACAGCAAACACCTGTGTTTATGTCAAAGGCAAAGGGGTAGTCATCAATGAGCCCTCGGTGGTGGCTGTCAAGAAGGATAACAAAGGCACCAGCAAAGTTTTGTCCGTGGGAGACGAGGCCAAGCGCATGCTGGGCAGGACCCCTGGGAACATCGTTGCGGTGCGGCCCATGAAGGACGGAGTGATCGCGGATTTCGAGATCACCGAGTCCATGCTGCGCCACTTCATCTCCCAGGTGCACAACAGCAGGAGGTTGGTCAGGCCCAGGATCATCATCTGTGTGCCCACAGGCATCACCCAGGTGGAGAAAAGAGCGGTCAAGGAATCAGCCCAAAGCGCCGGGGCCAGGGAGGTGTATTTGATAGAGGAGCCCATGGCCGCAGCCATAGGCGCCAACCTGCCCATTACCGAGCCCACCTCAAACATGGTGGTGGACATAGGCGGAGGCACCACCGAGGTGGCAGTGATCTCCCTGGCTGGAATAGTCTACAGTAAATCCATCCGCCTGGGCGGGGACAAGATGGACGAATCCATCCTGCACCACATAAAGCGCAAGTACAATATGCTGATCGGCCTGGGCAACGCGGAGAAGATCAAGCAGAAGATCGGCTCTGCCTTTTCCGGAGACTATGACCAGGAAGAGATGGAGGTCAAGGGCAGGGACCTGGTCTCAGGCATCCCCCAGCATCTCACAGTGAACACTGAGGAGATCAGGAACGCTATCTCTGAGGAGGTGGACAGCATCGTGCAGGCGGTGCGCATGGCCCTGGAACAGACCCCGCCTGAGCTGGCTGCGGACATTGTGGATCGAGGCATTGTGCTCACCGGAGGCGGAGCCCTGCTCAAGGGCTTGGACCAGCTGCTCAGGGAGGAAACCCAGCTGCCCATCAGTCTGGTGGACGACCCTTTGTCCACTGTGGTGATCGGCTCCGGCAAAGTCTTGGACAATCTAGACATCCTAAAAGAAGTGACCATAGACTGATTTGCCCTTTTCCAAGTCTAAAAGCTTACTGATAATTTTCCTAACACCCATAATCCTGTACCTTAGCTTGTATACCTGGAACTGGAACACCGGACATCTGGACCAGTTGGCCAGCAATACAGGGCTGGAGTTTGTGGGCTGGGCCTTGAGCCCTGGGAAATGGCTGCATCACCAGGCCCAGGAGTTCTGGTCCAGGTACATCTACCTGCAAGGGGTGCAGCAGGAAAACCAGAGGCTGCAGCAGGAGCTCTCAGAGCTGCGTTTGCGCCTGGCCAAGCTGCAGAGCAAGGCAACAGAAGCCAAGAGGTTGCGCTCCCTGCTCCAGCTTAGCCCTCCAGAAGGCTGGGACTTTGAAGCCGCCAGGATCATCGGCTATCGCATGGGGCCCAATTCCCTGTTGCAGACGTTCATGATCAACAAGGGATCCAGCCAGGGAATAAGCCAGGATATGCCTGTTGTGACCCCCAAGGGAGTCGTAGGCAGGGTGCACAAGACCAGCTTCAACTTCTCCACTGTCCTGCTCTTGACCGATCCCAACAGCCACATCCCGGTCCGGACCCAGGAGACCCGGAATAACGCTATCCTGCAGGGCCAGGGCATAAACGCCCCCCTGCAGGCCAAGTACATCGGCCGAAATGCGCCACTCTTCAGTCAGGAACATCTGGTAACCTCCGGGCTGGGGGGGATCTTCCCCAAGGGCCTGCCTGTAGCCCAGGTAGATCAGGTCAGCCATTCTGAACTCTCGCTGTTCCAGCAGGTGCTGGCCAAGCCGCTGGTTGAGCTGGAAAACCTGGAGGAGGTCCTGCTCTTGAGGCCCCAGGGGGCTGCCCAGGAGCAGCAGGAAGAGAATTAGGCATGCCTGCTGCGTTATTCTGGATCCTGTATACAGTGGCTGCGGTTTGGCTGCAGAGCTTATTCCCTGGGCCGGACCTTTTCGCCCCCGCCCTGCTTTTGCTCCTGCAGGAGCAAAAGCTGTCCAGGCTGAGCTGGTTGCTGCCCCTTTGGATCCTGATCCAGGAGGGCTCAGGCAGTCTATACTTCGGGACTTCCCTGCTTTGGTACTCGGGCCTGATCCTGCTTTTCTATTATACCGAAAACCTCTTGGACACCAGGGGCTTTTTGTTTATATTCCTGATATCTACTTTTGCCGGACTCTGGCAGTACCTCTGCCTGTACCTGCTAAGCAGTCTGCAGGAGCTGGAAGTCTCCAGGCAGCTGCTCCTGGAGCAGTCCCTGCAGACGGTCCTGGCCCTGCCTTTGCTGTGGCTGATCCTGCTGGGTCTTAAAAACCGCCTGCTCAAGGGTGCCCATGTTTGACCAGCAAGGGGACAAGGAAAGCAAATCCGGAGTTGTCTTGCTGCAGATACTGATCCTGGCCCTGTTTTGCGCAATAGGTCTGCGCCTTTGGTATTTCCAGATCTACAAAGCAGACATCTACGCAGAAAAGGCCAGGGATAATATAGTCAGGCAGCAATCCATACATGCCCCCCGGGGACTGATCCGGGACAGACACGGCAAAATCCTGGCAGAGAATCAGCCAGCCTATGGCCTGGCCATTGTCAGGGAGGACTGCACTGATATAGAGGCAGCGCTGCAGCAGGTCAGCCAGTGGACCGGAAAAGACTATGCCCAGCTGCGAAAGAGGTTTGAGCAGGATAAGCAGCGGGTCAAGCCCTTTGCCAGACAGATCCTGGTCCCCAGACTAGAGTTCGAGGAGCTGGCCCGAATCGAGACCCAGCTCATGGATTGGTCCGGGCTACGTATCGTGCCCAAGCCCCTGCGCACCTACCCCCAGGGCGAGCTGCTGTCCCCTGTGCTGGGCTTTGTGGCCCAGGCGAACGAAAAGGATCTGGAGGAGAACTCTGACTTGAGGCTCAGGGACAATGTGGGTAAGCAGGGCCTGGAGAAGTCCTTTGACAGCAAGCTGCGAGGCAGCAAGGGCTTGAAACAGCTCCAGGTTAATGCCCAGGGCAGGACCCTGGAGGAGAAGGTGCTTCTGGAGCCAGAGCCAGGTCAGGATCTAAAGCTGAGCATAGACCTGGACCTGCAGGAGTTCGCCTGGCACCAGCTCCAGGACCATTCAGGGGCCCTGGTCGTCCTGGACCCTGACACAGGAGAGGTCCTGGCTCTGGTCAGCAAGCCAGGATTTGACAATAACCTCTTTGCCCACGGCGTTTCCAGCCAGAGATGGCAAGGCTTCCTTTCCAATCCCAGGCACCCATTAGTAAACCGCTGTTTGCAGAGCACTTACCCCCCTGCATCTGTATTCAAGCTGGTAATGGCTGCAGCAGCCCTGGAGCACCGCGAGGTCAAGCCTGAAGATACCGCTTATTGCTCCGGGAAGTACCGGGTGGGCAACGGAGTATTTCGATGCTGGAAAAAGCAGGGACACGGCAGGGTGGATCTGAAAGAAGCCCTGAAACAATCCTGCGACGTGTACTTCTACAAGCTGGGCGAGGAGCTGGGGGTGGAAAAGATTAGCAGCTTCGCCAGGAACTACGGTTTTCATGCCCGCACCGGAATAGATATACCCAATGAGAACCAGGGAGTTATACCGAACAAGGACTGGAAGCTGCGCAGGTTTGGCTCCAGGTGGCAGGGTGGGGACACCATCAACATGTCTATCGGACAGGGCTATACCCAGGTCACCCCTTTGCAGATCGCCCGCTACGTGTCCGCCCTGATTAACGGAGGCATGCTGTATAAGCCCCAGCTGTTAAAGGACCAGGAACCGCAGCTCCAGGCCGAGCTGCCCTTGGAAAAAAGGCAGCTGCAGATCCTGCGCGAGGCCATGATAGCCACGGTGCAGGAGCCCCAGGGCACGGCCTGGAGACTGCGGACCCCAGGGATCCAAATAGGCGGCAAGACAGGTACGGCCCAGGTCATCAGGCTCATGGAAGAGCACCAGGACAAGGACCAGGAGGACATCCCCTACCAATTCAGGCACCACGCCTGGATGGCCAGCTTCGCTCAGAAGGGAGAGGAGAACTATGTGGTGGTGGCCCTGGTGGAGCACGGGGGCATGGGCAGCTCTGCTGCAGGGCCCATAGTCAAATCGGTTTACGACTATCTCTTTTTGCACGAGGAACAGCAAAGCAGCGCAAAGCAATGATCCAGGCAGCAGGTTAGCTAATGTCCCCTTTTGACCGCAGACTTTTCTCCCACTTTAACTGGACCCTGCTGTTCCTGGGTCTGGTTTTGTTCGCTCTGGGAGTTTTAAATCTGTATTCCGCTAGCTCCCTGCGCCTGGAGCAGGGTCTGGCTACTGTATCTTTCTACAAAAAGCAGCTCTATTGGGGCGCTGCCGGCCTGCTGGGCCTTTTTGTCTGCCTCAGCTTCGACTACCGGCATCTGAAGAGCCTGGTCTGGCCCCTTTTCGGCCTCAGTATTCTGCTTTTGACCTGGCTGCTATTGTTCGAGCCTGCCAGATTCGGTTCCAAGCGCTGGATATCCCTGGAGTTCGTTAGTTTCCAGCCCACAGAGCTGGCCAAGCTCAGCGTGATCCTGCTTACTGCCTACTTCCTGGCCAAGATCCCAGGCAAGCTGGACCTGGCCTGCCTGGGCAAGCTCCTGGGTCTGGTGCTTTTGCCCTGCGTTTTGATCGTCCTGCAGCCAGACCTGGGCTCCAGCCTGAATATCCTGCTCATCTTCTTCGGCATGCTCTTGTATAAAGGCTTGCAAAAAGGGGTCTATCTCTGCCTGGCTCTTGTTTTGCCTGTGCTGGCCCCCATGGGCTGGTTCTTGCTGCATGACTATCAAAAAAGGCGGATTTTTAGCTTCTTGAACCCGGAGACAGATCCCTTGGGCTCTGGATACAACATCCTCCAATCCCAAATCGCCATTGGTTCCGGGCAGTTGTGGGGCAAAGGCTTCCTTGAAGGCACCCAGAGCCAGCTCAGATTTTTGCCTGAGAAGCACACCGACTTCGTGCTGGCAGTGTTTGGGGAGGAATGGGGATTTGCCGGCTGCTTTTTGCTACTGACCCTGTTCTGTGCTTTCCTGCAGCAGATCCTGCGCATCATCCAGGAGTCCAAGGACAGCCTGGGCAGCTACCTCTGCCTGGGAATATTCTTTTATTTCTACTGGCAGATCCTGATCAACATGGCCATGGTCCTGGGCCTGACCCCTATAGTGGGCATTCCCCTGCCTTTCTTGAGCTATGGGGGCAGCTCCACTGTGCTCAATTTCTGCTTGCTGGGGCTGGTGCTAAATGTCTCCATGCGCAGATTCGTATTCAAGCAGTAGCCCGGGCTCGTGCAGGATTCAGCTTGACACAGAAAAAATAATCATTATCATTTTTATGAGTGACAAATTGGGCTTGATTTAAGTCTAAAAATCAAGCATATTGGAGATATCCTAAAAATTTGTAAACAAGGAGAAATTGACATGGCTAAGCAACTGGAAATTTACAAGTGCAATGTGTGCGGCAACATTGTAGAAGTTCTGCATGGCGGAGCTGGAGAGCTAGTCTGTTGCGGGCAGCCCATGCAGCTGATCCAGGCCGGCACAGTAGACGCGGCTCAGGAAAAGCACGTTCCGGTACTGGAAAAGACAGACCAGGGCTATAAGGTCAAGGTAGGCTCAGTGGCCCATCCCATGGAGGAGAAGCATTATATTGAATGGGTGGAGCTGGTAGCCGATGGCATAGCCTATCGCAAATTCCTGCAGCCCGGTGAGCAGCCCGAGGCTGAGTTCTGTATCCAGGCCCAGCAGGTCATGGCCAGGGAGTACTGCAATATCCACGGGCTTTGGGAAGCTAAGGCCTAAATCTAACGCCTGATCACAGGAGGGAAAAAAATGCAAAGATGGGTATGCGGAGTCTGCGGCTATATCTATGACCCTGAGGCAGGGGATCCGGACAATAACATCCCGGCTGGGACCAAGTTCGAGGACCTACCTGAAGACTGGGTCTGTCCGATTTGCGGAGCCGGGAAGGACGAGTTCTCCCCGGAATAAAAACTGGATCTGGGGCGGGCTGCACAGCAGCAGCCTGCCCCGGGCCGCCCCCAGGAGGCCAGGCTTGTCAGAACAGGATATTCAGCATAAAAGCGGCAGACAGCTCAAATCCCACCTTTATCTGACGCTCTCCCTGGAAAACTGGGAACAGGAACTGCAGCGACTAAGCCAAGTACCTGCCAGGAGGCTGATTTCTCCTTTGTTCGGCACCCTGTGTGCAAGCTCGGATCTTTTGCGCTGGAGGGGTATCTCCAGCTTGGGCCAGGTGGTGTCCAGGCTGATCCAGGAGCAGGGCCTGGAGGCTGCCAGAGTGGTGCTGCGCAGGCTGACCTGGAGCCTGAACGACGAGTCCGGAGGCATAGGCTGGGGCGCCCCTGAGGCTCTGGGCGAGATCCAGGCCTGCAGCCAGCAGCTGGCCCTGGAATATCACAGGATCCTGTTGTCCTTTATCAATCCCGGATATGAACCAGGCAACTTCCTGGAATACACTCCTTTGCGCAGAGGTGCCTACTGGGGCCTGGCCAGGCTGGCTCAAGCCAATCCAGAGCTGTTTGCAGCCTGCAAGCCCACCTTTATGTCCTGCCTGGCTCAGGAAGACCAGGACGGCTACATCCTGGCCTGCGCAGCCCTGTTTATGGGCAGCCTGCAGCCGGAGGCAGAAGAGCTGCAGGAGCTGCAGTCCAGGCTCCGGCCCCTGGCAGGAACTCAGCTGCGGTTCTACTGGAACCGGCAGCTTTGCAGTCTGACCCTGCTGCAGATAGCAGGGCCGCCTCTTGGACTTGAGGCCGCTGAGCCTTAAGCAGCCTTCCCCTGCCCTGGCTTAAGCCCGCAGGGAAGCAAAGCTTTCCTGCAGCCACTGTTCAAAGCTGTGTGCAGTAAACAGGCCGGGGCCGAACTCCAGCCCCAGCTCCACTGTCCATAGCCTATCAGAAGCAAAAGCCTCCAGCTTGACCGCATCCTTGGGGGTGCAGACTATCTGGGCTCCCTGGGACTTTGCCCTGCCTAGCACCTTACGCCAGCTTTGCGGAGAAAAGAAGGCGTGGTCCTGGAAAGCATAATGCCGGACAGGCTGCTGTCCCAGGCTAGTGCTTACACTCTGCAGAACGCTTTGCGGATCCCCCACTGCAGACAGCAGCACATAATCCCCCTCCCACTGCTGGGGACCCAGCCGGTACCCATCCATAAGGCGCAGCAGACCCTTTATTCTGGGCGCAAAGCTGAATACCGGCTTGTGCAGCTCCCCCAGGCACTTCCGCAGCTGCGGAACAAGCTCCTGGAACCTGGCTGGTTCTGCCTTGAGCAAAAAGGCAGAAGCCCTGCCCAAGGCCCTGGTGCCTTCCCGCCAGGACCCCTGGGGCAATACCCGACCCCAATCCCTGCCCAGATCCTGGGGCCTCAACAGGAGCAAATCCAGGTCCCGCTTTACTGCCAGATGCTGGAAGCCGTCATCCAGGAAACAAATATCTGCCTTCTTCCGGTTCAGGATCCAGCTTCCGGCCCTTTTGCGCCTGGGATCCACCATTATATAAGCCCCTGGGAATTGCCTGGCCAGCATCAGGGGCTCGTCCCCGCTCTCCTCCGGCAGTGTCTGCAGGGTGACCTGCAGGGGCAGCTCCTTGGGTCTGCCCTTATACCCCCTGCTCAGCAGCAGCGGCTGCAGTCCCTGCTGCAGGGCCCAGTTCAGGAGCCAGGCGCAGACCTGGGTCTTGCCGCTGCCTCCGGAACATATGTTGCCTACGGATATGCAGGGCACAGGTGGCCTCCAGGAATCCAGCCAGCCCCTGCGGTAAGCTGCTGCCCGCAGCGCCATGCCTGCGGAGTAAACAGCCGCTCCAGGCAAAAGCAAAGCTTGCAGTCTTTGCTGCCAAAATTGCAGTGCGCCCTTTTCCAGGCTCATTTCAGACTGCCCCCATTGCCCGTTCCTGCAGCCCCAGGGCAGGGCCGGTGAAACTTCTGCAGCCTTGGCCTTGACATGGTCAGCAAACTGTCCATTATAGCTCCTATAAGCAGCTTGATACTGCAGCCCAGAGCTGCAGTTTCGAATCAGCAAAAAAAAGGAGGATAAACCCTATGATCCTGCACGACTTTAGGTGCCAGGACTGCGGCTCGCTTTTTGAAGAGCTGCTGCGCAGCTCCCAGGAAACCAGCAATGTAACCTGTCCCCAGTGCCAGAGCAAGCAGGTCAAACAGCTGCTGTCAGCAGTCAAGGGCCGAGTGGCAGGCTCTGATGATTCGGCTCCGGCAGGGCTTTCCGGATGCAGCCCTGCCGCAGGCTTTTCCTGAGCCTAGTGCTTTGGCCTTCAGGATGAAGGCCAGGAATGCCAAGCATGTCCAAAACAGGCTTTTTAGCAATCCTGCCAGGTAGCAGCCGCACCTACTTGGCAGGAGAAAGCTCCTACTTCCGAGCCAAATGCCTATTGTTCGCTTGTCGGCACCCACGGTTTAACTTGTTAAATCAATATGCTGGCTGACAAACAAAACCTGCTCGAATTCAGCCTGCAGGAACTGCAGCTGCGCCTGCAGCAGATGGGTGAGCCTGCCTTCAGGGCCAAACAGCTCTGGCAGTGGATTTGGCAGAAGAAGGCCCACAGCTTCCAGGACATGACCAATATCAGCAAAGCCTTGCGGCAGCGCCTGGAGCTGGATTTTTGCCTGGACCAGCCCCAGTTGAGCAGCTGCCTGCAAAGCCAGGACGGGACTATAAAATTTCTGCTTGCACTTGCCGATGGTCATTTGCTAGAGAGCGTGCTCATCCCGGAGCGGGATCACTATACCCTTTGCCTCTCCTCCCAGGCAGGCTGCAGCCTGGGCTGCAGCTTCTGCAGCACCGGACAGATGGGCTTGGCCCGCAGTTTGAGCTCTGCAGAGATCCTGGGGCAGATCCTGCAGGCCCAAAGCTTCCTGCAGCAAAGCCAAAACCCTTTGCCTTTGCGCAATCTGGTATTCATGGGCATGGGCGAGCCGCTGCTCAACTGGAAACAGGTCAAAAAGAGCCTGGAAGTCATCCGAGACCCCCAGGGCCTGGGATTTTCCAGGCGCAGGACCACAGTTTCAAGCGTGGGCGTGCCCGGCAGGCTGCAGGAGCTGGCTGAGAGCAGGCTGGCGTCGCTGGCCCTGTCCCTGCATGCCCCAAGCCAGGAGCTCAGGCTACGGCTGATGCCCAAGGCAGCCCAGATGTATCCCCTGCCCCAGCTGCTGCATGACCTGCAGGAGCTGCCCCTGCAGCCCAGGGAGAGGATCACTTTCGAGTACATCCTGATCCGGGATATAAACGACAGTCTGCAGCAGGCCAGGGAGATGAACAGGATCCTGTCTGTAATGCCCAGCAAACTGAACCTGATCGCCTACAACCCTGCTTCGGATCTGCCCTATGCAGCCCCTGAGCAGGAGAGGATCCTGGCTTTTGAGCGTTTTTTATGGCAAAAGAACCACACAGTGATACTGCGCAAGAGCAAAGGCAGGGATATAAGCGCAGCCTGCGGGCAGCTTAAGAGCAAAAAATCTGCAGCACAGCCTGAGACAGGCGCTGCCGCCCAGGGCTAAACAAAACCACAGCGAGGGAAGCGTCATGCTGGAGCCTGATTTCTCAAAATCCCAAACAGGCCTGCTTCCGGCCATCGTCCAAGACGCGGAAAGCAAAGAAGTCCTAATGCTGGCTTATATGGACCGCCAGGCCTGGGAACTGACCCAGTCCACGCGCAGGGCCCACTTCTTCAGCCGCAGCAGGAACAAGATCTGGCAAAAAGGAGAGAGCTCCGGACACTTGCAGCTGGTGCAAGCCCTGCGCCTGGACTGCGACCAGGACACCATTTTGCTCCTGGTGGAGCAGCTGGGAGGTGCGGCCTGTCACAAAGGCTATCAGAGCTGCTTTTTCCAGGAGCTTGACCCTGACCAGGAGCACGTCAGGGTCTGCTCTGCCAAAATTTTTGATCCCCAGGAGGTTTACAAGTAAATGACCCAAGCAGATGTTCTCAAGCTGGGTATTCCCAAGGGCTCCCTGCAGGATGCCACTATCAAGCTCTTCGCAAACTCCGGATGGAAGATAAACCTGCACCACCGCAACTACTTCCCGGATATCAATGACCCCCAGATCCAGTGCAGTCTGTGCCGGGCCCAGGAAATGCCTGTCTATGTTGAGGACGGCACCTTGGACATGGGCCTCACAGGCAGGGACTGGATCCTGGAGAATGAAGCCCAGGTGGTGACTGTCGCAGAGATGGTCTACTCCAAAAGCAGCAACCGGCCTGCGCGCTGGGTACTGGCAGTTGGAGGGGATTCTCCGTACAGGCGGCCTGAAGATCTGGCTGGCAAGAAGATAGCCACCGAGCTGGAAAACTTTACCCGCAAGTACTTCCAGGCCGCAGACGTCCCGGTGGAGGTGGAGTTCTCCTGGGGAGCCACTGAGGCCAAGGTGGTTTCCGGACTGGCAGACGCCATTGTGGAGGTCACCGAGACCGGGACCACTATCAAGGCCCATGGCCTGCGCATAATTGCAGAGCTCCTGCAGACCTCCACCCAGATCATCGCTAGTCCCCAGGCCTGGGAGCAGTCCTGGAAGAGGGAAAAGATCCAGCAAATGACCACCCTGCTCCAGGGCGCGCTCAAAGCAGAGCGCATGGTAGGCCTGAAGATGAATGTCCCCAAAAAGGACCTGGACCAGGTGCTGCAGATCCTGCCCAGCCTGACCTCACCCACCATGGCGGATCTCTATCACGGAGACTGGATCTCCCTGGAAATCGTGGTGGAGGAGTCCACGGTCCGGGATCTGATTCCCAGACTGCAAACCATGGGCGCAGAGGGCATAATAGAGTACCCCCTGAATAAAGTGATTTAGGATGATCAGACCCAGAACGCAGCTCCCTGGCCAAGGGGGCGGCACGCAGAGCAGTCCTGGCCCAGCCCAGGCAGAATCCCCTGCATCACGGCCCTGCAGAACACCGCGTGCAGGGTTGCTCCTCCTGCTACTTAGCCTTTTGCTCCTGGGCTGCGCCACAGGCTCTGGCAGCGAGAACTCCCCGCCCAGGGACATCCAGGCCCACCTGGATCTGGCCAACTCCTACTTACCGGAAGAGCCCAGAAAGAGCCTGCGAGAGCTGCTGCCCCTGCAGAAAAGGGCCGGGAAAATCCCTGAGTATCAATTCCTGCTGGGAGTGACCTACACTGCCCTGGATAACTGCAGCAAGGCCACCAGGCACCTGCAGCAGGCAGTGGATCTCAAACCGGATTACGCAGAGGCCTGGAACAATCTGGGCCAAGCCCATGCAGCCTGCGAGGAATACTCCGAGGCTGAGACTGCCTTCCACAAGGCCCTGGAGCTAGAAACTTACCTGACTCCGGAGTACCCGGCCTACAACCTGAGCAGACTCTACAGAGAGCAAAATGAGCCGGAAAAGGCCCTGGACTTTGCCAAACAGGCTGTGGATCTGAACTGGAGATACCTGCCTGCTTACGAGCAGCTGGTGGACCTCCTGCAGGAGCAAGGAGAAAAGCAGAAGGCCGTTAAATGGCTACGCCAGGCAGCAGAGGCCTTTCCGGACAACACCGAGCTTTTGTTCAGGCTGGCAGAAAATGAGCTCAGGCTGGGCAACACCGAACAGGCCCGGTCCTGGCTGCAACGTATTCTGGAGGTGGAACCCGATTCCTCTACTGCCCAAATGGCCAGAGATTACCTGGACCTCATGCAAGAATAGGCCCTCGGGTCCCGGACTGCGTGTCCTGGGTATCAACCCCTGGATTTACGATTTCGCCGCTTTCAATCTCTGGTCCAGGCCTGCCGGGCTCTTGAGCTGCCTGGAGCTGATGCGCTCTTCTGGCTGCCAGGTGGCGCTTTTGGACTGTATGCACCCCACCTGGAGGGACATGAGTTGGCCCAAGGGCCGGGAATTCGGCACTGGCCACTACCCCAAGACTGTGTTGCCCCAGCCATGGGCCCTGCAGGACATCCCCAGGAGGTACAGCCGCTACGGTCTGCCCTATGCCGCTGTGAAAAAAGCCCTGCAGCAGCTAAGCCCCGGACCTGAACTGATCCTGCTCACCTCATGCATGACCTACTGGTACCCAGGCGTGCTGGCCATGGAGCGCCTGCTGCGCAGAATCTGGCCTGAGGTTCCCCTGGTCCTGGGCGGGATCTACCCCAGCCTTTGCCCCGAGCACGCCAGGCACAGCAGCCAGGCTGACCTAATCCTGGAAGGCCCCCTGGAAGATCAACAGAACTGGCAAAGCCTCTGGCAAACGGCCCTGGGGAACCAGGCAAAAGCCCCGGGCATTCCAGAACCGGGATTGGCCCAGGATCTGTACCCCAGCAAGGATTTCTCCATTATTTTGGGCTCCAGGGGCTGCCCTTTTGACTGCGCCTACTGCGCCAGTTCCCGTTTGTATCCCGGATTTGCCCCCAGGCCTGCTGCGGATCTCTCCAGGGAGCTTAAACAGGAGCTCAGTCAAGGAATCCTGGACTTCGCATTTTACGACGACGCCCTGCTGCATAAAGCCCAGCAGTGGCTAAAGCCCCTGTTGCAGGAATTGAGCCGGCTAAAGCCCAGGCCCAGACTGCATACCCCCAACGCGATGCATGCCCGTTACCTGCAGGGCTCTCTGCCCGTGCTGCTGCGAAAGGCCGGGCTGCACACCGTGCGCCTGGGTTTGGAGACAGCAGATTTCGGCAGCCGCAGAGACTTCAAGCTGTGCAGGCAAGAATGGACCCAGGCTGTGCAGCGCCTCTACCAGGCTGGATTCAGCGAGGACCAATTGGGGGCCTATATCCTGTTCGGTCTGCCCGGACAAGACCCCAAGGAGATAGAGCGGGCCATCAGCTTCGCCCACAGGCACGGGGTGCAGCCCATCCTGGCCTATTACTCCCCGATCCCGGGTACAGAACTATTTGAGCAGGCCAGAAAACACAGCCCCTACCCCTTGGCAGAGGAGCCCCTGTATCAGAACAGCTCTATCTGGCCCTGCTATCCAGGCGGGTTTTCCTGGCAGGAAAGGAGTAGGTGGCAAAAGTTGCTGCAGAGCAAAAAAAACAACTGAAGCCTGGTTCTTCGTCTCCAGCTGTCAAGCACAGTTGACCCTTAACCAGCAGGCTGTTAATAAATTTGATCTTGGTCCAGAGCAAATCCCAAGGCCAAGCAACAAGGAGAATCAGCTTGAAAACCTATCTACAAAAAAACAACAACTTCCCAGGCCTGCCTGAGAGGCTCCAGGGCCTGGGAGAACTTGCGGAAAACCTGTGGTGGTCCTGGAACCCCCAGGCCAGGATGCTGTTCAAGATGCTGGACAGGGAAACCTGGAAAGAAACCGGCCACAATCCGGATCTGATGCTCAAGAGGCTCCCTGAAGAAATTATGCGCAGGGCAGCCCGGGACAAGCACTTCCTGACCCACTACGACCTGGTCATGTACCATTTCCACAAATACATGCAGGAAGCACAGCTCTGCCCCAGTGACAGATCCAGCCAGGAAACCCTGCCTATTGCCTACTTTTCAGCGGAGTATGGCCTGCATCACTCGCTGCCTTTCTACGCTGGAGGCTTAGGCTTTCTGGCCGGGGACCACCTCAAGGAGTGCAGCGATCTGGGAGTACCTCTGGTAGCCCTGGGCTTCATGTACCCTGCGGGCTATCTGTACCAGGTCCTCAACCAGGACGGCTGGCAGGAGAACTATACCCAGGAGGTGGACAAGGAAGCTGCCTCCATCAACAGGTTGCTCACTGAAAGCGGGGAGCAGCTGCAGGTGGCTGTGCCCTTTATCAATACTACCCCGGTGCAGGTGGGCATCTGGAAGGTGGCTGTGGGCAGGGTGTCTTTGTACCTCATGGATACCGATCTGGAAGTAAACGAGCCCTGGATCCGGGATATTTCTCAAAGGCTGTATACCAGCGACCACGAGCAAAGGCTGCTGCAGGAGATAATCTTAGGCATTGGGGGCTCCAGGGTGCTCAGGGCCCTGGGGCAGGACTACAGCATGCTGCACCTCAATGAGGGCCATGCTGCCTTCGCCCTGCTGGAAAAGCTTCGGGAGCTGGTGGAGCAGGGCCAGGACTTCCTTACTGCCCTGGAGCAGCTAAGAGCCATGAGCCTGTTCACCACCCATACTCCTGTACCTGCCGGGCATGATGTCTTCCCCTTTGAGCTGATCGAGAAGTACTTCAAGTCCTACTGGCCCAGGCTGGGGCTAAGCAGGGAAGAATTCATGGACCTGGGCCGGCACCCAGAAAAGCCCCAGGCAGGATTCAATATGACTGTGCTGGCCCTGAAGCTCTCGGGCCGGACCAACGCAGTGAGCAAGAAGCACTGCCAGGTCACCAGACAGATGTGGCAGTCCCTGTGGCCGGATCTGCCCCAAGAAGAAATCCCTATCGACTATGTCACCAACGGGGTACATCTGCCCACCTGGCTGGAGCCCAAGTTACGGCTCTTGTTCAACAGGTATTTCGGCGAAGGCTGGCTCAGCGCCCACGACAACCCTGCCATATGGGAGTTCATTGAGGAAATTCCGGACAAGGAGCTCTGGCAAACCCATTACTGGCTGAAGCTGAAGCTTTTCAACTACATCCGGCACAGAGCCAAAACCCGCTGGAGCTCCGGACAGACCGATCCCGGCCAGATCATGGCCCAGGGCACTATGCTGGATCCAGCGGTGTTGACCCTGGGTTTCGCCCGCAGATTCGCCACCTACAAGCGGGCGGACCTGATCTTTTCCGACCTGGAGAGGCTGAAAGGCATTCTCAACCACCCCTGGCGGCCCATCCAGATCGTTTTCGCAGGCAAGGCCCATCCAGCTGATGAGGCAGGACAAAGGCTGATCCAGCGCATTTACCATTTAGCCCGCAGCCCGGAGCTAAGCGGCAGAATAGCCTTTGTGGAGAACTATAACGAGCAGCTGGCCCAGTACCTGGTGCATGGAGTGGATGTCTGGCTAAACAACCCCCAGCCCCCTATGGAGGCTTGCGGCACCAGCGGCATGAAGTCTGCCATCAACGCCGTGCCCCAGCTGAGCATCCCGGATGGCTGGTGGCTGGAGGGCTTCAATCGGAAGAACGGCTGGACCTTCGGCAGGGAAGAGCCCGCCTCCTACCAGGACCAGGAGGATGTGGAGGAGCTCTACCAGCTCCTGGAGAACAAGCTGATCCCTGCCTATTACCAGGCAGGTGAGCACGGGGTCCCCTTGGAGTGGGTGCGCTTCATGAAAGAGAGCATCAAGAGCGTGGCCCCTGAATTTTCTGCCCGCAGGATGGTAAAGGAATACATCAGCAAGTTCTACCAATACACCCTGTAGCCAGCGCAGCCAGAAGGCGACGACCTTTTGCACCAAGCTGCCGCACCGCCTGCCCAGGGACAGGTTAGACAGCAGCAGGGAAATGGTTTATTTCTCCGGCAGCAAAAATCCCCTTATTTTAATCTCTGATCAGAGCATATATGCGGCCGGAAAAAAGACAGCTTCGCAACTTCAGCATCATTGCCCATATTGACCACGGGAAATCTACCCTTGCAGACCGGCTCCTGGAGCTGACCGGCCTGGTCAGTGGCAGGGAAAAAAAGGATCAGTTCCTGGACCGCATGGATCTGGAGCGGGAAAGGGGCATCACCATCAAGTCCCAGACCGTGCGCCTGCCCTACAGGGCCAAGGAGGGCAGGCAGTACATCCTGAACCTGATTGATACCCCTGGCCACGTGGATTTCAACTACGAAGTCTCCAGGAGCCTGGCAGCCTGCGAAGGGGCCCTGCTGTTGGTGGACGCCTCCCAGGGAGTGGAGGCCCAGACTTTGGCCAACGTCTATCTGGCCCTGGACAATGACCTGGAGGTTATCCCGGTTTTGAACAAGGTGGACCTGCCTGGGGCAGAACCGGAGCTGATCATCCAGGACATCGAGGAAGCCATAGGCCTGGACTGCACTGACATCCTGCAGATAAGCGCCAAGACCGGCCAAAACACGGAACAGGTCCTGGACAGGATCGTGGAGCAGATCCCCCGGCCCCAGGGCGATCTGGAGCAGCCCTTAAAGGCCCTGATCTTTGATTCCTGGTACGACCCCTATCAGGGGGTGGTAGTCCTGTTCAGGATCTTTGACGGCTATATGCAGCAGGGCCAGAGGATCATGATGTACTCCAACCAGCGGGAATTCGAGATCCACAGTCTGGGCATATTCTGCCCCAACCCCCAGCAGGTGGACTGGCTGGGTCCAGGGGAAGTGGGCTTCATGTTCGCCAACATCAAGGACCTCTCCCAGGCCCGGGTGGGAGACACCATCACCTGGGCCCACAAGCCTGTAAGTCGCCCCTGCCCAGGCTTCAAAAAGATCCAACCCATGGTCTTCTGCGGTCTGTACCCCACTGAGCCAGCCAAGTACGACCCCCTGAAGAAGTCCCTGGAGCGTCTGCAGCTCAACGACACCTCGTTTAGCTTCGATCCGGAATCCTCCCAGGCCCTGGGCTTTGGATTCAGGTGCGGCTTTTTGGGCCTGTTGCACATGGACATCATCCAGGAGAGGCTGGAAAGGGAATTCCAGGCTGAGCTCATAGCTACCGCGCCCTCGGTGATCTACCAGGCCTTTAAGAAGGACGGTACAGAGCTGAAGGTGGACAACCCCAGCCTGCTCCCTGACCCCTTGGAGCTGGAATCCATTGCAGAGCCTTATGTGCGCATGGAGATCCATGTCCCCAACGAGTACGTGGGCAATGTATTAGGGCTCTGCGAGGCCAAGCGGGGCATGCAGAAGGACCTGCGCTACCTGACTTCTGCCAGGGTAATCATTACCTATGAGCTGCCCTTCGCGGAAATCGTGTTCGACTTCTTTGACCAGCTCAAATCCCTGACCCGGGGCTATGCCTCCCTGGACTACGAATTCATCGGCTTTTTCCCTGCAGACTTGGTGCGCCTGGACATCCTTATCAACTCCGAGCCTGTGGATTCCATGGCCAGCATTGTGCACCGGGACAAGGCCTACTACCAGGGCAGGAAGCTGGCTCAGAAGCTGAAACAACTGATCCCCAGGCAGTTGTTCGAAGTCATCATCCAGGCCTGCATAGGCAATAAGGTGGTGGCCAGGGAGAGGGTCCCCCCCATGCGCAAAAATGTGACTGCCAAGTGTTACGGAGGGGATATCAGCAGGAAGCGTAAACTCTTAGAGAAGCAGAAGCAGGGCAAGCGCAGGATGAAGAAGATGGGCAATATCGAGCTGCCCCAGGAGGCTTTCCTGGCTGCCCTGCAGAAGGACGAATCCTGAGCCTGGCCCGGAGCTTAAAGGAACTAGACATGAGCCCCAACTGGAAAAAGACTTTCAAGGAATACGCAGAGGCCCTGCTCATCGCCTTTATTCTGGCCTTCCTGATCAGATCCTTTGCTGTGCAGGCCTTCAAGATCCCTTCCGGCTCCATGCTGCCCACCCTGAAGGTGGGAGATCATTTATTGGTGAACAAGTTCATCTACGGGATTCGACTGCCCTTTGTGAACACCCTGGTCTTCCCTGTCTCCGAGCCCGAGTTCCAGGACATCATAGTCTTCAAATTCCCGGAGGATGAATCCAAGGACTTCATCAAGCGGGTCATAGGCTTGCCCGGAGACGAGATAGAGATCAGGAACAAGCAGGTGCACCGCAACGGCCAACCTCTGGTGGAGCCCTATGTGCGGTCCACCAGCCCTCAGACCAGCCCGGGTCAGACCTCTGGCCAAAACTGGCCCCCGCACAGCTTCAACCCCGAGTTCAGGGACAATCTGCCTCCTGTTCAGGTTCCAGAGGACAAGTACTTTGTCCTGGGAGACAACCGGGATGAGTCTTACGACTCCAGATTCTGGGGCTTTGTGGACCAGGAACAAATCCTGGGCGAGGCCTGGATAATCTACTGGTCCTGGGCAGGGCTGGGGGATATCAGATGGGGGCGTATCGGCCAAACCTTGGAGTAAGCTATGCTGGCCAGAGTGTTGACTGCCGCGCTGTTGGGGATCGAGGCCTTTACTGTGCACCTGGAGGCTGATCTGGCCAAGTCCGGCATGCCCGCTTTCACCATGGTGGGCCTGGCTGAGGGCGCAGTCAAGGAGAGCAAGGAGCGGGTCTTCACCGCCCTGAAAAACAGCGGCTTCAAGCTCCCGCCTTCCAGGATCACTGTCAATCTGGCCCCGGCTGACATGCGCAAGGAGGGCAGCGGTTACGACCTGCCCCTGGCCCTGGGCCTTCTGGCCGCAGCAGAAATACTAGCCGAGTCCAGCCTGCAAGGCTACTATCTGGCTGGGGAGCTCTCCCTGAATGGCGAGCTCAAGCCTGTACCCGGGATTTTGCCCATGGCCCTGAAGGCCAGGGACGAGGGTGCCCGGGGGCTGATTATCCCAGAGGAGAACCGGGCAGAGGCCGGAGTTGTCCAGGATCTGAGCGTCTACCCTGTGCGCAGCCTGGCCCAATGCATCCGTTTTCTGAGCGCCGAGGAGGATATCCAGCCCTACACCAGCGATCTGCAGGACCTCTGGGCCAAGCGGCTGGACTTTGGCCTGGATTTCCGGGAGGTCAAAGGCCAGGAGCACGCCAAGCGAGCAGTAGAAATAGCAGCAGCAGGAGGGCACAACCTGCTGTTCATCGGTCCCCCGGGCAGCGGCAAGACCATGCTGGCCAAGCGCATCCCCAGTGTGCTGCCCTTGCTGGGCTTCGAGGAGGCCCTGGAGGTAACCAAGATCTACTCCGTGGCCGGTCAGTTGGCCTCTGGCCAAGCCTTGATCACTGAAAGGCCTTACCGCTCTCCCCACCACACCATCTCGGACGCCGGCCTGATCGGGGGAGGACATTATCCCAGACCCGGGGAAGTATCCCTCTCCCATCGCGGCGTGCTCTTCCTGGACGAGATGCCAGAGTTCCGCAAGCAGGTCCTGGAGGTCATGCGCCAGCCCCTGGAGGACGGAACCGTGACCATCTCCAGGGCAGCGATCTCGCTAAAATACCCAGCTGACTTCATGCTGGTGGCTGCCATGAACCCCTGCCCATGCGGGTATTTCACTGACGAGGAGCATATCTGCACCTGCAGCAGCAGACAGATCCAGCGCTATCGCTCCCGGCTCTCCGGACCCTTGCTGGACAGGATAGACCTGCAGATCGAGGTCCCGGCCCTGAAATACAAGGAGCTAAAGCAAAACAAGAGCAGCAAGGACTCCGAGTCCATGCGCAGCCGCATCCAGGCCGCCAGGGAAATCCAGGCCCTGCGCTACCAGGAGCTTCCCTGCAGTACTAACAGTGAGCTGGGGGACAAGTGGCTGCAGCAGCACTGCTCCCTGGGTGAGGCTGAGCACAGCTTCCTGGAGCAGGCAGTGCAGCGGCTGGGCCTATCTGCCCGGGCCTTCACCAGGATCCTGAAGATCAGCAGGACCATTGCTGACTTGCAGGCCCGGGACAGGCTCAGTGTGGATCACCTGGCTGAGGCCATAAACTATCGCTGCCTGGATCGGGAAGACAGATTCTAATACTCTGACCCAAACGTTTTGCCTTTGATAGCGGCAAATTGAGAACATGCAAGGCTGCATTATCCCAAAACGAAACTCCAAAATTAGAAATTCCAAATCCCAAACAGATTCGAAGAAGAAACAGACTCAAAATTCAAAACAAGCACCTGAAAAATTTTGTTTACTCTCTTATCTTTGTCTTTTTTGTGCATGGGGATTTGCTTGGTATTTGTTTTTTGTGATTTGCAAGTTCCGCATAGCGTTCCAACTGGGTCAAAAACTTACAGCAAGATTCACAGAGTCATTGCCAAGGGCAAGCATTAAGCTTATGAGACACGGTTTTAGCTGCTGTCCCAGGCTTTACTCGTCCACGGGACACTGCCTGCAGGAGCAGCTGATCTCACTGAAGGCGTAAAAAATGCGCTCTTCCACAGCCCTTTTCTTCTCATCCAGGACAAAGTCCCCTGCCTGTTCTGCCTCCTGCTGCAGCTCCTCCCAGCTGGGAATGGCCTGGTAGTCTGTCTGCCTGAGCAGCTGCCCGTCAGAGACTCGCAGCAAAAGGGCCTGGCTGGTATCAGTGACCACCGCCAGCCTGGCAGGACCATGGGGGTGCAGCCTGGCTGCCGCCAGGCACTCCCGGATGTAGGTCTCCACTTCCCCGGCGCAGAACATCAGGATCAGCATCGGGGTCCCTTCCAGGCTGTAAACTGTGAGATCCACTTCCCGCTGGTAGCTCTGGCTCTGGACCTCAAAAGAGATCCTGACTTTGGGTTTCAGCCTGTCTTTAGGATAGCCCTTGCGCTCCACCAGCATCTGGGCTATGGCCTGGCGCAGGTCTTCGTAGGTGGTAGCCTGGACATCCTCCCCGCTCAGGTAATCCTGGATACTGTAGCCTAGGCTTATCTCGTGCATAATCCCTTCTGGTGCCGGGCAGCCCGCATAGCCCGGACTTAGTTGCTGAGCTTGGAGCTTGCAGGGCTCCAGTCCTGCAGACCCAGCTCAAAGTAGCATTCCAGATACTTCCTGCCTGACTCCGGCCAGGAAAAATCCTGGCCCATGGCCCGGACTTGCATCTGCTGCCAGAGCTCCGGCTCCTGGTTCCAGAGCCAGACCGCCTGTTTGATGCTGGCCAGCAGGGCCTGGCTCCTTACCGGACTGAACACAAAGCCTGTACAGTCGCGTTCCGGATAGCTACGCACAGTGTCCTTCAGCCCGCCCACTGCCGAGGCTACCGGCAGGGTGCCGTAGCGCAGGCTGTAGAGCTGGGTCAGGCCGCAGGGCTCATACCTGGAGGGCATGAGAAAAATGTCAGAGCCAGCCATGATCTGATGGGCCTCTTCCTCTGTGTAGCCTATGCAGGCAGCCAGCCTGCCTGGATATTCCTCCACCAGGTTGGAGAGTCTGGTCTCTAGCTCCAGATCCCCCTCACCCAGTATGACCAGCCCCAGATCCAACTCCAATAGCCTGGGCATAATATCCAGCACCAGGTCGATGCCCTTTTGCCCCCGGAGTCTGCCGATAAAGCCCAGCACAGGCAGGTTGTCCTGCAGACAGCCCTCCAGGCCCATCTTGTGCAGCAGATAGCGCTTGCATTCCTGCTTGCCTCGCATGTCAGACAAAGAATAATGACAGGGCAGGTATTTGTCCCGGGCCGGATCCCAGGTCCTGTAGTCCACCCCGTTCAGGATGCCCCTTATCCTGGAGGCCCTTTGGCTCAGTATGCCTTGCAGCCCGCTTCCGAACTCCGGGGTCAAGATTTCCCTGGCATAGCTGGGGCTAACTGTACTGATCAGGTCCGCATAGCCCAGGCCTGCCTTGAGCATGTTGAATGAGCCGTAATGCTCAGCCCCGTTCATGTGCCAGGCCTGGCTGGGCAGTCCTGACTCCCAGAACAGCCTGGCCGAATACTGGCCCTGGAAGGCCAGGTTGTGCACTGTGAGCATGGATCTGGTACTTGCCCAGAAAGGATCCTGCTGACGCAGAAAGTGTAAATAGGCAGGGATCAGGGCAGTCTGCCAGTCGTGCACATGCAAAACAGCCGGGGGCTTGTCCATGGTCCTGGCCCAGGCCAGGGCTGCCCTGCAGAAGAAGATGAACCTCTCGCAGTTGTCAAAGTAGTCCCCTTGATAGGTGCAGTAGAACCCCTTGCGGTCGAAATACTCCGGACGCTCCACAAAGTAGACCGGAACCCCGTGATAATCAGCGCGGTAGATATCAGCTGTGATATCCGGCCAAGGATAGCCCACAGGACACTTCTGATACAGGAGCCTGATCTGATAGGAGGCTGTAGCCAGCCTGCCGTAGAAGGGAGTGATTACTCCCACTTCCAGCCCCATATTTTTGAGGGTCAAAGGGAGTACCCCCAGCACATCGCCCAGCCCTCCGGTCTTGGAGAACGGATAGGCCTCTGAGGCAATAAAAAGTACCTGAGGAGAATAGAGCATGGCTGCCTCGGCTTAGGTTTGTGAGCTCGCAGTGCTTGAATGTCCCTTGCTGAAAATCTACTGCAGCCCTGTATACAAGTCAAATCCAAGGCAAAAATCACGCTTCCTGAATCTGCTCAATTCCCATATTCCCCTTGACAGCAGCTACAAGGAGTTGTTATTGGATCAAAACTCTTGCAGGCGCGTAGCTCAGGGGTAGAGCACTTGCTTGACGCGCAAGGGGTCAGGAGTTCAAATCTCCTCGCGCCTACCATCCTGTATGAACTGCTCATCTTCACAGGGAGGCACCAGCCTCCCTGTTTCGTTTGGGCATTATGCTTTGGGAGGCAGATGTGCAGGCAGTGCAGATACAAGACACAAAAGTCGAAGCAGAGCAGAACCAGACCTGCAGGCAGTTACTGCGCAAGGCTCTCAGCAACAAGCAGTTCAAAAAGGCCATAGCCTGCAGGTGCGGGGACATGCTGCTGGACCTGCAGCAGCCCCTGCCCAGGGACTGCGAACAGCTGGAGCCAATCTTTCTGGACTCAGACGCAGGCCTGGAGGTACTGCGCCATAGTACCGCCCATGTCATGGCCCAGGCTGTCAAAAAGCTCTATCCCCAGGCCAAGGTGGGCATGGGTCCGGCTATAGAAAATGGCTTCTACTACGATTTTGAGTTCGAGCGTTCCTTTACCCCCCAGGACCTGGAGAGCATTGAGCAGGAGATGCAGAGGATCATTCAGTTTGATCTGCCCCTGGAGCGCAGGGATCTCTCCTTGCAGGAAGCCAAGAGGTTGTTCCTGTTCCAGAACGAGACTTACAAGTTGGAGATCCTGGAAGAGATGCAGGACCCAGAGGTCAGCATCTATACCCAGGGCAATTTCACAGATCTGTGTCGGGGCCCGCATTTGCCCTCCACAGGATACATCCCTGCCTTCAAGCTTACCAGCCTGGCAGGAGCCTACTGGAGAGGGGACGAGGATCGGCCCATGCTGCAGCGCATCTACGGCACTGCCTGGGCCAGCCAGAAGGAGCTCAAGAAATATCTGCAACAGCTAGAAGAGGCCCAGAAGCGTGATCACCGCAAGCTGGGCAGCCAGCTGGACCTGTTCAGCTTCAGCGACGAGGCTGGGCCGGGCATGCCCATCTTTCATCCCAAGGGCGCACTTATCCGCAGCATCCTGGAGGACTTCGAAACCAAGGAGCACCTCAGGCGTGGCTATCAGCTGGTGCGCGGCCCCCAGCTGCTGCGCAAGGAGCTCTGGGAGCGATCCGGGCACTACGACAACTACCGGGAGAACATGTACTTCACTGAGATAGACGACCAGGTTTACGGCCTAAAGCCCATGAACTGCCTGGCCCATATGCTGGTCTACAAATCCGGGCTGCGCAGCTACCGGGATCTGCCCATACGGCTCTTTGAGCTTGGCACAGTGCACAGGCATGAGAAATCCGGGGTTATGCACGGCTTGCTAAGAGTACGCCAGTTCACCCAGGATGACGCGCACATCATCTGCAGGCCTGATCAGCTGCAGGAAGAGATCCAGGGTGTGCTCAACTTTGTCCGGGACGTGATGCAGCTGTTCGGCTTTGAATACCTGGTGGAGATCTCCACCAGGCCGGAGAAGTCCATAGGCTCGGAAGGGGACTGGACCCAGGCTATTCAGGCCCTGCAAAGCGCCCTGGAGGGCGCAGGCCTGGATTATGAGGTCTGCTCCGGGGAAGGCGCTTTCTACGGCCCCAAGATTGACATCAAGCTCAAGGATGCCTTAAATCGTAAATGGCAATGTGCTACAATACAATGCGACTTCACCCTGCCGAACAGGTTTGACCTCAGCTACATCGGCCAGGATGGTGAAAAGCACAGGCCAGTAATGCTGCACAGGGTAATCCTGGGTGCTATCGAGCGCTTCCTGGGAGTCCTGCTGGAGCACTTTGCAGGCGCCCTGCCCACATGGCTCAGCCCGGTCCAGGCCAAAGTCCTGAATATAACTGATGAACAAAGGGAATATGCCCAAGCCTGTGCCCAGGAGCTGCAACAGGCAGGGGTCAGGGTTGAAACTGATCTGCGCAATGAGAAACTGGGCTACAAGGTCCGAGAGGCCCAGCTGGAGAAGATTCCCTATATCCTGGTGACAGGCAACCAGGAGAAGGAGCAGGGCCAGGTCAACGTCAGGCTGAGGAGCCAGGAGAATCAGGGCCAGAAAACAATAGCCCAGGTCATAGAGAGCATAGAGCAGGATTGTCAGGAACCATTCAAACGTGGAGGAATGAGTTATAGCTTCTCCTACTAGCGCCCGCCGCAACCACCAGATCCGGGTACCAGAGGTCAGGGTGGTCAATGAACAGGGTGAGCAGCTGGGGGTCATGCCCACCAAGCAGGCCCTGCAACTAGCTGAGGAGCAAGGTGTGGACCTGGTGGAGGTTTCTCCCAAGGCCACCCCGCCTGTGTGCAGGCTGATGGACTACGGCAAGTACCAGTACCAGCAGCGCAAAAGGCAGCAGGAAGCCAAGAAAAAACAGGTCCAGGTCCAGCTCAAGGAGGTCAAGCTGAGGCCCAAGACAGACGAGCACGACCTGCAGACCAAGCTGGACCATGTACGTAAATTCCTGGCCAAAGGGGACAGATGCAAGATTACCTTGTTCTTCCGGGGCAGGGAGATTGTCTACAAGGAGCAGGGACAGGAGATCATGCAGAATATCCTGCAGGAACTCAGCGACGTGGCCAAGGTGGAGCAGGCCCCAAAGTTCGAAGGCAGGGCCATGCATATGATTGTCACTCCCCTGCCCAAAAAATAGGGCAGGGACCAGGAGAATAAAGGAGGACTTATGCCCAAGATCAAAACCCACAGGGGTGCGGCCAAAAGGTTCAAGACCACGGGCACCGGCAAGCTGCAGCGCAAGAAAGCCTACCACAGCCATATTCTGACCAAGAAATCTCCTAAGAGGAAGAGATCCTTGCGGCAGAGCACACTGGTGGACTCTGCCAACGTCAAACACATCAAAAGGCTTTTGCCCTACACCAGCTAGCCTGGCCTAAAAGCAGGCGCTAAGTGCGCTGCTTGCTTCCAGGCACCAATTGGCAGTTTAACTTCAACATTCCAGGCAAGGAGATGCAAAATGCGGGTCAAAAGAGGCAAGACCGCCCACAAGAAGCATAAGAAATATCTTAAGATGGCCAAGGGTTTCCGGGGCAGCAGGAGCACCCTGTACCGCACCGCAAAGGAGGCGGTGGAGCATTCCCTGTGCGATGCCTATAAGGACCGCAGACTGAAAAAGAGGGACTACCGCAGGCTCTGGATCGTGCGTATCAATGCTGCAGCCCGGCAGCACGGCATGTCCTACAGCAAGCTCATGCAAGGCCTGCAGCGCAGCGGAGTGGAGCTGAACCGCAAGGTGCTTGCGGACCTGGCCTATAGTGACGAACAGGCTTTCTCCAGGCTGGCGGAGATGGCCAAAGCAAAGGTACAGTAAGTTGGCCTTCAGCAAGCAGGATTTTTTGCAGCGCCTGCAGGAGGTGGGTTCCAGGCTGGAGTCTGCCCTGCCCGGGATCTCCTCCCAGCAGGACCTGGAAGCCTTGAGAACGCATGTCCTAGGCAGAAAGGGCGAGCTGACCCAGATCATGGCCCGGCTCAAGGAACTGCCTGAGCAGGACCGGCCTGAGGCAGGGCAGACAGCCAATCAGGTCAAAAAAAAACTACAACACCTCTTCCAGGCCAAGAAGCAGGAACTGGAGCAGGAACAGGCCTGCAGGCAGCAGCAGGAGTTTGATCCCACGCTGCCCGGCCGCAGGCCCAGGCTGGGCTCCCTGCATCCTGTGACTTTGGTCCTGCACCAGATTTGCTGCGTGTTCAGCAGGCTGGGCTTTGAGATCGTCACCGGCCCGGAAGTGGAAAGCGATTTCTATAATTTTGAGGCCCTGAACATCCCCCAGGACCATCCTGCCCGTGATATGCAGGACACCCTGTACATCCAGGGAGGCACAGTCCTGCGTACCCACACTTCTCCTTTGCAGATCCGGACCATGCAGGGCAGGCAGCCTCCCTTGGCTGCTGTGGCTCCGGGCAAGGTTTACCGCAGGGATGCGGACTTGACCCACTCCCCCATGTTCCACCAGATAGAAGGCTTTATGGTGGACAGGCGGGTCAGCATGGCAGATCTGCGAGGCACACTTACCCTGTTTGTGCATGAGATCTTTGGCCCCCAGTGCAGTGTCCGCTTCAGGCCCAGCTACTTCCCATTCACAGAGCCCAGTGCAGAGGTGGATATCAGCTGTGTGCTGTGCCATGGCAGCGGGATCATCGGCTCCGAGCCCTGCAGGGTCTGCAAGCAGACCGGCTGGGTAGAGATCTTGGGCTGCGGCATGATCGATCCTGAGGTCTTCAAGGCAGTGGACTATGACCCTGAGAGCTACACCGGGTTCGCATTCGGCCTGGGCGTGGAGCGGGTGGCCATGCTGAAGTACGGCATAGACGATCTGCGGCTGTTCTTTAACAACGATCTGCGCTTCTTGACCCAGTTCAGGCAAATGCCAAGCGCTTAGAGACAAGGGCTGAAACACAATGCTGCTTAGTGTTAACTGGCTTCAGGAATTCACTCCTTATCAGGGATCAGTGCAGGATCTTTCGCACAGGTTGACCATGCTGGGCCTGGAGGTGGAAGAGCAAAGCCAGGCCTTTGCCCAGCTAAGTGGTATGCTGGTGGGGGAGGTCCTGGAATGCCGATCCCATCCCAAAGCTGACCAGCTCCGGGTTTGCAGGGTTGCTCTGGGCCAGGGCCGGGGGGCAGATATCGTCTGCGGCGCCCCGAATGTGGCTGCAGGCCAGCTGGTGGCTGTTGCCCCTGTGGGCAGCAAGCTGCCTGACGGCACGAAAATCCAGGAAGCCAAAATCCGTGGGGAAAGATCCCAGGGCATGATCCTGTCTGCAAAGGAATTGGGGCTGGGCGAGGATCACAGCGGGATCCTGGTCCTGGATCCTGGGCCTCAGCCTGGCCAGCCCCTGCGTCAGGCCTTGGATCTGGAGGACACCCTGCTGGACATCGGCTTGACCCCCAACCGGGGTGACTGCCTGAGCGTGCTGGGCATAGCCAGGGAGGTCTCCGCAGCTTTTGGCCTGCCCTTGAATATGCCCCCCACCTCTATACATGAAGAAGGCCGAAACTGCTCCGAGCTGCTGCAGGTCAGTATCCAGGACTCCGAGCTGTGCCCTTTGTACCAGGCCAGGATCCTTACCCAGCCCGAATTGGGCCCCAGTCCGTTCTGGCTGCGCAAAAGGCTGCTCAGCCTGGGTCTTAGGCCTGTGAACAACATAGTGGATGTCACCAACTATGTACTCCTGGAGCTGGGCCAGCCCTTGCATGCCTTTGACCGCGGCCTACTCTCCGGGGGGCTGATCCAGGTGGCAACCTCAGGTCATATTCGGGAGTTCACTACTCTGGACGGCCAGACCCAAAAGCTGCAGCCTGAGGACCTTTTGATCTGGGACCAGGAGAAACCAGTCGCCCTGGCAGGCATTATGGGCGGGGCCAACACCGAGATCAGCTCCGAAACCAGTGAGGTGGTTTTGGAATGCGCAGTATTCAATCCCATCCGGGTGCGCAAGACCTGCCGCAGGCTGGGCCTGAGCAGCGAATCCGCCTTCAGGTTCGAAAGGGGGGTGGACCAGCCAGGCTCAGACCTGGCCCTGCTGCGGGCCTGTCATCTCCTGCAGGAGCTCACCGGGGCCAGGGTCCTGCAGGGAGCATGCAGGCAGGAGCCCAGGCCCTGGCAAGGCAAGACTATAGGCTTTCGGCCCGGCAGGGCCAGCCAGCTGCTGGACCTGGATCTGGAACAGGAGTACTGCCGGGCCACGCTGCAGTCTCTGGGCTGCAGCGTGGCCCCTGGCCTGGACGGCCCCTGGCAGGTCAACCCGCCCAGCTACAGGCACGATCTAGAAAGGGAAGTGGATCTTATCGAAGAGCTGGGCCGCTTTTACGGATTTGAGGAGATCGCTTCCAATCCACCCAGCATCACAAGACCCCTTTCCAGGGAAACCAGCAGCCGGCCCCAGGAGCAGGCAGGCTACGAATTCCTGCACCTGATCAAGACGTGGGCCCAGGGTGTTGGCCTGCAGGAGGTCATCAACTACAGCTTCGTGGGCCAGAAGGATCTGCAAAGACTGGACCTGGATGCCCAACAGGCCTTGCGCGTCCAGAACCCTTTGAGCTCTGACCAGGACAGCATGCGTCCCTGCCTGGCCCCGGGGCTCCTGCAGAGCCTGGCTCTGAACTCCTCCCAGGGCAACATCCACCAGCAGGTGTTTGAAGTGGCCCGCTGCTTTAAGCCTGATCCGGAGTCAGGGACCGGAGCCAGAGAGAAAAACCTGCTGGGCCTGGCCCTGCACGGCCTGCGCCAGCCAGAGAGATGGCCCTGGACCAGGCAGGAGGCTGATTACCTGGAGCTCAAAGGGCTCTTGGAGCATCTATGCAGCAGACTTTTGCTGCCGGGATTTACCTGTTCCTTAAGGCAGGAGCCCTGTTTTCTGGAACCTGTGGTGGATATCGATATGGCAGGGACCAGCCTGGGAACCATGGGCAGGCTCAAGCCTGAAATAGCCAGGGAGCAGCGCCTACGGCACCCAGTCTGGCTGGCTGAGCTGGATCTGGATCAGCTATACAGGCTGCAGGCCCAGCAGGAGCAGGTATACCAGCCTTGGCCCAAGTTCCCGCCTGTGGTCAGGGACATGACCATTGTTGCTGGCCCGGAAGTAAGCTACCAGCAACTGCAGGACAAGATCCAGGAGGCAGACAGCCATATTCTGCAGGAATTCAGGCTGCAGGATCTGTATCAGCCCCAGGGCAGCTCCAGACGCAACCTGACCCTGCGCCTGGTATACAGGCACCAGGAGAGGACCCTTACGGACCAGGAGGTGGACCAGGAGCATGCCAGGCTAGGCGAAATACTGCTCCGGGATCTGCCGATCAGCTTCCCCTAGTACGGCTGATATGGCCCAAGCGAGGAATACCACCTACAAGATAGGGCAAGCTGCCAGGATGCTGGACGTAGAGCCTTATGTGCTCCGCTTTTGGGAATCCGAGTTCCCCCAGCTGGACCCGATCCGGACCCCCAAGGGCCAAAGGCTTTACACAGAGGAGCATCTGGCCCTGCTCAGACGGATCAAGCATCTGCTCTACACCCAGGGCTTGACCATTGAAGGGGCCAGACGCAAACTGGAACAAAACCGCAAGTGGTGGGACCTGATGCAGGAATTGCAGCAGGAGTTGCAGGAGATAAGAGCCATGCTTTCGGATTAGGACCTATCTGGCTGCAGTAAACACTACAGACTGCTGCCAGGATTGTAAAAGGAATTGCCATGCAGTACTCAAGACGCATTCAGAAGGTGCAGCCCTCAGCCACACTGAGCATTAACGCCAAGGCCCAAGAGCTGAAAGCCCAGGGCCAGGAAATCCTGAATCTGGCAGCAGGCGAGCCTGACTTCCAACCCCCGCAGCACGTGCTGCAGGCTGTGCACCAGGCAGTGGAGCAGAAAAAGACCAGGTACACCGCGGTTCCTGGCATGCCTGAGCTCCTGCAGGCCATTGCCGGCTACTACAGCAAGTTCTACCAAATAGAGGCCGTGCCGGAGATGGCCACTGCCTGCAACGGGGGCAAACAGGCTTTGTACAACTTGGTTCAGGTCCTGCTCGACCCCGGGGACGAAGTCCTGATTCCTGCCCCTTACTGGGTCAGCTATCCGGAGATGGTCAAGCTGGCTGACGGGGAGCCCATAATTGTGCCCACGGCTCCGGAGAACCGCTTTTTGCTGCAGCTGAAGGATCTGGAGCAAAGCCTGAGTCCCAAGAGCAAGGTCCTGATCCTGAACTCCCCTTCCAATCCCACAGGCTGCCATTACAGCCAGCAGGAGCTGGACAGGATCCTGGAGTTCGCCCTAGGGCAAGGTCTGTTCGTGATCTCGGACGAGGTCTATGACCAGCTGGTTTACCCACCTGCCCAGGCCAGCACAGCTGCAGGCTGGATAAGCGCTTATCCGCAGCAGGTGGCAGTGGTCAATGGACTGTCCAAAAGTTTTGCCCTCACCGGGTGGCGTATAGGCTTCGTGTTGACTGCCCCGGAGCTGTGCAAGCCATTGAACCGGCTGCAGGGTCAGTCCACTTCCAATATCTGCGTTTTGGCCCAGGAGGCAGCCCTGGCTGCGTTAAAAGGCTCCTTCGAATTTCTGCAGGAGCAAAGAAAGCTCCTGGCCCAGAGGAGGGATCTGGCCCTGCAGAACATGGACAGCTGGCCAGGGGTGCACTGCCCCCGTCCGGACGGTGCCTTTTACCTCTTCCCGCGCATGGAGGGCTGCTTCAAGGGCCGGGTAGCCAACTCCACCCAGCTTTGCAGCTATCTCCTGGAAGAGGCGGGGGTGGCTACAGTCCCTGGGATCGCCTTCGGGGACGACCGTTGCCTGCGCTTTTCCTACGCCACTGATCAACAGACCCTGCAGAAGGGATTAGACCTGGTAGACAAAGCCCTGGGCAGGCTCTGATCCCAGGCACCCTCTTTTCATGAAGCTATGGGTAGCATCTATCTCACAAACATCACCGGCCAGAATCGGCCCGGGCTCCTGGAAGCGCTGTGCAGCTCCCTGCAGGAGCACCCCATAGAGATCCTGGACGTCTCCCAGGCAGTGATCCACGCCAGCCTGTCCCTGTCCTTGCTCCTGCACTTCACGGATCCAGCCCAGAGCAAGCCTGTGCTCAAGGAGCTTTTATACCAGGCCCATAACCTGGGCCTGGATCTGGAGTTCTCCTGCATAGACCCAGAGGACTACCAGAGCTGGTCCAGCAGCGCGGAGCGCAAGACCTACATCCTGACCTTGCTGGGCCGCAGCCTGAATACTGAGCACCTGTACCGCATAGCCAGCCTGGTGCGGGAAAACCAACTAGATATAGCCCAGATAGAAAGGCTGTCCAACCGCAGGCCCTTGACCCCTAAGCTGCAGGAGCAGGGGCTGACCTGCATAGAGATGGAGCTAAGCGGAAATCCCAGGGATCTGGGCCGGATGCGCTCCGAATTCCTGGCCCTGTCCAGGAGATATCCAGTTGATATCGGCCTGCAGGAGGACACCCCCTATCGCAGGCACAGGAGACTGATCGCCTTTGACATGGACTCCACCCTGATCCAGTCCGAAGTCATAGATGAGCTGGCCTATCAGGCCGGGGCAGGCCCCCGGGTGCAGGAGATCACCCGCCGGGCCATGCAGGGCGAGCTGGATTTCAAGCAGAGCCTGCAGGAAAGGGTTGCCCTCCTGCAGGGCCTGGAGGCTTCAGTCCTGGAGCGAGTGGCCCAGGGGCTGACCCTGACCCAGGGGGCCCAGCGACTGATCCAGAACCTCAAGACCCTGGGCTATAAGATAGCCATCCTTTCCGGAGGATTTACCTATTTTGGCCGCTACCTGCAGGACATGCTGGGCATAGACTACCTGTTTGCCAACGATTTGGAGCTGCAAGGCAACATTTTGACAGGCAGGATTCAGGGCGAGGTGGTGGACGGTCAGAAAAAGGCAGAGCTTTTGCAGCAGCTGGCCAGGCAGGAGAACATTTCCCTGGAACAGGTCATTGCTGTGGGGGACGGAGCCAATGACCTGCCCATGCTCAACCTGGCCGGCCTGGGGATCGCCTTCCATGCCAAGCCCATGGTCAGGCAGGGGGCCAAGCAAGCCATCAGCAACGTCGGGCTGGACGCAGTGCTCTATTTCCTGGGCCTCAAGGACAAGGAAGCAATAGCCTGAGCCCTATTCCTCCTCCAGCTTGCGCCAATACTTGCAGCCCTTGCCCGGGCAGGCCAGATAAGATCCCCTGGTCTTGCTGCTTTTGTGCACCAGCACCTGCTCCCCGCACTCAGGGCACTTCTCGCCAGCAGGGAAATTCCAGACCGCATAGGTGCAGTCCGGATACTGGCTGCAGGCATAGAATATCTTGCCCCGCTTGGAGCTCTTCTCCACCAGCTCACCTGGACAATCCTGCACCGGGCACTTGACCCCTGTGCTGTAGGGCAGGGCGTTCTTGCACTTGGGATAGTTGCTGCAGGCAATGAATCTGCTGCCAGTGCGGGAGCGCTTCAGGACCAGATCAAAGCCGCATTGCTCACAGCTGCCCATCTTCTGCAGCTCCTTGGGCTGGCTTTCCACCATTTCGATCCTGCCGGACTCGTCCCTGCTGAAATTGCTGGTGTAAGTGCACTCCGGGTAGCCACTGCAGGCCAGGAACTCTCCGTTGCGGCCGAATTTGATGAGCATGCTCCTGCCGCACTCTGGGCAGACCAGACCACTTTCCAGACCGGTCTTGACCTGGGACATGTCCTTCTTGGCCTTATCCAGCACGGGGTTGAACTCCTGACTGAACTCCTGCAGCAGATGCACCCAGTCCCGCTTGCCCAGGGCCACCTGGTCCAGGTCCTGTTCCATCTTTGCAGTAAAGCCCACATCCATCAGCTTCTGGAAATGTCCGGTAAGCAGATCGCTGACGGTTAAGCCCAGTTCCGAGGGCACGAACTGCCGGTTTTCCTGCCGCACGTACTCCCGGTCCAGCAGAGTGGAGATTATCTGGGCGTAGGTGGAGGGCCTGCCTATGCCCTGCTCCTCCAGGCTGCGCACCAGGGAAGCCTCGGTGTACCTGGCCGGGGGCTGGGTGAACTTCTGCTCCTTCTGCAGCTCATGCAGCTTCAGCTCCTCCCCCTCCTGCAGCTTGGGCAGCTCGGTCTCCTTCTGGGCATCCTCAGGGGTATAAATTTTGAGGAATCCGGGAAAGATCAGCCTTTCCCCCCTGCTGCGCCACAGGGTTCTGCCGGCCCGAATCCAGAACACCGTGTCCCAGAAAAGGGCCGGGGCCATCTGGGAGGCCACAAAGCGCTGCCAGATCAGCCTGTACAGCCGCAACAAATCCCGGCTCAAATAGGGGCCAGCCTCATCCGGAGTCAGGAACACGTCCACCGGCCGAATGGCCTCGTGGGCCTCCTGGGCCCCGGACTTGCTCTTGTAGGCTTTGGGCTTCTGGGGATAGTAGTCCGCACCCAGACTCCCCTGAATCCAGTTCTTGGCCGCCTCCCTGGCCTCCTGGGCCACGCGCACCGAATCCGTGCGCATGTAGGTGATCAGGGCCGTGGTGCCCCGATCTCCCAGCTCCAGGCCCTCGTAAAGCTTCTGGGCCAGGGTCATGGTCTTCTTCGCGGAGAAGCCCAGCTTGTTGCTGGCCTCCTGCTGCAGGCTGGAGGTAATAAACGGGGGTTTGGGTTGGCGCTGCCGCTTTTTCTCCTGCACAGACTCCAGCACAAAATTTTGCCCATGCAGTTCCTGTTCCAGCTCTACTGCCTTCTGCTCGTTGTCTATCTGGGGCTTCTTGTTCTGCACCTTCCAGAGCTCAGCGCTGAAAGCAGGGGGCTTTTGGCCTTCAAGCTGGGCCCTGAACACCCAGTATTCCTGGGGCACGAAGCCCTGCCTCTCACGCTCCCTTTCCACGATCAGCCGCAGGGCCACGGACTGCACCCTGCCTGCTGAAATGCCTCTCTTGACCTTGCTCCAAAGCAGGGGAGAGATCTTGTAGCCCACCAGGCGGTCCAGGATCCGTCTGGCCTGCTGGGAGGCGAACAGGTTGTGATCCAGTTCTCTGGGATTTTTCAGGGCTTCCTGCACTGCCTGGGAAGTGATCTCGTTGAACTGGATCCTGCGGATATTGGTGTTTTTTTCCTGCACCAGCTCAGCCACGTGCCAGGCAATAGCTTCCCCCTCCCGATCCGGATCAGGAGCCAAGTAGACATTCTCGGCCTTGGCTGCTGCGCTTTGCAGCTGCTGGACCACCTTTTTCTTGCCTGAGACTACCTGATACTCCGGAGTAAAGCTGTTGTCCTCGTCCACGCCCAGGGTCTTGGTGGGCAGATCCCGGACATGGCCCACAGAGGCCTCCACCAGATACTGCTGGCCCAGGAACTTCTTGATGGTCTTGACTTTGGCTGGCGACTCGACAATGATCAAATCCTTGTTCATAATACCTTGGACTGTCTTGACCTGTGCTGCACAGGCCTGCAGTTTATCCCCCAAAGGGCGGATGTCTTACACAAGCACAGCATTCAGCTGCACACAACTAACGAGCTTAAACAGGGATGGACGTTAACCAGCCTGGCACAAATGTGCAAGGAAATTTTTGACAAATCAGCGGCAAGTATCAGCGCAGGGAACATGCCACAGGCAGATATACAAAGCCCCAAGTTCGGAATAGTGGCCATCATAGGTCCGCCCAACGCAGGCAAATCCACTTTGCTCAATTCTTTTCTGGGCCAAAAGCTGGCCATTGTCACCCCCAAGCCCCAGACCACAAGAAACCGCATCAGCGGCATCCTGAGCCTGGACCAGGCCCAGGTGGTGTTCCTGGACACCCCTGGGCTGCACCAGAGCCTGCAGGCCATGAACAGGCACCTGGTGCAAAGCGCCTGGCAGGCTCTGGCAGAGGCGGACCTGGTGCTCCTGGTTCTGGATTCCAGGCGCTGCATCCACAACCAAAAGCTGCAGCAGGACCTGGAACAACTCAAGGGCAGCTGGTATCTGCAGCAGGACCAGCTGGCCGTAGTCCTGAACAAGGTGGATCAACTTGGGGACAAGAAACAGCTGCTGCCTGTTATAGACTTTCTGGGCCAGGCCTGGCCAGGGGCAGAGGCCTTCCCGGCCAGCGCCCTGCAGCAACAGGGCACCCGGGAAATTTTAGAATATATCCTGCAGCGTCTGCCCCCAGGCCCGGCCCTGTATCCTGAGGACCAGCTCTCTACACTGCCCCTGCGATTTCTGGCCTCGGAGGTTATCCGGGAAAAGTTGTTCTTGCGACTGCAGCAGGAGCTGCCCTATTCCCTGGCAGTACAGATTGAGGGCTGGCAGGAGGATGAAGCCAGCGGCCTGGTCAGGATCCAGGCTGTCATCTACGTGGCTAGGACTGCCCATAAGCCTATGCTGATAGGCAAAAAGGGCAGAATGCTCAAACAGGTGGGCCAGGAAGCCAGGCTGGCGCTGGAAGATACCCTTGGTCTGCAGGTACATCTGGAGCTCTGGGTCAAGGTCAGGCAGGACTGGACCAGGAACCAGAGAGCCCTGCAGGAACTGATCCCCTGGCTCTAGCCCAGCGTGATCCCAAATCTGCTGCAAAGCAAAAGCGAGTCTGTCATGACTGATTCCAAGCTGATTCTTAGTTGGCAGGAGATAAAGCAAAACATCCAGGACATCGCCAGCAGCGCAGGCCGGGATCCGCAGCAGGTACAGCTGCTGGCTGTCTCTAAGGGCCATCCAGGGCACAGCGTGCAGGCCCTGGCCAGGCAGGGCCAGCTGGATTTCGGGGAGAGCTATGCCCAGGAGGCCCTGGAGAAGATGCAATTTGTCCAGGAGCCTGGCCTGAGGTGGCATTTCATAGGCAGGCTGCAGAGCAACAAGGCCAAATACCTGGCTGGCAGCTTCGCCCTGATCCACTCCCTGGACAGGCTCAAGGTAGCCCAGGTCCTGCACGAAAGGTGTCAGGCCTTGAAAATTAAGCAGGATATCCTAATCCAGGTCAATGTGGTGTCCGATAAGACTAAGGCTGGGGTGGAGCCTGGGCAGCTTTTGGAATTCGCCCAGGCCCTGCAGGGGCTGTCCAGCCTCAGCCTGCAGGGTCTGATGTGCATGCCCCCTTTTTATGAGGATCCGGAGCAGGCCAGAGAAGACTTTGCTGAGCTACGCCGCTTGAAGCAGAACCTGGAAGCAGACCTGGAGACAGCTTTGCCCCACCTTTCCATGGGCATGAGCAACGACTACCCCCAGGCAATCCAGGAGGGAGCCACCTTGATCAGAATAGGAACCCAGATATTCGGCCCCAGGAACTGGGGCTGCTAGAGTTCGCGGACTATGGATCTAGCCACAATTATAGGCATACTGCTGTCCTTCGGCCTGGTTATCGCTGCCATACTCATGGGCGGTGCAGTTTTGGTGTATCTCTCCCTGCCCTCCGCCCTGATTGTGCTAGGAGGCACTATAGGAGCCACCCTGGTCAACTATCCCTTGAAGAATTTCCTGGGCGTACTGGGAGTGATCAAAAACACCTTCTTCTATAAGGCCCAGGAGCCAGCTCAGATTATCGAGCAGTTCCTACAGTTCGCGCACAAGGCCCGCAGGGAAGGCATCTTGGCCCTGGAGCCAGCCTTAAAGGAGGTGGACGACCTTTACCTTCGAAAAGGCCTGCAGCTTACTGTGGACGGCCTGGAGCCCGAGGCCATCCAGGAGATCATGGAGAAGGAGATCAACTACCTGGAGGAGCGGCACGATCTGGGCGCGGATATCATGGGCGCCATGGGCGGCTATGCTCCTGCTATGGGCATGATCGGCACGGTCATCGGCCTGATCCGCATGCTGGAGACCATGGAGGACCCCAGCACCATTGGTCCGGCCATGGCTGTGGCCCTGCTGACCACCTTTTATGGAGCCCTGCTGGCCAATCTGGTCTTCAATCCCATGGCCGGAAAACTAAGAGCCAGGAGCAAGGAAGAAATCATGGTCAGGGAGATCATGCTGGAAGGCATACTATCCATTTCCAGGGGAGAAAACCCTAGAATAATTGAGGAAAAACTAAACAGTTACCTGCCGCCCAAGCAGCGCAAGGAGAAAGACTAGTGTGCTGTCAGCTTTCATAGCTCACAAGCAAAAAAATATATTTCATGCCCGCCCTCCCCGGCATTTTTGACAGGGCACGAGCCTTTTTGCCTGCATCAGTGCTCAAAAACAGGGTTCTCAAGAGTTATGGCCAGAAAGAAAAAAAAGGACAAAAAGCAAGGTGGACAACCTGCCTGGCTCATCACCTTTTCGGACATGATGACTCTGCTTTTGACCTTTTTTGTGCTGCTGCTGAGCATGGCCTCCCTCAAGGATGAGCGCAAGGAAGTCCTGGTCCTGGGCTCCATCAGCAGGACCTTCGGCGTGGGGCAGGAGACCATGAGCGTCCTGGGCCAGGAGTCCAGCGACATGCTCCTGGAGCCAGGCGCCATGCAGGATATGGATCCTGAAGACCTGTCCAGCTTGAAAAATCTGCTCTGGGAGGAGCACGGCCAGGATCTGGAGTTCAATTCCAACGCCTTTGTACAGATCCTGAGCATCAATTCCGCCCTGCTCTTCTCTCCGGGCAGCGCCCAGCTCAAGCCCCAGGGCCGGGATCTGCTGGCTGATATCGCGCCTGATCTCCAGAATCTTCCCTTCCCGGTGCTTTTGTCCGGACACACGTCGCTTTTGGCGGACGAGCTGGATATAGACTACCTGTACCAGGACTTTGCCAGGCAGGAAGACCCTTCCTGGGATCTTTCCTTGCAGCGCGTGCAGCGTGTATACCGTTTTTTCCTGCAGCAGGGCCTGGAGCCTGAAAAACTGCAAATGGAGGCCCATGGCAAATACAGCCCCAAGTTCAGCAACCAGTCCCGCAAGGGCCGGGAGAAGAACCGCCGGGTGGATATCATTCTGGATAAGCGCAACTACATAGACCATCTGCCCAACAAGCTGCGCAAGCCCCCGGAATTTTTCCAGGAGCAAAGGGAGTCCTTTGACTACCAGGGCTTTCGCTTTGATCTGGATCAGCCCTAAAAGCTCGGGAATTGCAGCCCGGGACCAAGGCAGCTAGCACCCATGGCCAGGCAAGACAGCAAACGCAAGGCAAAAAAGGCAGGGGCAGGTGATGCCTGGCTGGTCACATTTTCCGATCTGGTCACTTTGCTTTTGACCTTTTTCGTGCTCCTGCTCAGTATGTCCACCCTGGATATTAAGGTTATAACTGTGGCCTTTACTGACTTCCAGGCCAGGGTGGATTTTCTGCAGTCCAAGGATTCTGCCCGGGCAGAAACGAGTATTGAGCTGGTCACGGAAATGCTGGAGAATCCCTGGGAAGCCCTGCAGAAGCAAGACAGGATCAAGGACCTGCTTTTCCCTGAGGAAGCCTTGCCCCAGGAAATGTTGCGTAGTACACTCGAGGAGAACCTGGAGATCCTGGAGCGACCTGAAGGAGTAGCCCTGGTGCTCAACGACCAGATCCTGTTTAAGCCAGGCTCTAGCCAGCTCCAGGAATCCGGCCTGGAGATACTGGACAGGCTAGGCAGAGTTATCCTGAGCACTTCCGCACCGGTGAACATATCCGGACACACTGACGACACCACAGCCCCGGGAGTGAATAATTACCGTCTTTCATCCAGAAGGGCTATGTCGGTGCTGGAAGTTTTTTTAGGCCAGGGCATAAACCCGGACAGATTCTCAATATCCGGCTACGGGCCAGACCGCCCTATAGCCAGCAACCAGAACCCGGAGGGCAGGCAGAAGAACCGCAGGGTGGAGATACTGCTCAAGACCAAGCCCCATGTACAGACCTATCTTTAGCCCCAGGCTAGCGGCAAATTGGCAGCTACCTCCTGCGCAAGACAGCAGGTTGACATAAAAACCACAACAAGTAACCCTTTGATTATTCCAAGTAATTTAAACAAGGAGAATTCATTTGGCCAAAACCAAAGAAAAAAAAGAACAGGCCGAACAGGCAAACGCAAACCAGGGCAAAAAGCGCAGCAAGCGCAAACTGCTCTTGCTGTCTTTGCTCGGACTTATGTTTCTGGCTGCTGCTGGAGGCCTGGGCTTTTGGGGCTACCAGCAATTCCTGGCCCCAGAGCAGGAGGAATCAAGCGCAGAAAATAAGGACCAGGAAGAACAGGGAAAGAAGAGCTCGGAAAACACTGAATTGGTTTCCCTGCCCACTTTGCTGGTCAATCTGGCAGACCCCATGGGTAAAAGGTTCATCAAGGTCAGCATAGACCTGGAGGTGGAGGACAAGAAAGCAGAAAGCAGCATCCAGGACAACATGCCCAGGATCAAGGATGCCCTGATCATGCTCTTGTCCAGCAAGAGCTTTGATCAGATCTCCAGCATGGAGAACAAGATGGCCCTGAAAGGGGAGATCGTGGAACGTGTGAATCAAATCCTCGGCAAGTCGGTGGTCCAGGAGATCTATTTCACAGAGTTTGTCATCCAGTAAGCTCGGCCTGGAAGGTCCAAGCAATTGATCAGGATTTTGCGGTTATGAATAAAATACTCAACCAGGACGAGGTGGACGCCCTGCTAAGGGGGTTGCAGGGCGAGGAGATAGAAGCCGAGTCCGAGGCAGAAGAACAGGACGACTCCGGGGTCATTTCCTTTGATCTGGCCAATCAGGATCGGATCATCCGGGGCAGGATGCCTGTGCTGGAGATCATTAACGATCGCTTCGCCAGACAGCTCTCAGGCAATCTGGCCACCTTGATCCGCAAGCGCTTAGAGGTGAATCCCTCTTCGGTGGACATGACCAAGTTCGGAGAATTCATGCGCTCCCTGCCCGTGCCCACCAGCATCAACCTGTTCAAGATGCACCCCCTGCGGGGCAACGCCCTGCTTATCATTGATACCAGGCTGGTGTTTGCCTTTGTGGAGAATTTCTTCGGCGGGGCCGGCAGTCAGCCCAAGGTAGAGGGCAGGGACTTCACCCCTATAGAACAGACCATTATCAAGAAGGTGGTCCTGACTGCCTTGTCAGAGCTGGAGACAGCCTGGGAACCGGTGCACGACGTACAGATCGAGTTCCAGCGCTCGGAGATAAATCCCCAGTTCGCTTCAGTCATACCCCCCAGCGACGTAGTGGTGGTGGTCTCTTTTGAGGTGGAGCTGGAGAATGCCATTGGCAATCTGCTCATTGCCCTGCCTTACGCCACTATTGAGCCCATCCGCTCCAAGCTTTACGCCTCCTATCAGTCCGAGCGCCTGGAGATTGACCAGGCCTGGCTCTCCAGGCTCAAGGACAGGCTCTTGGAGACCCCTTTGGAGATGGTGGTCAGTCTGGGCTCCACCCAGCTGACCCCCAGGCAGTTGCTCAACCTGGAGGTCGGGGATACAATCTTGCTGGATACGGACCAAAATGAGGAGCTGAGGGCTGATGTGGAAAACATCCCCAAATTCTACGGCCAGCCCCGCCAGCACAAGGGCAACAAGGCCTTTGTGATCACCAGGGAAATCTCCGAGGACGGGGAGTCCTAAACCCTTTTATTAGCATAGCAGCGCTAACAGGCTGGCAAACTGACAAAAAACTCGGGAAAGGACAATATATGGCCAAGGAAAAGAACCAGGAAAAAGTGGATCAGGATAAGCTGGCTGAGGAATGGGCCGCAGCCCTGGCTGAACAGGAAGGCCAGGACAGCCAGGAAGGACAGGACAGTCAGGAAGACGCCCAGGCAGACCCCCAGGACGACCTGGAGAAGGAATGGGCCAAGGCCTTTGCCGAACAAGAGGAGGAGCGTCTGCAGCAGGAGAAGCAAGAGCAAAAGTCCAGGCCAGGCCCTGTCCAGGATTACCAGTTCCAAGAGCTGGACAGCAGCAGCCAGCAAACCAGTCAGAAAGGCAAGAGGGACATGGAGTTCATCCTGGACATTCCTTTGCACGTCTCTGCTGAGTTGGGCAGGAGCAAGCTGCTCATAAACGATCTCCTCCAGCTAGGCCAGGGCTCTGTCATAGAGTTGGACAAGCTGGCTGGTGAACCATTGGAGGTCCTCGTCAACGGCAAGCTGGTGGCCCGCGGCGAGGCAGTGGTCATCAACGAAAAGTTCGGTGTTCGTCTCACAGACATCATCAGTCCCATGGAAAGGGTCAAGACTCTTGGATGATAACGGGCTTTCGGATATCTCCCTGGGGCTAGCCAGCCTGAAGGTGGCTGGCAGCCTGCTTTTGCTCCTGGGTCTGATCCTGCTTGGCTTCTATCTGCTCAAGCGTTTCGGGCCTAAGGCTGGGCTGCGTTTTTCCGGCAGCAAAGAGATCAAGATTCTGGGTCAGGTAGGGCTGGGTCCCAAAAAACAGCTGGTCTTGGTCCGATTCTTGAATAGACTGCTACTGTTAGGGGTAACAGACACAAACATCCAACTCCTGGCAGAAGCAGATGATGTACCTGAAAATCAAGACCATTTCCAAACCCAATTGCAGAAGGCTGCTGATACCAGCCCTGACAATCCTTTGTCTGCTACTGGTCCCAGTACAGGCCGTCGGGATTGAAGGCCCCACAGCCCCCACCCTGAACCTGGAGATGAGCGCAGGTCAGGCAGAGCCGGAACAGGTCTCGGTGGCTCTGGAAATCCTGTTTTTGCTCACGGTACTCTCCCTGGCCCCTGCCATCATTTTGACAGTCACCTCCTTCACCAGAATAATTATAGTCTTTTCCTTCCTGCGTCAGGCCTTGGGCACCCAGCAGATGCCTCCCAATCAGGTATTGATCAGCCTGGCCATATTCATGACCTTTGTGATCATGTTCCCCTTGGGCAAGGAAATCAACAGCCAGGCCCTGCAACCCTATCTGGAGGAGGAAATAGGCTACCAGGAGGCCCTGGCCAACGCTGAAGAACCCCTGCGGGGCTTTTTGTTCAAGAACACCCGGGAGAAGGATCTGTCCCTGTTCTATTCCGTGGCCCAGATCGAGGCCCCTGAGAATCGGGAGGAGGTACCGACCCTGCTCTTGGTGCCGGCTTTCATGATCAGCGAGCTGAAGACAGGTTTCGAGATCGGCTTTCTGATCTATGTGCCCTTTTTGATCATCGATATGGTGGTGGCCAGCATTTTGCTTTCCATGGGCATGATGATGCTGCCTCCGATCATGATATCCCTGCCTTTCAAGGCCCTTTTGTTCGTTATGGCGGATGGCTGGAACCTGTTGGTGGGTTCACTGGTGAACAGCTTTGGTTAAAAACAGGAGCTAAATATGAGTCCGGAGTTTATTGTAGGCTTTGCAAGAGAAGCCATTGAAATCGCACTGATGATGTCCTTGCCCATGCTGGGGGTGGGCCTTTTGGTGGGAGTGATAATCAGCATCCTGCAGGCCGCAACTCAGATCCAGGAGATGACCCTGACCTTTGTGCCCAAGATCCTGGCCATGTTCCTGACCCTGTTGATAGTCTTCCCCTGGCTGATGAACAAAATGGTCAGTTTCACCAGGGAACTTATTCTGAACATCCCCAACTACATCAACTAAGGCTCTGCCTCAGGAACTCCCCCAGGATGATCGCCCCGGCCTGGGCCACGTTCAGGGAGTCAAAATCCCCGCACATGGGAATGCGCAGCCCTGTTGCGCATCTTTTCCGCACCCCGGGCCTGACCCCTTTTTCCTCGTTGCCCAGAACCAGTACTGCCGGGGTCCTCAGGCAATAGCTAAACACATCTGTACAGCCTTGGTCAGTGCCTGCGTAATAGATACTGACCGATTCAGCTTGACACAGCTCCAAAAATCTGGCCAAGTTTGTCACGCGTGTCACAGGCAGCCTGCTCAGGGCCCCGGCCGCTGACTTCACAGCCCTGCTGCCCGGAGAGGCGGTTCTGTTCTTAGGCAGCACCAAGCCCGCACCTCCCAAGGCGAGCATGGTTCTGCTCAGGACCCCAAGGTTTCCAGAGTCCTGGACCTGGTCCAGGGCCAGGAGCACAGGCAGCTTGGCAGAGCCCAGCCTGTGCAGAGCCTCCCCCGGGGTGGAGAATCCAGACTTGAATATCCTAGCCAGGACGCCTTGGTGTTTAAGGTTGCCAGCTGCTCGGTCCAGGCCTGCCTTGTCCAGAATCTGAAATCTGATGCCTTGACTCCTACAGAGTTCCAGGATCTGGCCCAGCTCTTTTTCTTTGCCCTTTTGCAGCCAGACTGTGTCCACCTGATCAGCAGCTCGGTGCAGATACTCCACAACGCTCCTTCTGCCCGCCACCAGGCTTTGCTGAGATTGTTCCTGTTGACCCATGCTTTTTGGCTCCTTAGGAGATACGCAACTATGTCATCTCCAACGAAAGTTAGACAAAAATTATTTTTCATGTTCTTCTGTACTATGAGCTGCGCCTGGAGTAGTAGGGACGAAAAATTTGTGGCCCCGCCTGCGTTGGGAATCCCTGCAATGAATTCAACTGTTATAGCGTATAACATTCGCTGAAGTGTTACCATATGCCCAACTACCAATATTTTTTCAAAACCCTCCTGCTCTTGGCCCTTGCCGCGCAGCTGGGCCTGCTTGCAGCCTGCGCCCCTCTCTCCAGCACCGCCCCGGGGCAACAGCAAGGCTCCCAGGCACAGCAAAGGCTGGATCCTGGGTACATCCCTGTGCCCCAGGACGCTCTTGCTGCAGAGGGTGCAAGCCTGGGCCGCAGCAGGCTACAGAGCTCCCACACCCTCCAGGACCTGGATCAGGATATCCTGCGGCCTTTGGAGCCGGCGTTGCTGGAGCCCCTGGCAGACTTGCCCTTCCAGCCCATTTTGGGTCCTTCCCAGAGAAAGGCCTTGCGCACCGAGCCAGAGATAAGCTTTGAGCTGGACCTGCGGGAGACCAAGGTGGTAGGACAGTACATCCAGCACTATACCCAAAAGAACCAGGAAATGTTCCAGCGCTGGGTAAAGCGCGCGGAGAGGTACCTGCCCTATATCCGCAAGGTTTTCACAGAGCACGGCCTACCCCAGGATCTGATCTTTTTGCCCTTTGCTGAGAGCGGGTTCGATCCCAAGGCATCTTCCAGATCAGGAGCATCCGGGATCTGGCAGTTCATGCCCGATACTGCTCGCAGCCTGGACCTGAATGTGGACTGGTGGATAGATGAGCGCAGGGACCCCTATCTTTCCACCCATGCTGCAGCAAGCTACCTAAACGAGCTCTATGACCAGTTCGGGGACTGGTATCTGGTGCTGGCTGCCTACAATGCAGGCCAGGGCACAGTCTCCAGGGCCCTGAGGCACAACGGCCAGGACTGCTTCTTTGCCCTGCAGGAAAGAAAGCACTTGCCCCGGGAGACCAGGAATTACGTGCCCAAGTTCATGGCTGTGTTAAAGATCATGCGCAACCTGCAGAACCTAGGCTTCGAACCCCTTAGTTGGGATGCACCAGACCAGGCAAACTCCCTGGAGCTGCCCCAGGGTTCGGATCTGCAGGCCCTGGCCTCTGCCGTGGGCCTTAAGTGGTCCAGGTTTATAGAGCTGAATCCCGCATTCAGGCGCTCCGCCAGCCCACCGGAGCGCAAGACCAAAGTCTACCTGCCCCAGGAGCTTTTAGCCCAGGCCAGGGAGCATCTCCAGGACCCTTCTGCCACCCCGTATTCAGGTCTGCAAAGATACCAGGTCAGATCAGGGGATTCCTGGTGGACCATCTCTAGACGCTTTGACGTGCCCATGAAGGAACTCAAAAGAATGAACCAGACCCAATCCAACACGCTCCAGCCGGGACAGTCTGTGCTCATTCCCGCCCAGGCCCAATCAGATGAACATCTGGCCCAGGGCAAAGATTTCACAGGCAGCTACACCGTACAAAAGGGAGACAACCTCTGGGATATCGCAGCCAGAAGCGACTGCAGCGTGCAGGAGCTGCGCTCTGCCAACAAGCTGCAACCAGGGCAGCCCATTCGGCCGGGGCAAGAGCTACGCATCCCCCAAGGTCAGCAGGGCAGCACCCAGGAGATAGCCCAGCGCAGAGCGAACTACACGGTGCAAAAAGGGGACAGCCTCTGGTCTCTAGCCCGAAGATTCGATGTGGGGCTGCAGACCTTGATCCAGGCCAACGGGCTGCAGGATCAGCCCAGGCTGCGGATTGGGAACAAGCTGTACATCCCTGACCTGGAACAGGGACAGGAAGAGCTGGCCAGAAGCAAGGCTGAAGCAGCCCATGCCGAGCTGGTCAATTATCAGGTCCAAAAAGGCGACAGCCTCTGGGATATTGCCCGCAAATTCGGGGTCAGCACCAAGGAGCTGCTGGCCTGGAATGAGCTGAGGCGCAGCTCCCAAATCCGTCCCGGGGATCAGATCAAGATATATCTGGACTAGAGCCCTGCTCTGCTACCCCAGATCCTGGCCCAGTTTTCGGAGCAACAGCTGCCTGGCCTGCTGCACATCAAACTCCCTGCCGCTCCAGAGTCTGAACTGGGCCTGGGCCTGGTGCAGAAACATTTCCAGCCCGGAGATAGCCCTACAGCCCTGCCCAGCAGCCTCCTGCATCAGTCGAGTGTGCAGTGGATTGTACACCAGGTCGTAGACCCATAAGAAGCTGCCCAGGGACTCTGCAGGCATAGGGCTTGCCTCCTGCCTGGCGCCGGACATGCCCAGCGGAGTGGCGTTCACCAACAGTTCCGCCTCTGCCTGGGCTCTGTTCTCCCAAGGTAAAACCAGGACCCTAAATTCCTGCTCCAGGGACCTTAGACGCTGCGCATTGCGGGAGCAGACCCGGATGCTCTGCAGGCCCATATCCTGCAGAGCCACGATGCAGGCCCGCGCAGCCCCCCCGCTGCCCAGGATCAAGGCGGATGCAGGCCCAGGATTCAAGTCCTGAAGCGGGGCTGCAAATCCAGCGCAATCCGTATTCTCACCGCAAAGCTCCCCTTGGGACCAATACAGGGTGTTCACTGCCCCGGTCTTTTGCGCTGCCAGGCTGCAGGTGCTCACATAAGGCATCACAGCCTGCTTGTGCGGAATTGTTACGCTCAGCCCGGCTATTTGCAGCAGGCGCAGAGCAGCCATGAAGCCCTGCAGCTCCTGATCAGGCACGGACCAGGACATATACACCCATGGCAGGCACTGCTTCTGCAGTGCCCAATTGTGCAGCAAGGGCCCCAGGGAGTGGCCCACTGGATGGCCCAGCAGGCCCAAAAGCCCTTCTGGCACGAATACATCCTCCGGCATGGCCGGCTCCTTAGCTAAGCTGGTTCCTGGATCCTGACTGGCCTTGGGCCTGGCCTAAGCAGGCTGGCAGGAGACATGCTCTGCCCCGGACTGCAGTGCCTGCTGATTCTTGGGCATCAAGTGCTGGTTGCGGCTGGAGATCACCTCCTGCAGGCTGTCCTTAGCTGCCTGCAGACCCACAGCACCCACTGCCTGCACCCAGGCGCCTAGGATAACCATATTGGCCATCCTGCCATCCCCGAGCTCATGGGCCAGCTCGTTGGCTGGAACTGCCTGGACCTGCTGCCCGGGTTCGACATCTGGCGCAACCTGTATAATGGAGGAGTTGTAGATCAGCACCCCCTGGGGCAAGAGCCTGGGAAGGAACTTGTCCAGGGAGGGCTGATTCATGACTATCAGGCTGTTCGGCTGATAGATAATGGGCGAGCCTATCTCCTCGTCGCTCAGGACCACAGTGCAGTTTGCGGTCCCTCCGCGCATTTCCACCCCGTAGACAGGCATATAGGTCACCTGCAGGCCCATGTTCATCCCGGCATAGGCCAGGAGGTTGCCGATCAGCATCACCCCTTGGCCTCCGAAACCCGCTATGATCACGTCTTGGTACAAAATAGATCCCTGTTGGTTTATTCTGTTGTCAAAGTGTCCTTGAAAGTCTGCAACGGGAAGTACTGGGTGAGCTCATCGGAGACCCTGTGATTGGCCTGAATGGGGCTCATGTGCCAATTGGTGGGGCAGGCGGACAAAAACTCCACAAACCCCAGGCCCAGGCCCTGCATCTGGGCCTGAAAAGCCTTGCGCAGGGCCTTCTTGGCCTGCTTGATATGCTTTACGCCGTCTACAGCCACCCTGGCAGAGTAGGCAGTGCCCTCCAGTGAGGACAGGATCTCGGCCATGCGCAGCGGAGCCCCGTCCCGTTCCTGTTTCCTGCCTCCAGGGGAGGTGGTGGTGTTCTGGCCCACCATGGTGGTGGGGGCCATCTGGCCCCCGGTCATGCCGTAGACAGTGTTGTTCACAAAGATCACGCAGACCTTCTCTCCCCTGTTGGCGCAGTACATAATCTCGGACAGGCCTATGGCTGCCAGGTCCCCGTCGCCTTGATAGGTAAAGACAATGTTCTCCGGATTGGCCCGCTTGACCCCGGTGGCTACTGCGGCCGCCCTGCCGTGGGGCGCTTCCACCGCATCCAGGCTGAGGTAATTGTATATGAAAACTGAGCAGCCCACCGATCCTACACAGATGGTATCTTCCTGCAGGCCCATGTCCTCCAGACACTGGCCCAGCAGCCTGTGGATTATCCCGTGGTGGCATCCTGGGCAGAAATGCATGGCCTGGTCGGTCATGATCCCCGGAGGAGAGAAGACCTGTTTTTCCTGTTCTGTATACATGGCAGATTCCTTATAATGGCTTTTTGTCTGATCTGGCCCCAGAGCAGAGCCTGCTTGCTAGTTGGCCTTTTGCAGGAGCTCCTGGATCGGGGCCTGGAAATCCTCTGGCTTGGAGAGCTGGCCTGGCAGGTTGCCGTAAAATTCTGAGTCTGCCAGGCCCTGCACCGCCAGGCGCACATCTTCCACCATCTGTCCGGAATTGTTCTCGATGGTGATGAAGCTCTTGCCCTGGGCTGCCAGGCTGCGCAGCTGCTCCTGAGGAAAGGGGTACAAGGTTATGGGCCTGAACAGGCCCACCTTTAGGCCCTGCTTGCGCAGGTTGCGTACAGTGCTCTTGACGATCCTGCCTATGGAGCCGAAGGCCACTGCTACCACCTGGGCATCCTGGGTCTGATACTCCTCGAAGCGCACCTCCTGGCGCATGGCCTGGTACTTTTCCTGCAGACGCCTGTTGTGCGCAGCCAGGGAGCCTTCAGCCAGATGCAGGGACTTGATCAGCCTGGGCTCACGGTTCTTAGCCCCTGAGAGACGCCATTCCTGGGCCAGATCCGGATCTATGTTCCGTTGGGCCCAGTCCTGTACCGGTTCCTTCATCTGGCCCAGTATCGCATCGCCCAGGAGCAGCACCGGATTTTTGTACTTGAAGGCCAGCTCAAAGGCCAGCATGGTTAGATCGTAGCCTTCCTGGCAGCTGGCAGGGGCCAGGACCAGGGTCCGGTAGTCCCCGTGCCCGCCGCCCCTGGTGGCCTGGAAGTAGTCCCCCTGGGAGGGATCTATGCTGCCCAGCCCCGGGCCGCCCCTGCAGATATTGACTATCACTGCCGGCAGCTCGCTGCCCGCCATGTAGGAGATGGCCTCCTGCTTCAGGGATATCCCCGGGCTGGAGGAGGAGGTCATGGCCTTCTTGCCGCAGGCTGCAGCGCCCAGGAGCATGTTGGCCGCGCCTATCTCGCTTTCTGCCTGGATGAACTCCCCCCCGCTCTGCACCAGGACGCTGGAGAGATACTCCGGGATATCGCTCTGGGGGGTGATGGGGTAGGCAAAATAGCACTGGCAGCCTGCTGCCATGGCTCCCATGGCTATGGCTTCATTGCCCTTGAGCAGCATTTTCTTGCAATTGTCCTGACTAGGCGACATCTTCCTGCACCTTTTTTTCCTTGGGCTTTCTGTATACTGTGAACACACAGTCCGGGCAGATCTCCGCGCAGAACGCGCAGCCCTTGCACTGCTGCTCCTGGCCTGCAGCCACCTGGACCACCCTGTAGCCCTGGGAATTCAGCTCCTGGGATTGGACCAGGATCTCCTCCGGACACACCAGGGTACACAGCAGGCACCCCTTGCATCTTTCCCGTCTGATTTCAACTCTACCCATAACAAATACCTCGCTTGAATATGCCCTTATAAATAAAGGATATACCCCAAATTGACAAGTCTGCCTGGTGAACAGTTACCAGATTTTTTACTACAGGATCAGCATACAGTCCCCGTAGGAAAAGAATCTGTACCCCTTGCGCACTGCTTCCTGGTAAGCCGCCAGGATGTTCTCTCTGCCGGCAAAGGCGGATACCATGAGCAGCAGGGAAGATTTGGGCAGATGGAAGTTGGTCAGCATATGGTCCACCACCTGGAACTGGAAGCCAGGATAGATGTACAGCTCACTCCACCCGGCATAGGCCTGGATCCTTCCACAGTTGCGCAGCACGCTTTCCAGGGCCCGCACACAGGTGGTGCCCACAGCCACCACAGGCCTGCCCTGCTGCCTGGCTGCTTCTATCCTGGCTGCCTGCTGGGCCTCTACCTCTATATACTCTGCGTGCATACGGTGCCTGCGCACGTCCTGCTCCCTTAGGGGACTGAAAGTCCCATACCCTACGTACAAATTGATGTCAGCCCAGGCAAAACCTTTGTCCTGTAACCTGGCCATGGTTTCCTGGTCAAAATGCAGGCCCGCAGTAGGCGCTGCTATGGAGCCTGTCTTGGACTGGCTGGCGTATACAGTCTGATAGCGCTCGTAATCGCTGGCCTGGGGCTGTCTCTTGATATACGGAGGCAGGGGCAGCTGGGCCTGGCTGTCCAGGAGCTGCCCAAGATCTCCCTGCCAGAGAAGCCTGGCCTGAACGCCTCCCTGCTCTTGCTTGTGCAGCACCTCCAGCTCCAGACAGGGAGAGATATATATCCTCTGCCCTTCTGAAACCCCTTTGCCAGGCCTGAGCAGTCCTTGCACCCTGGCCTGGCTCCAGCCTGAAGCGGCCTTGGCGGGGCTGAGCAAGGCCAGCGGGGTGGTCAGCAAAAACTCCACCCTGCCCTGAGTCTCGGGTTTTAATCCCTGCAAGCGCGCAGGGAAGACCCGGCTCACATTGCGAACCAGCAGGGCACCCGGGGGCAAAAGCTCGGGCAGATCCCTGAAGCTGTAATCCTGAGTATGCCCCAGGCTCCTTTCCAAAAACAGCAGGCTGGAGCTGCTGCGATGCCTTAGAGGGTGTTGGGCTATCAGCTCCTGGGGCAGATGGAAATCATAGGCTGAGATATCGAACTCGTTGTGCATGTTCAAACGTTTTGGTGCAGACTTGCCTAAATCAACGCCCAGGCTTATGCTCAACAAATTGACTTCGGGCATTGAAGATGATTAATATTGCCAGCAGACCTCCGGGGCAGCCCGAGGGCTGAGTGTGAACCAAAACAAGAAGCCTAGCAACAAAGACAAAAGAAAACAACTGCAGCCTCAACACTTCTGCGCCTGCTTTTCTGGGCCCTGGGCAGAAGGCTGCCTGCTGGCTTATCCATGCTAGAGGACTATCTCCAATTCCCCCACCTGGAAGGCAAAAGAGCCCATCTGGGAGTCAGCGGCAGCATAGCCGCTTACAAGGCCCTGGAGCTCTTGAGGCTGCTCAAACGCCTGAAGCTGCGGGCTGGGGCCACCTTGACTGCAGCAGCGCAGGAATTCATTCAGCCCCTTAGCTTTTCCGCCCTGGGAGCTGAACCTGTCTTCAGCTCCATGTTCAAGCCTGGAGGAGACATTTATGCTCATCTGGCCCCCGGGCAGGAGGCCCAAGCCCTGCTGGTGATCCCTGCCACAGCCAATACGTTGGCCAAGATGGCCTGGGGCTTGGCTGATGACATGCTCTCCTGCCAGGTGCTGTCCTTCCCTGGTCCGGTTCTGGCTGCTCCAGCCATGAACCCTAATCTCTGGCTGGCCCCTGCAACCCAAGACAATGTGGCTCGCCTGAGGAGCAGGGGGCTAGAGATTCTGGAGCCAGACTGCGGCGAAGTGGCCTGTCAGGATCAAGGGCAGGGCAGGCTGCCGGAGCTGGAGGAAATCCTTTTTTGCCTGCTCAAGGCCCTTACCCCTGCCCGGCTGGCAGGCAGACGGATAATGATCACCATGGGCCCTACCAGGGAGTTCTGGGACCCGGTGCGCTTCTGGTCCAACCCTTCCAGCGGCAGGATGGGCGCGGCACTGGCAATTGCAGCCTGGATCCAGGGAGCTGAGGTGCACTGCGTGAGCGGCCCCCACCAGGAATTCCTGCCTCGAGGCATTAAGCAGCACAAGGTCCAGACAGCGGAGCAGATGCTGCAGGCCTGCCTGGGACTGTGGCCTGACATGCACCTGGGCTGTCTGACTGCTGCGGTCTGCGACTTCAAGCCCCGAGCTTATGGTCAGCACAAGTTCAAAAAAGCCAGCCTGCAACAAGAGCCCCTGTACATTGAGTTCTCCCACAACCCGGACATCCTGCTCAGCCTGGGCCAACACAAGACAGACAGCCAAAGGCTGATCGGCTTTGCTGCAGAGACCGGGTCTGACCTTGAGGCCCTGGCCAGGGAGAAGCTGCACAAAAAGAACCTGGATCTGATAGTAGCCAACCAGATCGACAGCCCTGATTCAGGCTTTGCCTGCGCTACGAACAGGGCTCTGATATTAGACAGGCAACAAGCCTGGGAGCTGCCCTTGCTGAGCAAGGGAGAACTGGCCTGGAGGATATGGCAGCGGATTACAGAGCTCTAGATTTGCCCCATCAGTTGCGCAACTGGCGAAAATGCGGTTTGCGCCTGGTTTTTGGGGCCCCTGCCTGCCAGGAGGCAGCCCCAGTACAACAGGGTACAGCCCGGTGGGAAGAGGAATTTAGACCCCCTGAGCCCTGGCTGGGAGTCTGGAACAGCATCTCCAGGCTGCCCTGCCCCCTGCTCTGGACCTACCAGGAGCTGGGCCCTGATTTGCTGAGCCCAGGACAGACCCAGCGCCAGGAACTTTTTGCCAAGATCTGCAGGCATATGGAGGTCCCTGCGGACTGTATTGTCTTTTGGCCCTTGTCGGAGCATGCCCGTCAAGGCACCAAAGCCAGGCTGGATATTTTCTGGCAGGGAGTGCGCCTTATCAAGCCCAGGTACCTGCTGGTCTTCGGGCAGCAGGCCATGCATGTGCTGTACCCGGACCTGGCTGGCCAGTATGGCCTCTATACCCAGCCCAGGCCCAATGTTTTGTACCTGCCTGGACCGCAGGACATGCTCCCGGACAACAGGCAAGCCAAGGCATTTGTCTGGAAGATGCTGCAGCAGATCCAGAAACAGGTATTTCCTGGCTGACAAGGCTTAGGCCTGATTTGAAACATTGAACAACCACTAGAGCTACTGCGCCCAAGGAGGAAAAATGAGGGTACTGGTCACTGGAGCTGCAGGCTTCATTGGTTTTCACTTCTCCCAGGCCTTGCTTGACCAGGGCCTGGAGGTCCTGGGCCTGGACAACCTGAACTCCTACTATTCAGTAGAGCTAAAGCAGGATAGGCTTAAAATCCTGCAGGGATACCACAAGTTCGAGTTCGCCCAGCTGTCCCTGGAGGACGAGCAGGGTCTTTTTCAGCTGTTCCAGGACTACTCCCCCAGCCATGTGGTCAACCTTGCGGCACAGGCAGGTGTCAGGCACAGCTTGACCCATCCCCAGGACTATATCCAGGGCAACATAGTAGGCTTTGGCCACCTGCTGGAATGCTGCAGATGGCATGATGTACAGCACCTGGTGTTTGCGTCTTCCAGCTCTGTCTACGGCCTGAACACGAAAATGCCGTTCAGCGTGCATCACAACGTGGACCATCCCATCAGCCTCTACGCAGCCAGTAAAAAATCCAACGAGCTGATGGCTCACTGCTACAGCTATCTGTATCAGATCCCCTGCACCGGGCTCAGATTCTTCACTGTCTATGGCCCCTGGGGCAGGCCTGACATGGCCCTGTTCCTATTTACCCAGCGCATCTTGCAAGGCCAGCCCATCCCGGTCTACAACTACGGCCGCATGCAAAGGGATTTCACCTATGTTGACGATATTGTCCAGGGCATGCTGCGTGTCCTGCACAAGATCCCGGAACCCAACCCGGACTGGACCGGAGAGCAGCCAGATCCAGCCAGCAGTCCTGCTGCTTACAGGCTGTACAATATCGGCAACAACAACAGTGTGCAGCTAGAGCGCTTCATCCAGGTCCTGGAGGATTTTCTGGGCCAAAAAGCCATCAAGGACTACCAGCCCCTGCAGCCTGGTGATGTGCCCAACACTTATGCGGATGTGGATGACCTGCAGCAGGAAGTGGGCTTTAAGCCTTCCACCCCTATTGAGCAGGGCATAGCCAAATTTTGGCAATGGTATAAGGAATATTACCGGACCTAAACTTGCTAGAGGGAATCATCTCCATGCATTTCAGGGAGCTAAAGCAGGAGTTGGAACAGGTTTTTACCAGGATCAAGCAGGACAGCACAGAGGGAGGGGTGCCTGAGCTCCAAGATGCGCAGCGTTTCGCCCAGCTGTGCTCCAGGCTGCAAGGACAGGCCCCGGATACTTGGGCCTTGGAGGCTGACGACCTCCACCATCTGGCCAAGGAGCTCGTGCAGTGCGTTAAGAAGCAAAACGCCCAGGACGCTGTGTTCTTGATTCATTCTCTGCAGGAAGCCCAGACTTACTGTCACCGTACATTTGCCGCTGACTAGAAAGCACTTGAGACTGCGCAGGTCATGATTCACTATCTCCTGGAACCGGACATATCAACCTCACTGAGAAGCAGGAACCTGCGCAGCGCAAAACCCACAACCTGGAGCACAACAGAGCCATGGCTCTGCAAAGCACTATTGCCATAGCCAATCAGAAAGGCGGGGTGGGCAAGACCACCACAGCCATCAACCTGGCTGCATCCCTGGCAGCCATGGAAAGGCGGGTGTTGCTTGTGGACTGCGACCCCCAGGCCAATGCCAGCAGCGGACTGAGCATATCGACTGCCTCCGGGGACAGCAGCCTGTACCAGGCCCTTTTCCAGCCTGAGCTAGCCCAGGAGGCCATTCAGCGCACCTCGCTGGATTTTCTGGATATTCTACCTGCCACTCAGGACTTGGTGGGAGCGGATCTGGAGCTGGTGCAAAAGATCGGCAGAGAGTATTACCTGCGGGAGGTGCTGGACAGGATCCGCACAGATTACAGCTTTGTGCTCCTGGATTGCCCCCCTTCCCTGGGCCTGATCACTATCAATGCCCTTTGCGCTGCAGGCAGCCTGTTGATTCCGCTACAGTGCGAATACTACGCCCTGGAGGGCATTGCCAGGCTGATGCAGACCCTGGAGCTGGTGCGCAAGCGCCTCAATCCAGAGCTGCAGCTCCTGGGGGTGGTGCTGACCATGTTCGACCGCAGGAACAATCTCTCCCACCAGGTAGTCCAGGAAGTCCGCCAGTATTTCGGAAACCAGGTCTTCCAGAGCGTGATCCCCAGGAACGTGCGGCTCTCAGAGGCCCCCAGCCACGGCCTGCCGGTTTTGTGCTACGACTGCAGATCCAAGGGCGCCTTGTCCTACCTGGAACTGGGCCGGGAGCTCTTGAGCCAGCTCTAGGCCTGATCCTTTTCAACCTGCGTGCTGCCTTTATTTCTGTCCAGGATGACTGCTGACCTCTATGTGGTCTTTGAAATGCTTTTTGGTGACCCTGGCCCCGCAGCTCAAACACTCAAATCCTACCAGCCCGCCCAGGCTGGCTGCCTTGAGCAGGAACTTGCGAGGAGCGTCCTGCTGCCAATCCTGGGTTTGATTGCCGCAGGCCTGGCAATAGACTTCCGTGCTTACCGGATATTTGAAATCCCAATGCTTAAGCAGCATTTCCCAGTCCTGCAGGGGTTCCTGCAGGCTCTGCCTCTCATCTTGGCTGCCTTGCTGCTGCAGCCTGGACATAGCCTCCTCCAGGACAGGTACCACCTTGGACTCCACTTCAGCCCAAAGGCTGGGGCTTATGAGCAGGCCCAAAAAGGCTCCCTTGCTGTCATAAAGGTCTTGCAGCAAATCACCCGTGTTCCACATGTTTTCAATCTCCTTTTTTTGAGTTATAGTCCAGACAAATACAGCCCAGCTGCGAGTGTAAAACCTGTTTTTTACACTCGCTGGAGGTTCACCCATCAGAAGCCATTCCCGCTTCTGGCGGGATACCTCCAGGTTGATCCCGCATGAACACTGCCCAGGTGGTAGCAGGAGCGAAGAATCATTCGTCCGCTTTGGCCAGGCAAGAGCCTGGCGACCCCGAGTGCCAGCCGGCGACCGGGAAGCCTCTCGTCTCATGCGAGAGGTCGGCAAAAACAAAGGCTTACAATCTAAGATCTTGTAGCCAAGAACTTTATGCAGTTGCGTCAGCCCAGGAAATGATCTAGTCAGGAGCAAAAACCAAAATGGCAGCCACCCCTAAGGGCCTGGGCAGAGGCCTGGAAGCCTTGTTTGCAGAGTCCAGCCCCAAGCAAGGAGACAGCAAGGCTCAAGTAGAGTTGCAGTACTTGCACGTGGACTCCCTGTACCCCAACCCTGAGCAACCCAGGAAGCACATCTCTGAGGCTTCCCTACAGGAACTTGCCCAGTCCATCAAGAACCAGGGCCTGTTGCAGCCCATACTGGCCAGTGGACAGCCCAGGGAATCCATGTACCAGATCATAGCTGGAGAGCGCAGGTGGCGAGCCAGCAAGCTAGCCGGACTGAACCAGGTACCGGTGATTCTCTCCAGCCTGGACTCTGCCCAATCCCTGCTTTGGGGGTTAATAGAGAACCTGCAGCGCGAGGACCTCAATCCTATAGAAGAAGCCCAGGCTATTAGCCATTTGCAGCACAGCCTGGGATTGTCCCAGACAGAGCTGGCCCAGCGCCTAGGCAAATCCAGGTCCGCAATAGCCAACAGCGTGCGTTTGTTGCGCCTGGATCCGGAAATTCAGGAGCAGCTGCAAAAGCAAGCCCTGAGCACCGGACAGGCTAGGACCCTGCTCACTGTGCAGGATGCCTCCCTGCGCCTGGCCCTATTTGCAGCAGCCCTGGAGCAGGACATCTCGGTCCGGGAGCTGGAGAAGGCGGCTGTCTATTGCAATCAGCATGGCTGCCTGCCGCCCCATCTGAATTCCAACTCCAGGCCAGCCTCCAGGAATGCAGCTCTGGATCCAGAGCTGAAAAGCTTCAGGCAGCGCCTACAACAGCAGTTTTCCAGCCTGTATCCAGCCCGGGTCAATATCAGCGGCGCACCGGACAAAGGGCAGATTGCATTCAAGTACTCTTCCAGGCAAGAGCTTAGCGAGCTGTTGCGCAAGCTGGGACTCCCAGAGGAGATAGTTTCACGTGAAACAAGCCAATCCAGCCAGAGCTGAAGCCTTCAAAACCGCAGCCAAAGCGCAAGTATCTATTGCGGAGCTGCTGCTTTTAGCCCAGAGACTGAACCAGAGTCAGGTCCTGGTGACCGGGGACATCATGCTGGACCATTATCAGTACGGGGCGGCAGACAGGATCTCCCCGGAGGCTCCGGTGCCTGTAGTAAGAATAGAGAACGAGGAATACAAGCTGGGCGGAGCTGGGAATGTCGCCCGCAATCTGCAGAGCCTGGGAGCCGCCCCTTTGCTCTTGGCCCAGACTGGCCAGGATCCAGAGGCTGCAGAACTCCAGAACCTTCTGCAGCAATGCGGTATTCAGCACGAGCTCCTGCAGAGCCCTAAGCGCCGGACCACTGTCAAGACCAGGGTCCTGGCCCAGGGGCAGCAGGTGGTCCGAGTGGACAGGGAAAGCCGAGCCCAGGACCAGGAACAGGACCAGAAGTTCAGGGCTTTGCTCCAGGACAGGCTTCGCAGCTGCAAGACCTTGATAGTCTCTGACTATGGAAAGGGCTGCATAACCCCCAGCCTGCTGCAGACCCTGCAAGGCCAGGATCCTGAACAGACCAGGATCCTGCTGGACCCGAAACAGAAGAACTATAGTCTCTATCCGGGCTTCTTCCTGATGACCCCTAACCGCAAGGAAGCCTCCTGGTTCAGCAAGCTGCAGCTGGGCAGCCAGGAGGATATTTTGGCTGCCGGAGATCAAATCCTGGCTGACAAACGCTGCTCCAACGTGCTGATCACCCTGGGCCCTGCGGGTATGGTCCTGTTTTGCGCAGACAGCTCTGTATGGAAAATCCCTGCAGTAACTCAAAAGGTCTTTGACGTTACCGGCGCAGGAGACACTGTGATTGCCATTCTGGCAGCAGCCCTGGATGCTGGGGGCACTCCCCTGCAGGGTTGCATGCTGGCCAACGCAGCTGCAGCCCTGGTCGTGGGCCAGGTGGGGACCGCCTGGGTCAGTGTTCAGGAGCTGCAGGGCCAGCTGCAAAGCAAAGCCGAGGAGTTGCAGCTGGAGAAATGGAGATAGCTCCAGGGGCCTGGAAAGCCGCGAGCACTTAACGAACAGCAGTCAAGATATGCAGCACCGTGGAATACAGCAGGCGAAGGACATCGCCCAGGAACAGCTGCAGTGCATCCGCAGTATCACCGCAGTTCTTGCCAGCGCAGATATGGAGCTGCAAGACAAGATGGGCAAGAGCCTCGAGCTCCTGTTGCCTAGAATAAAAGCAGGACAGGGCTCCATCATGCTCCAGGAGCGCAGCGAACCTGGCTTGTTCCGGATAGCTGCCAGCACCAGACATGACCTTGTGGGCAAGAGCTTCCGCCTGGCCCAGGGCTCGGTGGCGGAATACGTCCAGCACAGCAAACAATCCCTGCTGGTACAGGACATAAATCAGGACCCCAGATTCACTCCGCGCAACAAAAATTATTCCACAGACTCTTTTTTGGCTGTACCTCTGCTGTCCTTCCCCGGGCAGGAGCTGCTGGGAATCATCAATGCCTCGGACCGGCTGGATCTGCAGCATTTCCGAGCCTCAGACCTGGAGCTGTTCCAAGATTTTGCCTCCTGGTTGTCCCCCTGGGTCCAAAATTCCCTCATCCTGGAGGAGCTGCGACAGGAGAGGGACAAATATCAAAGCATTAGCCGGGAGCTGGAGCTGAAGCAAAAGGAGCTGATGTTAAAGTCCCAGGAACGCTCAGAGCTGGTGCAGATGGTGATCCATGACTTCAAGAGCCCCTTATCCGCAATCATCTCCAATATGGATCTCTTGCAGTACATGGGCCTGCAGGACAAGGAGCACGGCATAGTAGACACTGCCAGAAAAGGGGCTGAGAACCTTCTGAGCATGATAGATGAGTTTTTGCAGATGGCCAGGCTTGATGCCTGGCAGGAACAGGGCCAGAGCCTGGAAAACATCCGAGTCCAGGAGGTCCTGGATCAGATCCTGAAGGAGCATTCCGGATCCCTGCATGAAAGGCAGATCCAGGTCCAGAACGAGCTGGACCCGGCCCTGACAGTGATAGCTGACAAAGCGCTCCTTCGGCACCTGCTGCAGAATCTGCTCTCCAACGCCATCAAGTACAATCATCTGCAAGGCAGCATCCGCATCAGCAGCAAGCTCCACGCAGCCAGACGCAGCCTGGACCCCTATCCATGTGTGGCCACTATATGCATCCAGGACAGCGGCATCGGGGTGCCCAAGGACATCAAGCCGGCCATCTTCAATAAATTTAGCAGAAGAGAGGGCTCTGAGCTGGAGACCAAGATCCCGGGCAGTGGAATCGGGCTGTTTATCTGCAACAGGATTGTAACTATCCTGCAAGGGGATATCTGGGTGGAAGACGCCCAGCCCCAAGGCAGCAGATTCTGTTTTACACTTTTCAGCACTCAGGAGCAGCCGGAATATGGATAAAAGCAAGCCTGTGCTCGTGGTGGACGATATCCAGGCCGTAGTCCAGACTGTGGTCAATATTCTGGAGGTTCTCGGTTTCGAGCGCTTCCTGGAGGCCCAGAACGGGGAACAGGCTATGCAGGTCCTTCTGGATAATCCTGATACTGGACTTATTATCAGCGACTGGAGAATGCCCAAGCTAAATGGGCTGGATTTTCTGCGCTGGGTCAGGCAGAGCCGCGAGTTTGCATGGCTACCGTTTCTATTCCTGACCTCTAAATCAGAAGCAGAGGATATCGCCTTGGCTTGCGATTTCGGAGTCACCTGCTACATAATAAAACCGGTTACCATCCAGGCCTTACAGGAAAAACTCCAGGAATTGGAGGCAGGCAGCCCTGAGCTGCAGCTGCAAAAAGCCCTGCAATCTGCACAGGACCTCTTGCAGCAAGACAAGGCTCATGAGGCTGAACAGGAACTGCTGAAGCTGCAGGAGCAACAGCCGTTGCTTTGGCCCAGGACAAAAGTGGAACTGGGCGGCCTCAAGTTGGCAACAGGCGAGCTGCAGCAGGCTGAGGAGCTCATAAACAGAGGGCTCGAAGTCAATTCCGAGGTCTCCAAGGGCTGGTCCCTTCTGGCCAAGATATATGCAGAGCGCTCAGAATACGACCAGTCCCAGAAGAGCATTCAAAAAGCCCTGCATATTAGTCCGGAAAATGCGGAGTATCAATTCCAGCAAGCCGAACTGCATTTGGCCCAAGGCAAATTGGAGTCTGCCAGGAAGGGCTTCCAGAGGGCCCTGAACACAGATCCCCATAATCAAAATCTCAAGGAAAATATTTGGAACGCATATCTGCAGCAGGACTTGGTGGATCAGGTGGAGCAAGACTTCGGACCTTACCTGTTCAATCATCTAGGCATCAGGACCATCAACAACCAGGGCGTGGCCCTGAGCAGGCAAGGCCGCTATCAGGAGGCCATCAATCTCTACAAACGCGGACTAAAGCTGTATCCCCAGAGCACTCACCTGCTCTACAACCTGGCTGTAGCCCACCTCAACAACCAGGACACAGTCAAGAGCCAGAAGTGCCTGCAAAAGGCTATAAACCTGGATCCAGGCTTTGAGCAGGCCAAGAAGCTGCAGCATAAGCTGCAGAAGGCCCAGGAAAAGAGTATCTAGCAGTGCTGCAAGTAAAACATTTGTCTTACGCCTTTAGCAGGCACTGGGTGCTCAAGGACATCAGTTTTGATGTCAGTCAAGGGGAGTTCGTGTACCTCACCGGGCCTTCCGGCGCAGGAAAGACTACGTTGCTGCGCATCCTGCACGGGGCCCTGCCCCTGCAAAGGGGACAGGCTGAGGTGGCAGACATCCAGCTCAAGGGCATCAAATCCAGGCACCTGCCCAGGCTAAGGCGGGTGGTAAGTGTGGTGTTCCAGGATTTCAAGGTCCTGGGGGCCAGGACTGTATGCCAGAACATTGCCTTGCCCCTGGATGTTCAGGGCTTTTCTGGAGCGCAAAAGAAGCGCAGGGTTAACGCAGTGCTCCGGGCTTTGGACCTGGGGAGCAAGTCCGAAATCAAATGCAGGGAGCTGTCCGGAGGTGAGCAGCAAAGGGTGGCCATTGCCAGGGCAGTGGTCACCAATCCCAAAGTATTGCTCGCTGATGAGCCCACAGGCAATCTGGATGAGGACCTCTCCTTGCGGCTGCTTAAGATCCTGCAGCATTTCAACCAGCATGGGACCACGGTGCTTCTGGCCACACACAACAAGATGCTGCTGCAAGCCCTGTCCGGGGTCAGGATCCTGGCCCTGGACCAGGGCAGGCTTAGCTGCACCCAGAACCAGGCACAACAGCCATGATAGGCAGACTTATCATCAAGGGCCTCAAGGACCTAGGCCATAACAAATGGGAACAGCTCTTGACCCTGGCAGCGGTGACCCTGGTAATCTTCCTGGGAGGCATGTTCCTGCTGGCCATGCACAATGTGCAGCAATATGTGCTGCGCAATCAAGGGGAGGTCAGCTTTGAGGTCTACTGGCAGCAGATCCAGGACCAGACAGAGTTGGAACAAGTCAGGAAACAGTGGCAGGAGCTGCAGGAGCAAGAGAACTTGACCCGGATAGAGACCTATACCCCAGGCCAAGGTCTGCAGCTGCTGCAGGAGAAGCTGGCCCAGGACCTAGACCTGGGCCAGGAGCAAAACCCTATCCCCCCCACAGCCATTCTGGGCTTCAGGCTGCAGTCCAGCAATCCTGAGCAGGAAGCCAAGCAGCTTTACCAGGACTTGAAGCAGCTGCCCCAGGTGCAGGACGTCAAGTTCAACCCCTTGCAGCTGGATCTGGCCAGCTCCTGGATAAAGCTGGCCAGACAGGTGCTGTGGCCGTTTATGCTCTTTTTGCTCCTGCTGGTGGGGCTGATCCTGGGCAACACCTTTAAGCTGGCCCAACTGAACCGCAGGGAAGAGATAGAGGTTTTGCGGCTGGTGGGGGCAGCAAATTGGTATATCCAGCTGCCCCAGCTGGTGGGCGGGGCTGCGCAGGCTGCTCTGGGCACAGGGCTGGCCTTGGGTCTGCTGCGGCTGGCCCAGAGCAGCCTGGACAGCATCCTGGATCAGGCCCCGCTATGGCTGGAAGTTGAGTTCCTGACTCCGGCCCAGATGCTGACCATGCTGGGCCTGCTCTGCGCCACTGGGATCATCAGCAGCTGGGTGGCAGTGCGCAGCTAAACCGGCAACAAGGAGGCTAAACCGATGCGCAGCGAGCTCATGAAATCCGGCCCCGAGAAGAGCGCTCACCGTTCTTTGCTCTACGCCCTGGGCCTGAGCCGGGAGGAAATGGACAAGCCACTGATAGGGGTAGTCAACGCCAAAAACTCGATTGTGCCGGGCCATATCCACCTGGATACCATATCCCAGGCAGTGCAGGCCGGAATCCGCATGCATGGCGGAGTGCCGGTAGAGTTTCCAGTCATCGGAGTCTGTGACGGTCTGGCAATGAACCACGCAGGTATGCGCATGAGCCTGCCCAGCAGAGAAGCTATAGCGGACAGCATAGAGATTATGGCCACTGCCCACCCCTTTGATGCCCTAGTCTGCATCCCTAACTGCGACAAGATCGTGCCAGCCATGCTGATGGCCATGCTCAGGCTGAACCTGCCGGCCATATGCATCAGCGGGGGGCCAATGCTGGCCGGGGAGTATCAGGGCCGCAAGGTGGATCTGATCAGCGTCTTCGAGGCAGTGGGCCAGGCCAGAAGGGGCCTGATCTCCGAGGCTGAGCTGCAAGAGCTGGAGCAAAGCGCCTGCCCGGGCTGCGGCAGTTGCTCCGGGATGTTCACCGCCAACTCCATGAATTGCCTGGCAGAGGCCATCGGCCTGGCCCTGCCCGGGAACGGTACTATTCCTGCAGTGCATGCGGAAAGGACCCGGCTGGCCAAGCAGGCCGGAGCCACGGCCCTGGCACTCTGGCACCAGGATATCAAACCCAGGGACATCGTGACTGACAAAAGCCTCCACAACGCTGTCTGCGCAGATATGGCCCTGGGCTGCTCCACCAATACTGTCCTGCACTTGCCGGCTATTGCCGCTGAAGCAAACCTGGATCTGGGTCTGGAGATATTCGACAGCATAAGCCGCAGCACGCCCAATCTCTGCAAGCTCTCCCCTGCCGGAGAACATCATATGCAGGACTTGCACCAGGCAGGCGGGATCCCGGCCCTGATAGCAGAGCTGGACAAGCAAGGTCTGATCTATACCGATTGCCTGACGGTAACTGGTCAGAGTCTGGGCCAAAATCTGGAGCAACTCCGGGCCAGGATCCTGAACCAGAAAGTTATCCGCCATCTGGACAACCCTTACAGCCCCAGGGGGGGCATCGCAGTCCTGTATGGGAATCTCGCGCCTGAGGGCTGCGTGGTAAAGGAATCTGCTGTGGAACAGAGTATGCTGCGCAGGCAGGGACCGGCCAGAATTTTCGAATCCGAGGAGGATGCAGTACAGGCCATACTGGGAGGGCAAATCCAGGCCGGGCAAGTTGTGGTGGTGCGTTATGAGGGTCCCAAAGGCGGGCCTGGCATGCGGGAGATGCTCTCTCCCACTGCTGCCATCGCCGGCATGGGCCTGGATCGGGATGTGGCCCTGATCACTGACGGCAGGTTCAGCGGCGGCAGCAGGGGTGCAGCCATAGGCCACATCTCGCCTGAGGCAGCCCAGGCAGGCCCCATTGGCCTGCTCCAGGAAGGGGACACGATCAGCATCAATATCCCGGACAGGAAGCTGGAGGTTCAGCTGAGCCAGCAGGAGCTGCAGCAAAGAAGGCAAGCTTTCCAGCCTAGGCAAAAGGAGATCCCTTCCGCTTTCCTGCGCAGATATGCGGCCCATGTGACCTCAGCAGCCCAGGGCGCGGTGCTGCGCCTGGATGAGGCTTAGAAGCTTAACTGCCAAGGACTGATATGCTGGGCGAACAATACATCCTGGACCAGGACCTGGGGCCGAAGGACCTGGAGGCCCCTCCTGCCGTGGAGGCTGGGAAAAAGCTGATCCTGGATATGATCGCCCAATGGCCCAGACGTGGACAGCATCTTTTGCAGCTGGGCTGCGGCAGCGGATACTTCCTGCAGGCCTTCCTGGAATCAGGATTTCTGGTCACCGGGGCTGATTCTTCCAGGCAGATGCTGCAAAAGGCCAGGGCCAGGCTGGGATCCAAGGTAGATCTGCACCTGGCCCAGCCTGAGCATCTGCATTTCGAGGATAAGGAATTCGATTACTGCGCAGTAATCAATGTCCTGGAGTTCTGCTCTCAGCCGGAGCAGGTCCTGCTCGAGGCCTGCAGGGTGAGCAGGAAAAGGCTGCTGATTCTCTTTTTAAACCGCTGGTCGGTTAAGTACCTGGCCCGTAATATGCGTTTGCCCTTCTATCCGAGCAGCCAGGGCAGCCTGCAGCAAGCCAGGTGGCAAAGCTGGGGGGAGCTGAAACGGCTAGTGCGTGAAAACCTGGGGCCCAGACCCATGTGCACAGCTTCTGTGCTGCAAGGCCCCAAACTGATCTGGAGAAAAGACCGCTGCCTGTACCTGCCCCTGCCCTTGGGCGCTATCTGTGCAGCTGAGCTGGACATCTCCAGGGAAAAACTGGGCACTCCCCTCCTGGCCTGGAAAACAGTGCCCAAGGCCACCTGAAGGCCTTTTCTGCCAGATCTAGAGCAGGAAAACTTCAGCCATGGAACCTTTCTCCAGACCCTCCAGCTGGGCAGGGATACGCAAAAGCCCCTGGGCCTGCAGCATGGTCCGCAGCAGCCCGGATTTGCCCAGCACAGGGGTGGCCTGATCCAGGCCCTGCTCCCCTGCGTGCAGGCTGACCCGGACATAGTCTTCCCTACCCTGCTTGGAGAATACATTCCTGGTGAGCTGTGCAGGCTTTTTGACCTGCTGCCCTCCGGGCTCCAGGATCTGCTCCTGGCCGCTTATATACTGCAGCAAAGGCAAGACCAGGATGCGCAGCACCACCTGCACAGAGGTCACCTGGCCAGGCAAGCCGAGTATGTTTTTTTTGCCCTGCCTGGCCAGGATGGTGGGCTTGCCTGGGCTGATAGCCACCCCGTGGGCCAGGATTTGGCATCCAGGCAGCTCTTCCAGGGCCTGGATGGTCAAATCCCTGTACCCCACAGAGCTGCCCCCGGAAAGCAGGAGCAGATCGGATTCCTGCAGGGCCTGATTCAATACCTGCTGCAGATCCTGCAGCCTGTCCGGGACAATGCCGTATTTTTTGCCCTGAAAGCCAGCGGACTGCAGCCAGGCCTGAATGGAATGGGTATTCACATCGCGTATCTGTCCAGGCCCTGGTACGGATTCCACTGGCACCAGCTCGTCACCAGTGGAGATAATGCCTATTTTGGGGCTCCGCATGACCTCCACCCGGCTGTGCCCCAGGGAGCAAAGCAGTGCAAGATCCTGGGGCCTGAGTCTGCTCCCTGCATTCAGAACCACCTCTTTCTGCTTGCAGTCCTCTCCCTGCTGCAGCATGTTATCCCCTGGGGCTACAGGCCTGCGGATCTCCACTTCCTGCTGCCCCAGCTCCTGGGTATATTCCTGCATCACTACGCTATCCGCGCCACCTGGCATCGCAGCGCCGGTGACAATGGGCGCGCACTGCCCAGGCCAAAGCTCAGCCTCAGGCCAGGTGCCGATATCCACTGCCTGGATCTTTTGCAGGTATTGGGGATTGGCCTCGCTGCTGCCGAAAGTATCTTCAGCCTGGACCGCATACCCATCCATGGCTGCCCGGGGAAAAGCCGGAAGATCCTCAGCAGCCTGGATGTCCCGGGCCAAAACCCGCTGCAGGGCGCTGGCGACATGCAAAAGCTCGGTGTCTTGGACCCTGGCCAGGTACTCAGCCTGCTGCAAAAAGCCCTGCACAGAATGCACATGAAAGAACTCCGCAGTCATCTCATTTCTCCCAGATTATCTCTACCCTGCCCGGGGTGTAGCCTTTAAGGCTGGACAGCATTCCCTGCAAGGTAGACTGGATGATATTCTGCACAAATGGATTCATGGCCAGGGGCTGTCCATTGACCCTGATTTGCATATCAGAGCTGGAAGCATTGCAGTCCTCAGGGCTGGCCTGACCGGAGACTATCTCCCGAGCCAGCTGGCCGCAGTCTTCCCTGCCGCAATGCCCACAGTCCAGGCCTGGCAGGTAAAACCCCTTCTCCAGCACCAGATCCGCTAGCTCAGTGACCTGACTCACAACCGGCAGTCCCAGGCCTGGATCCTGCCCCCAGACAGCCAGGGCCAGATCTGATCCCAACTCTGCAGCCTCGGCTGGTTCCCTGGGCAAAAGGATCCTGGGCAGGTTGGCAAGTGTCTTGCCGCCTTCGATCACCAGCACATCAGCTTGCAGCACAGGCAGCAGGTCTGCCAGGGACTTGGGCTGGGACCAGACAATGCTGCTCTCTTCCTGGCTGATCGCAGCGCTGACAAAACAAGCCTCCGCAAGTTTTGCTGAATCCGCCTCCTGCCGATCCAGACCTTGATGGCTGAACTTGACCCCTGCCACCTTATACTCCCTGTGCCTCAGCTCCGAGCAGAGCCTCAAGGCCAGTGTGGTCTTGCCTGAAGCCTTGTATCCTACCAGAGAAATAGCTATCAATTCCAGACCTCCTTGTGCTTGCTGTATTGTCTTAGTTCCTCTTGAGATCCTACCAAACCCAGACCTCACACAGTATGCCAGCTCCTGATTTTTGACAATATCCGCGGCTTGGACTAATTATGCGGTTTGCCCTGTATTCAACAGCCCAGCGCAAAAGGATTGCAAAATGGCCAAAATCAACAAAATAACAGGTTTTCAAGACCTTATTGACGAACAGGCCCTGGCTTACAGCTATATGGAGGACCAGGCCCGGAATATGTTTGCCAAATACGGCTACCAGGAGCTCAGGATCCCCGTTCTGGAGAGGACTGAGCTGTTTGCCAGGAGTATCGGCCAGGACACTGATGTGGTGCAAAAGGAGATGTACAGCTTCCAGGATCGCAAGGGGCGATCCTTAAGTCTCAGGCCCGAGGCCACGGCCGGAGTGGTCCGGGCCTATATAGAAAACAAGCTCTACAGCAGGGAAAATGTGAGCAAGCTTTTTACCCTGGGGCCTATGTTTCGCTACGAACGGCCCCAAAAGGGTCGGGCCAGACAATTCCACCAGGTGAATGCAGAGCTTTTGGGGAGTAGCGCCCCCCAGGCTGATGCAGAGATTATCCTCATGCTCTGGAGCTATTTGCGCAGCCTGGAATTGCCTGGTTTGAAGCTGGAGCTGAACTCCCTGGGCTGCAGGGAGTGCAGACCGGTATATAGCCAAAAACTAGATCTGTTCCTGCAGCAGATTGACCAGACCCAGCTCTGCCAGGACTGCAGAAGCAGAGCCAGCCACAATCCATTGCGGCTTTTCGACTGCAAGCAGCAGGCCTGCGCCAGTGTCCTGGAAAAGGCCCCGGTGATCACTGAGCACCTCTGCGAAGCCTGCCGGGAGCACTACCAGCAAATACAGCAGATCCTGCACCAAGTAGGGGTAGACTTCATAGAGAACAAGAACCTGGTCCGGGGGCTGGACTACTACCAGCGCACCGCCTTCGAGGTCACCTCCCAGGGCATCGGAGCCCAGACCTCTGTGGCTGGCGGGGGGCGCTACGACAGCCTGGTCCGGGATCTGGGCGGACCAGATGTTCCAGGCATCGGCTTTGCTTGCGGGATGGAGAGATTGAGCCTGCTGCTGCCTGAGCAACATGCATCCAGACCGGATTTTTATCTCGCCGTGCTTGAGGACCAGGGCCTGAACCTGGGTCAGGAGCTGGCCCAGAAGCTGCGAAGCCAAGGTCTGAGCGGTCAGGTCAGCCTGGAGGCCAAAAGCCTCAAAAGTCAGCTCAGGACTGCGAATAAACTGGGAGCCAGGAAGTGCCTCCTGTTGGGGGAGTCTGAATTAAAGGCCCAGGCCCTGCAGGTCAAGGACTTGCAGAGCGGGGAGCAGCACAGTGTGCCGCTGGATCAGCCTGAGCTGGCCTTCCGGGGGCCTTGAGGAGACTCTGGCTTGTATTCTGGCCAGAGCAAAGATTTGCCAATTATAACAACTAACCGACAACACTGAAAATATTGAAACTGTTCACCACCTGATAAAGCTGGAACAGTTGCAAAATATGTTTGTCTCACTTGCGTTCTAGAAATACTCAAAAAAGCCAAACTCCATACACAGGAAAAATTATGCATAACCAGCAACAGCAAGACACACAACAAACAAGGCTCCAGGATCTGGAAGGCTGGCAGCGCAGCCACGACTGCGGCAGCCTGGATCTGCAGAACCTGGAGCAGGAAGTCTGCCTCATGGGCTGGGTCCAGTACCGCAGGGACCACGGGGGGCTGATATTTATCGATCTCAGGGACAAGCAAGGCCTGACCCAGGTGGTCTTTTCGCCTGAGGAAAATGCCACGGCCCATGCCCAGGCCCATGTGCTGAGGCCAGAGTATGTGCTGGCCATCAAGGGCCGTGTCAGGGAAAGGCCCCAGGGTATGCAGAACCCCAGGCTGCAGACCGGGGACATCGAGGTGGTGGTCACGGACTGGAAGCTCCTGAACACCTCCCAGACCCCTCCCTTTCAGATCGAGGATCGGCTGGACGCTTCCGAGAACCTGCGTCTGAAATACAGATACCTGGATATGCGGCGCAGCAGGATGAACCGCAACTTCCAGCTCAGGCACCGTGCAGCCCAAAGCGCCCGGCAGTATCTGGATCAGGCCGGCTTCCTGGAGATCGAGACCCCAGTGCTGACCAAAAGCACCCCGGAAGGTGCCAGGGACTTCCTGGTGCCCAGCAGGCAAAACCAGGGCGAATTCTTTGCCCTGCCCCAGAGCCCGCAGCTCTTCAAGCAGCTCTTGATGGTCTCTGGCATGGACCGCTACTACCAGGTCGTGCGCTGCTTCAGGGATGAAGACCTGCGCGCGGACCGACAGCCGGAGTTCACCCAGATAGACCTGGAAATGGCCTTTGCCCAGGAAGAGCAGATCCTGGACATAGCCGAGGGCATGCTCTGCTCCATCTTCCAGGCCTGCCTGGGCAGGGAGTTGCCCAGGCCCTTCCCGCGCATGACCTATGCCCAGGCCATGCAGCGCTATGGCCTGGACCGGCCAGACACACGCTTTGATCTGCCCCTGCAGGAGGTCACAGACCTGGTGCGCGGCTCAGGCTTCAATCTCTTTGCCCAGGCCGAGATGGTCAAGGCTCTGCGCCTGCCCCAGGGGGCAGGACTGAGCCGGAAGGAAATCGACGATCTCACCGAGTTCGTAAAAATCTATGGGGCTAAGGGCCTGGCCTGGATCAAGGTCAAGGCGGATGAATGGCAGTCCCCGATAGCCAAATTCCTGAGCCAGGAGGAGATCCAGGGCCTGCAGCAAAGGCTGGGTCTGGAAGTAGGAGATATTGTCTTCTTCCAGGCCGGAAACCCGGACATGGTGAACCAAAGCCTGGGCAACCTGAGGCTGAGGCTGGCGGAAGAATTTGCCCTGATCCCGGAAGATGCTTATAATCCATTATGGATCACCGATTTTCCCCTCCTGGAATGGGATCAGGAGGAAAAGAGGTGGGCGGCCTGCCATCATCCGTTTACTGCGCCCAGGGAGCGGGATCTGGATTTGCTTGTCAACCAGCCAGAGAGGGTGCTGGCCAGGGCCTACGACCTGGTCTTGAATGGCAGCGAGATCGGCGGCGGCTCCATTCGTATCCACAGACCTGAGCTGCAGATGCAGATGTTCCAGGCCCTGGGCATTGATGCAGAGGCAGCCCAGGACAAATTCGGCTTCCTCTTGGAGGCTCTGCAGTACGGGGCCCCGCCCCATGGCGGAATCGCCTTCGGCTTTGATCGGTTGGTGATGCTGCTTAGCGGGGCCAAATCCATCAGGGAAGTAATTGCCTTTCCCAAGACCCAGAAAGGGACCTGTCTTTTGACCCAGGCCCCGACCCAGGTGGGACAGCAGCAGCTCAGAGAATTGGGGCTGAGCCTGCGGCGTAAAAAATAGAGGACACAAACCATGCTGCGTGAGATCATCACCTTTCCGGATCCCAGGCTGAATCAACAGGTACAGGATATCCAGACGGTGGATCAGGATATACAGGCGCTAGCCCGGGACATGCAGGAAACCATGTACGAGAACCAGGGCATTGGCCTGGCAGCTCCCCAGGTGGGGGAACTGTTGAGCCTGGTCACCGTGGACATCAGCGGACCTGAGACCAGGGATTCCCTGCTGGTGCTGCTCAACCCCAGGATAGTGCACCTGCAGGGCAAAACCCAGACCGAGGAGGCCTGCCTGAGCCTGCCTGCCTTCAAGACCAACGTGCAAAGGGCCCAGGAGATCACGGTCCAGGCCCTGGACTTGGAGGGCCGGGAGCTGGAAATGCAGGCCGAGGGGCTGCTGGCTATCTGCCTGCAGCATGAGATAGACCATCTGCAGGGCATTACCCTGGTGGATCATGCCAGTACCCTGAAACGCAGCATGTATCAGAAAAAGGCCAGGAAATGGGCCCAGACCGCATAACTGAGCCCTTGCGGGCTATCTTCTGCGGCACCCCGGAGTTTGCCGCCAGCATCCTTTCCAGCCTGCTTTCCAGTCCTGAGCTGGAGCTATTGGCAGTGCTCACCCAACCGGACAAAAAGCAGGGCCGGGGCAGGAAGAAAGTCCAAGCCAGCCCGGTCAAGGATCTGGCTCAAAGTCAGGGGCTGCCTGTCCTGCAGCCAGAGTCCCTGCGGGACAGCGACGTCCTGAGCAGACTGCAGGCCATGTCTTTTGACCTGATCCTGGTCGCAGCCTATGGCTTGCTGTTGCCCAGGCAGGCCCTGGAGCTGCCCCCGTGGGGGGCGATCAATGTGCACGCCTCGCTGCTGCCCAAATACCGCGGGGCTGCACCTATCCAAAGGGCCCTGCAGCACGGGGAGCAGGCCACCGGGATCAGCATAATGCAGATGACCCCTGGCCTGGACAGCGGCCCTATCCTGAGCCAGAAGGCTCTAGCGATCGGCATCCAGGACACGGCCCAGAGCCTGGAGCAAGAACTGGCCAGGATGGGCGGAGATCTTTTGCTTAAGACCATCAGAGGGCTGCTCCACAGGGAGATTACACCTATAGAGCAGGACCCCTCTAAGGCCAGTTACGCGCCCATGGTCAGCAAGCAGGAAGGCTATATACCCTGGGAGAAAACTGCCTGGGAAGTTCACAACCATATCCGGGCCATGCAGCCCTGGCCAGGGGCGTTTTTCGACTGCAGCCTGCCCCGCAGGACACAGGCCCTGCGCTTGAGCGTTTACCCGGGGCACGTAGGCCCTGAGCTACAACAGGGGCAGCAGCCTGGAACCCTGCTGGGTCTGCAGCAGGACATGCTGGCTATAGCCTGCCAGGACCGGGCCTATCTAACACCCTGGATCAAGCCTGCAGGGGGCAAGCTCCTCTCTGCCCGGGATTTCTGCCACGGTTATCTTAAAGCCAGAGGCTGAGTAGCTGCCCTGGGCAGATTCATGTACGCGACAGCAGATTGATAATGGCTTCCAATCCAAATAAGGTATACCAGAGCCTGGAAAAGGACATCCAAAAATCCTTTGCCGCACGCAAGCGCCTGTTCATCGGCCTGCTCAGCGGGACTTCCATACTGATCGTCCTGATCCTGATCCTGCTCTGGGCAATCCCCATTATCGGCCTGCAGAACATCCATCCCTGGGCCCCCTGGGTGCTGGGCTTTTGTATACTGGGGCTGATTTTGCTGGTGCTCTGGTCCAGCCTGGCCTTGGTCCTGAACATCCAGTTCAAAAGGCCCCTGCTGTTCTCCAGGAAGATCCGCGGGCTGAGCATCAAGCTGTTTCTGCCCCTGATGATCGCCGTGGGCAGGCTGTTCGGCATCTCCAAGGAAAAGGTCCGGGCCTCGTTTATTCGGGTCAACAACCAGATCGTGCGCAATGAGGGCAGCAGGTACCCCCCCGAGGAAATCCTGCTGCTCATGCCCCATTGCCTGCAGAACAGCACATGCAGACACAGGCTGACCTACAATATAAACAACTGCAAGCGTTGCGGGGAGTGTCCCATAGCCGGCCTGCTTGAGCTTAGCGAGGCTTACCAGGTCAAGCTGGCAGTGGCCACCGGAGGCACTATAGCCCGCAGGATAGTGGTCCAGAACAGGCCCAGGCTGATCCTGGCAGTGGCCTGCGAACGGGACCTGGCAGCCGGCATCCAGGACACTTATCCTCTGCCTGTGTATGGTATACTCAACGAGCGCCCCTTTGGCCCCTGCCTGGATACCCAGGTCAAGCTGGAGCATATCAGATGGGCCATAGAGCTGTTCATCCAGCCCGAGCACTGCAGATCCGCAGGCAGCCCCCAAACTGACCAGCCCCTGCAGCATGTCCAGCAGGCCTAAGCATACCTCACCGCGCCAGGCTGCCCTGGATATCGTGCATCATACCCTGCAGGGCCAGGATCTGCAGGCAGCCCTGAATACAGGACTGATCAGCTTCAGGCTCTCCCCTGAGGATTCAGGCCTGTGCACCAGGATCTGCTATAGTTTCCTGCGCCTTAAGGGCAGGCTGGATTATATACTGCAAAGCATCTGCTCCAAGGATCCTGCCAAAATGTCATCCAAGCTCAGGTTCCTTCTGGGCCTGGGGCTTTTTGAGCTCCTTTATCTGGACCGGGTACCGGACTATGCCACTGTATACTGGTACGTGGAGTACAGCAAAAAGCGTCTCTCACCCAGCCTGGCACCTATGGTGAATGCAGTGCTGCGCAGGGCGGCCAGGGAGAAGGAGCTGCTGCTGGAGCCGGATTTCTTCTGCCAGGGCAATCCCAGCCAGGAAGAGTTCCTGGCCAGGTACTACTCCTGTCCTTTTTGGCTGGCCAGGCTTTGGCTGCAGACCTTGGGCCGGGAAAGCTGCGAAAAGCTCTTGACAGAGTCGCTGCAGCCGCCGTTTGTGGGTCTGCGCGTGAACCAGGCCCTGCCGGAGTCAGGGCAGGTGCTGGACCTCCTGCAGCAGGACACAGTCCTGATCCGCAGACAGGGTTTCGGGCTGGCCCTGGAGCGCGCCCCTGGCTCGGTGCCCCACTTGCAGGAACAGGGTCTGCTCAGCAGGCAGAGCCTGGCCAGCCAGCTGGCGCTCTTGCAGCTGGAGCCAGCTGAGTGGCCTTTGCCTGTCTGGGATGCCTGCGCTGGACACGGGGGCAAGACCGGGTTGCTTTTGGAAAACGGGGTCCACAGCCTCTGGGTCAGCGATCTGAGCTTGAGCAGGCTCAAACAGGCCAAACAAGAGCTTCAGCGCCTGCATCTGCCCCCCAGACCCATGTTTGCTGCTGACGCTGCCCAGCCTGCGCCCCTGGGGAAATCTCCAGGCACATTGCTTTTGGACGCCCCATGCTCCGGGTTGGGGGTGCTCAGCAGAAGGCCGGACATCAAGTGGAAGCTGCGCAAAAAGGAGCTCAAGACCCTGGCCAGGCTCCAGGCCAGGATGCTCAGCCAAGCCGCCAGGGTCTTGCCAACAGGGGGCTGGCTGGTATACCTGACCTGCACCGTGAGCCCCAGAGAGAATCAGGAGCAGATCCAGAAACTGCTGCAAAGCGGTTCCTGGGAGCTTGCCAGGGAGTACCCGCCGGACCTGGATTCTGGGCTGCGGGAGTACTTCTATGCAGCCTGCCTGCGCAGGCTCTAGATCCTGGCCTCTCTCCAGTCAAAACATGGCCTGCACAACAAGAGCTTTTGTATGGAAAACTTGATCTCCAGCAACAGCATTCTCCAAAAAGGGCGACCGCCGGTCGCCCTCCTGCCTGTGGTAAGGTAGAGATCATTAGGGTTGCGGTTTCTGCTTTGCCGCTAACTGCAGACATCCAGTTTGATCCAGCAAGAAACTGGCGGGTGGGGTGAATAATCATTCGACCTCTTGTACCCGGACGGACACAAGGTCCGCCCCTACGGCTGCTTTCCCAATTGTGGTTCAAGGGGCGCAGCTTGTCTTCGCCCACAAGGCCGAGCAAAGCGAGGCATAATTTGTATGAAAATGACGGTATAAGGAGCTGATTTTATGTGACCAGACAGATACGCCCGGAATGCACCGTAGGGGCAGACCTTGTGTCTGCCCACATTTTTCACGCATCGTTGTGCCCGCTATGGCCTGGGAGGTATTTATTTACAATCAAGAATAGTTCTGATAATTTTAATCATAAGTTAACATGAAAAGACAAGGAAGCATTATGAGCAGTCCCAAGAAACAGGCCCAGCAGCAGCTTTCCATACAGCAAGCTGCCCAAGTTCTGCGGGAAACTGCCCAGGCCCTGGAACAGGGTCAGGTCAACCTCCAGGATTTGCAATTGGATTGGGAGAGCATCTCTAAGCTGGAGCTGAAACTCCGCAACAGGCAGGGCCAGATAGAGCTCAAGACCAAGGTCAAAACTGACAGCAGCAAAAATCAGGGCCAGGACCAGCAAGGGGCAGAGCAGGATCCTGCTCCAGCCCAGAAAAAATTCAAGCCTCTCAAGAAGGAAATCGCGCAAATATTCGACAGGATAAAAGCTAAAGGCCAGCAAAACGAGCTGCCCGAACTGCAGGACACCAAGTACCTGTTCTCCCTGGCTGATGAAATGTGCCATTTCGACGCTACAAACAGCAAGGAATACACCAGCTTCCGGGATAAGACCCACAGGCTGAGTCAGGCAGTAGAAGACGGGCAGCCAGAGCGGGCCGAAGTCCTGATCCAGGAGTTGGCCCAGGCTGAAAAAAAGTGTCACGCCAAGTTCAAGTAAGCATACCAGCCCGGTTCAGGGACTGCTCAGCCTACTCCTTCTGGTCTTTACCCACACATGACACCGTAGGATAAGGAAGGTGTCATTTTTCAACCACCCCTTACCCCCCGGCACTCACTTGCTTGGTCTCCTAGAGCAAGTTAAATTGTTTCGCCAAATGAGTGCCGGGGAGGGGAATAGTAGTCGCTTGATTTTGCTCAACATCTAAGATCGTGGACACTACTAAACTGAGGAGGATAACCAAAAGACGAATATGGAAGCCTGCTTCTCTTAGCTCCCCTCCTTGGCAAGGAGGGGCAGGGGTGGTTGGTATAATGTTTCTTAGACCTTATTTTTCAGTATGTTATAATCCCACGGTGTCAAGTGTGTGCTATGCTCAGCCTACTCCTGGCGGTAATGGGCCGGATCCACCCCAGTTCTGCGCAAGAGCTTCTGCAGGGCCACCCTGCTTAGGCCCGCCAGCTTGGCTGCCTGGGAGACATTGCCGTTGGTTTTTTTGAGCAGCTGCTGGGCATATTCCGCGCTAAACCTTTGCAGGACACGATCCTTGGCCTGGGAGTAGGGCTCAATTTCTGAATCAGGGCTTTGGGCCAGACTCCAGGTTTCCATCTCCCCTTGCCCCTGGCCCTCAACTGCTGCAATATCCTGGGGAGTGATCTCCGAGTTGCCAGTAAAGATTATGACCCTGCGCACGAAATTCTGCAACTGGCGCACATTGCCAGGCCATTTTTTTTGCATCAAAAGGTCCAGGGCCTGGGGAGAGAACTGCTTATACTCCACTCCCAGCTCGCTGCAAACCTCCCTCACGAAATGGTCAGCCAACAAAGGAATGTCCTCTTTGATCTCCTCCAGGCTGGGTGTATGGATGCTGACCACATTCAGCCTGTAGAAGAGGTCCTCCCTGAAGCTTCTGTCCTGCAGCTTGTGCTCCAGATCCTGATTGGTGGTGGACAGGATGCGAACATCCACGCTGATTTGCCGCTCGCTACCCAGAGGCCTGAGTTCCTGCTCCTGCAAGACCCTTAGCAGCTTGGTCTGTACTGATACTGGTATGTCAGCAATCTCGTCCAGGAGCAGGCTGGAGCCATGGGCCTGCACAAACAGACCCTTTTGATCCTGCAAGGCTCCGGTAAAAGCCCCTTTTCTGTGCCCGAAGAGCTCGCTCTCCAGTAAGTTCTCGGGGATGGCCGGACAATTAACAGTAACCAGACTGCGCTCGCCTCTTTTGCTCATATCGTGGATGGCCCTGGCCACCAGTTCCTTGCCTGTTCCGCTCTCCCCCCTTATCAAGACGGCATAGTCTGTATGCGCAATGGAGTGTATGCTTTCAAACAGCTTCTGCATGGGGCTGGAGTGGCCCATCAGACTGAAGAAGCCTGATTTCTCAGAGAGATGCCTGCGCAGGTTCAAGTTTTCCCTTATCAGCTGGCTACGTTCCAGGCCTTTGCGCAACAGGCGCAGCAGATCCTGCATCTCGAATGGCTTGCTGATAAAATCATAGGCCCCCTGCTTTATAGATTGCACAGCCACCTCGATGCTGCCATAGGCGGTCATCATGATCACCGTGACCCAGGGATCCAGCTGCTTTATCCTCTGCAAAAGTTCCAGGCCATCCATGTCCGGCATGCGGATATCCAGAAGCACCAGATCAAAGCCCTGCCCCTGAAGCAGGCGCAAGGCCTGTGCAGAGTCCGAGGCAACCTCCACTTCTACATCTTGCAGCTCAAAGCTGAGCAACCTCTGCAGGCCCTGGAGCATGTCCTGTTCGTCATCCACTATGAGCATCTGCTGCTTAGGCATATCTTTTTCCTATGAGTTAAACGGCAGATAGACTGTGAATCTGGTCCAGGCCCCTTTCTCGCTCTCCAGGGCTATCTCACCGCCGTGATCCTGGACAATGCCGTAGCTCACCGCCAGGCCCAGGCCTGTACCCTCGCCAGTGCGCTTGGTGCTGAAGAAGGGATCGAATATCTTGCCCTGTATACCTTGCTCCACTCCTGGCCCGTTGTCCCAGATGGAGATCCACACCCTATCCTGGCCAGACTCCAGGCCGGAGGAGATCTGGATCAGACCTTGGCTGCCCACAGCTTGCTGGGCATTCAGCAAGAGGTTGACCAGGACCTGTTTGATCTTGTCTGCATTCAGCTTGAGCTGAGGCAAGTCCTGATCCAGGTCCAGCTCCAGCTGGATGTGATTCTTCTTCAGTTGGTGCCTGAGCATCTGGACCACTTCCTGGATGATCCTCTCCATCTGCACAGGCTCCTTGACACTCTCCTGACCCCTGGAGAACTGCAACAGGTCCATGACGATATTCTTGCAGTTGATGGCCTGCTTTTCTATGACCTCCAGATCCTGCTGCCCCTGGGGCAAGTCCTGCAGCTGCCTCTTTAACAGATCCACGTAGCACAGGATTATCCCCAGGGGATTATTGATCTCGTGGGCTACGCCAGAAGCCAGCTGCCCCAGGGCCACCAGCTTCTCGGTATGCTGAATCTTCTTTTCCACCTTCTTTTGCTCGGAGACTTCCCGGGCGTAGCGGATCACGCTCTGCACCTCCCCGGTCTCGTCCAGGATGGGATAAAAATGCACCTGGAATATCTCCCCTGAAGAGCAGGCAATCTCCTCGCTGCTTGCACAGGCGCTTTGCACCACCTGGCCCAGGGCACAGTTGGGGCAAAGCTGCATCAGCCCAGCGTGCACCTCGAAGCAGGGCTGATCCTGGACATCCTCAAAATGGACTCCATAGCGGTGCAGATAAGCCTGATTAACCATCTTGATTCTGCCCTCCCGATCTAAGAGCATCAGCAGATCCGTGATGCCGTCGAACACGGTCTGCAAAAGCTCCTTATTCTGCATCAGCCTTTGCAGATCCCGCAGGCTCTCCACTGCAATGCCCACCTGTCTGCCCACTGACAGCAAAAGCTCCTGCTGCTCCTGGGTCACCAGGGTGTCCTCCAGGCCTAAAAAGCTGAGCACCCCCAGTACCCTGCCCCTGCAGGCCATGGGGATATTCAAAAAGTTGATCTCTTTCGAATCAGACGCACTGCTCAGTCTGCCAGCCAGGGCCTGACAGATGGAGGAGCTCAAATCCTGTCCTTGCTGCTGCCAGCTCTGCCTGCACTCCTCCTGCACTGATACAGCCAAAGGCAGCTGCAGGGCGTTTTGCTGGTACTGCAGCTCCAGAAGAGAATCATCTTCCTGAAAGATGTACACCCCAGCGCCCCGGGCAGGAATGAGCTCCAGGCTCTGCTGCAGCACCCTGCGCCAGACATCGCTCAGGCCCTGGGCCTGGGTGGTCAGCTCAGAAATACGGTTCAGCGTCTTAAGCTCCCAGTTCCTGGCCTTGACCTTTTCCTGCAACACCCTCTCAGACTCCTGCAGGGCCTGCGTCCTCTGGGCCACCTCCTGCTCCAGGTTCTGGGTGTACTGCTTGAGCTCCTGCCTGGTGCTCTTCAGATGCTCGGACATGGTCTCCGCAGCCTGGTTCAGCTGCTCCAGCTCGTCCCCCTTTCCATTTGACTCCAGCCTGGGCAGAAAGTCCTCCAAGGTCTTATCTTCAATGTTCTCCTTGAACAAGCTTAGCACCCCGCGCATGTTGTGGACCACTACCCGTTGAAATATTAATGCCACTGCCAGGAAGAAGAGCAACAGCCCGGAAAACAGTACAAAGAACACTGAGGTGGCGCTGTCCTTGATGGCTGCCAGGGCCTTTTGCACCGGAAAGCCCACTGCCACCACCCCTGCCAGGTCTCCGGGTTCGTTTCCGAAGCCCCTTTCCTCCCCGTATCGTTGCAAAAGCTCCCTGGGGGCGTCTTCTGGCTCTCCGTGACAGCTCATGCAGGACTCTCGGAAGTAGACCGGCTTAAAGCGCATGAACTGCTCCTGGCCCTGGACCTGGAGCATGCCCTGCCAGCTCTGCTGTTCAGGGTCCTCCTGGAACCTCTCCAGCATAGATATCTCCAGCTCGTTGGCCTCTGAATCAGGATTGCGGGCATTTTCCGCCACTCTTCTGTACTCGTACTCCGGCAGGACCTGGTTGAAATTCTCCATCACAGCCCGACTCACGTAAGAGGTGGACATGGCCTGCAGCATGAAAAAATCCTGTCCGAACTCCTCGTACATCCTGGGCCGCAGGTCCTCGCGTATATAGGCCCTGCTGGACTCCACAGCAGCCATGACCAGCTCGGTCTTGCTATAGGCCTGTTCCTGCAGCTGTCTCTTTTCCAACTCATAGATAAGATAGGCGCTCATGAAGCTGATCAGAAGTAAAACCAGAGCAGTGCCTATGAAAAACTTGGCCCTGAAGCCCAGGGCATCTCCAAACATTGCCGCGTTACGCAGCTTGCCTCTTTGTTGTTGCTCAGTCTGTTTGGTTTTGGAGCTCATAACTTGACTGCCCTCCCTTTTGTCTGTCCCAGGCCGGCCAGCCCTAGCACAGCCTGCCCCTGACTGCAATCCCAGCTTTGCAGTTTCTGCAAACCCAAGTTTACACCTGCTTCGGATTTACACACAAAACTGGAAGATCTAACAATTCAAGTTACTGAAATACAAGTTCTTTTGAATTTCTGGTTCCTGGCAGATCTTGGTACAGCTTTTGCTTGTGAGATGAGGCACAAAAAAGACTGCAGGAAATGTGCTTGTCTGGCGCAGCAAAAACTTAAGTGCAAGATGCACAAGTCACAAAGCTCAGGCTGGCCGGCAGTGAGCCACTGTCTGCAGTCACCATCGCGGGGCGGTAAGCAAAGGCAAGGATTTTGTTCAAATCTGAAAACCAGCAAGCTAGGGAGGTATCTTGGAAATGAATGAAGCCAAGCAGAAACAGGGAATTGATTGGAGTGTACTCTGGCGCACCGAGGACTGGGGGGCGGTCTGGATAGGCATCTTTTTGCTTGCCCTGTGCATCGCCCACGCCCTGCCCTTTGTGCAGCTGCCTGGGTCCTGGGGCGGAGATGTAGGCCCGGTGAGCGAAACCTGGCCCACCTACGGCATAATGGGCATCCTGGGCACCGTGGTCTTTGTGTATCTTATCAATGCAGTGGCCCTGTATTTTCAAAACGAGAACATTAAGAAATACACCGCTGGCTTTGTCGGAGTCATCATCCTCTCCTTGGTGGCTTATTTCATAGGCAAGCACGACTACCTTTCCCACTATGGCTTCAACCAGGTCATCTGGGCCCTGGTGCTGGGCCTGATCGTGAGCAACTTTTTTGCCAAGCTGGCCCCGCCGGACGGGGCACTTCGCTATGCAGCCCGCACTGAGCAGTACATCAAGACCGGCCTGGTGCTGTTGGGCGCACGCATCATGTTCGACAAGCTCATGCTTTTAGGGGCCTACGGCCTGGGCGTGGCCTGGACCGTGACTCCCATAGTTATTGTCTTTATGTTCTGGTTCGCCCTGAAAGTGCTCAAGATGCACGAGGACAAGGAGTTCGCCATCACCATAGCCTCAGCCACCTCCGTGTGCGGCGTATCCGCAGCCATTGCCGCAGGCGCGGCAGCCAAGGCCAAGAAGGAGCACATCAGCGTGGCCATAGGGGTGACCCTGATCTTTACCGTGCTCATGATGGTGGTCATGCCTGCAGCAATTGCTGCCTCAGGCATGAACGCGCACGTGGGCGGGGCCTGGATCGGTGGTACCATCGACTCCACCGGCGCGGTGGTGGCTGCCGGAGCCATGCTTGGGGACCAGCCCATGGAGATCGCTGCGGTGATCAAGATGATCCAGAACGTGATGATCGGCGTGATCGCCTTTGCCGTGGCTGTGTTCTGGGTGCTGTATTTCGAGCGCGGCCAGAGGGATAAGTCTGAAATGCAGAGCGCGCCCAAGGAGATTTGGATTAGGCTGCCCAAGTTCGTTCTGGGCTTTGTCTTCGCCTCTTTGGTGTTCACTTTCTTCCTCTCTGGCGACTATCGGGACCAAGCCCTGGATCTGGCCAATAGCTGGCGGGGCCTGTTCTTTGTCCTGGCCTTTGTCAGCATCGGCCTGGAATCCAACTTCAAAGAGATGGCTAGAGTCCTGGAGGGAGGCAAACCTTTGATCCTGTACATCGTGGGTCAAAGCCTGAACCTGGTCTTGACCTTCATAGCAGCCTACATCCTGTTCAGCGGCCAGTTCCTGCCGCCTGTTTACTAGCAGGATCCAGACCAGGAGGCACAAGGGCAGGGTCTCCCCCCTTCCCTGCCCTTGTGCCATCAACTTGCAGCCCGAACTCTTTCCGGGCATAATGACGAACGTCAAGGCTACTGCCGCGGGCATTTGTTTTCGCCGCATCAAGGTTGAGGCTTCCAAGATATGGGCAATCAGGACTTGAGCAAGAAATACCGTGAGATCAGCCAGGAAGAGCTGCACTTCGTGCGCACCCTGGCCACTTACATCCGGGCCAAGACCCCGCAGCCCTTCTGGCACTGGCTGATCCCCTTCAAGTTCGCCCTGGAGATGCTCGCCAAGAGCAGGATGACAGACGAGCTCTCCAAAAATGTCTTCCAGGCCAGGCAACTGGCCCTGGATTCAGCCTATGCCCTGCAGGAGGGCAAGGACAGGACAAGCGTGCTGCAGGATCTGGAAGCCAATCTGCAGAAGTGGCTGCAGGGCCAGAACCTGTATACCCAGGAGATCCTGGACAAGCAGCTGCAGTTGGCAGAGCTGTTCATGGAGCACTATTGCAGGCTGTTTCAGGCCCAGGGCAGGGGCTACCAGGAATTGGTCAGTAACGCTTATCTGCAGCCCCAGGCGTACCAGGATGTCCTGCAGCGCATAAGCGACCTGGAAAAGGACATTGACCGGGAAGTCCTGCAGATCGCTGGTCCCAGAGTCTCTGACTCCAGCAAGCTGGAGCAGAACATCCAGGCCAAGCAGGAGGCCCTGCAGGAAACCAGGGCCAGGGAAGTGCAAAGGATCTTCAAGTAAGGGGGCAGCTTGAACTCTAGACTGGACAGGAACTTCAGGGTGATTCTGGACCGGGAGCAGAGATTCGCCAAGTCCGTGGCCTTTGAGTCCATAGACCGGCCAGAGCTCACCGCCTGGCTGATCATCGCCCCCTTGTACATCATCTACTGGCTCTACCGGGCCAGGAAATACAAAAGGTCCATAGAATCCTTTCACAAAAGCTTTCTGGTGCACAAAAAATGGGCCCTGGAAGGGGCCTACGAGATGGCTGAGCAGGGCAGTTCTGCTAAGGAGCTTTTGCAGCGCTTCCTGGAACAGGCTGGGCATTTGGCAGGCAATCCCAAGCTACAGCAAAGCGTTCAACAGGAAATAGCCACTTTACTGCAGCACTACTACCGTCTGCTTAACGCCACAGGCAACGACTACGCCCAGCTGGTACGCAGCGCCTACCCTACCCAGGAGGAGCTCCAGGAGGTTGTGGACAGGCTTCTGCAGGCGGAAAAGGAGGAAAGCCAGGCCGCCCTGGAGGGCATGCAGGATGTGGACCTGGAAAGCGCGTCCGAGGTGAGCAGCAAAATGCTGGAAGCCAGCAGCAGGCTGCGCAACAGGGATGTGCAGAGCATTTTCGGTTCAGGCTAGGCTGGCTGGATCCAGAGCACTCACTGTATTAGTGCCGCGTCATATGTGCATTATGCGGTTATCGGTACGAAAATTTTCTTTCTCTGATTCCCCTCCCTGCCGCCTGTCTTCCAGGCGGGAGGGAGGGGCCAGGGGAGGGTGCTCTTGATGCGAGATATCACATGAGTCAGGGCACTATAGAAGCAAAATGGCAAACAGCCCCTATTGCATACAGGGGCAACAAAACAAGCAGGAGGTAGAAAAGGTATGTCCAAGGAATCTGCTAAGGCATTTATGGATAGGATAGCCCAGGACCAGGACTTCGCCCAGAAGTGCTCGGACTGCAGCAACATTGACGAGACCATGAACCTGGCCAAGCAGGAAGGCTACGATTTTACAGAACAAGAGATCAAGCAGGCCAAGGAAGAGGCCCCTGGCAGCGAGGCTGACAATGTGGCTGTCCGCGTCCTGAACAAGTGCCTGCTGCCGCCCTACAGGTGCGACTAGGCCTTAAGCCTTATCCGGGCTGCGCATTTTGCGCAGCCCGGATTTGATGCAAAAGCTTGCCCTCGCGACCCAGCCCTGAACAACCAATCAATTTAGCGGAAAAAAAATGTACAAAAAAGCTTTGCTGACTGTCCTTTTTTTGTCCCTTTGCGCTCCAGCCCTGGCCAACCCTATCTGCGACAAGGGCAGGGATCAGGCCAAATCAGACGCCATAGACTTTTTGAAGCAAAAGTACCCGGACAGGTATACTCAAGTTCGGCCCCTTTTGAAGCACATGATGCAGGACTACCAGACCATCTGCGAGCTGCCTGAGGATCCCAGGAGCCTGCAGGTCTTAAAGGAACTGGAAAAGGACTATCCTGACTTTATCGTGATCCTCAGGAAGTACAAGGCCAGGACCGGCTTCTGCCCTGAAGGCGAAGATCCAGAGCAGGATTGCCCAAGCCTGGAGGATGGGGAGAAAATGAAAGACGACTCCGGCAGGAAGGACGTCTACATCCCCAGCTGGGTCTGGTAGCCCTACAGCTGGGTGTCTATCCTGTTCTTTGCGCACCTGGAGCACATCTCCAGGTCCAGTTTTCGCCTGAACCTCCTGTATTTCCGGCCATACCAGATCCTCTTCAAATCCTGCTGGGCTATATTCCCGTAATCTGCCTGCTGCAGAGGGTACTCCCGACCCTGATGCCTGTACACAGCATAAGGCCCGGCCGGGATCTGGGTGAACACGCAGGGAGTAATCCTGCCATCCGGGCTTAGGCAACATGCCCTTTGTACGTTCTCAGTACACTCCCCAGGCTCCTGGAAAGGGTTATATAGGTGCGCAAACACCTTGCCCTGCAGATTCTGGCTGTTAAAAAGCTCTGCCATTTGCTGCTTTAGCTCACTGTATTCCTGAGGGCTGTCCGCAAGCTGGGCCTGACTCTCCAGCTCCGAGCTCAAGGGCAGGCTCAGGCTGGAGATCACCACATGCTCTATCCCCAGATCCAGGAACAGGCCAGGCAGCTGCTCAAGATCTTTCAAGCCCCTGCGAAGCAGCATATAGGCCAGGTGCAAACCTGGCTTATCACTACCCTGCTGGGCCTTGATTCTGTGCAAATCCTCTATAGCCCTGATCACCTGTCTGAAGCTGGTGCCCTGCCTGATGCGGTCATTTTCCTGGGCATTCGCCCCTGCCAGGGACAGGGCCAGGACATCCAGGCCCTCATCCACCAGCCTCTTCAGGGTATCAGAGTCCAATAGGTTGGCGTTACTGGTGCAGCCGGCCAGAAAGCCCTTTTCCTTGACCAGCCCCAGCATCCGCCAGAAATCTGGATGCAGGAAGGGCTCCCCCCAGCCCTGCAGATAGATCAAATCCACATTCTTCAATCCAGTGACAAACCTGGAAAAGAGCTCAAACTCCATATGCCTGGCCTGCCAGCTGGAGCGATACACCCGGCTGGGGCAGTAGATGCAGCCGGCATTACAATGAGTTGTGATGCCCACCTGGATCCAGTCCAGGCCAGGTGGGGGAAGACAAAGCTTCAGCATTGCCAAAAGCTCACCATAAGTTTTTGAATATTCAATTCTGGCTCAGAAGTTTGCTCTGCTCCATCGAGCTTTCTTCCTACTTTACAAAAATTTGTTTCAAGGCTAAAACAATCAGGAACGTAACATATCCCCAATTGAAACAAAAAAACACACTGCTTAGCTATGACCAACATGGACATCATCCCACAAATACATGATTTGTTTAATTTTCCAGTTCCTCTGAAAAAAATGTTGGATGAGATCCCTTTAGCTATTGTCATCCTGGACAATCAACGAGAGATCATATTTATAAACAAGGTCTTTTCAGCACTGACTGGGTATTCATTGCAGGAAGCCTATGGCATTGCCTGCCATAATATCATCCGAAGCCAGATCTGCATCAAAGAATGTCCAATCCCGCATCTATCCCAGGAATCAGAACCTGCTTGTGTGCAAACAGATATAATTAACCGGAACCGCGAGCTGATCCCAACTAGGATCACTTTTGCCCCTTTGGTCGATGCTTCTGGAAGTCTCACTGGCTATCTTGAAACCATAGAAGACATTCGAGCCCTGCAATATCGAACTGATGGCAATACTCGGGCCTTTGGTTTTTCGGGGATAATTGGCAAAAGCCCCCAGATGGAAAAAGTTTTTCAGATGCTACCCTTAATAGCCCAAAATGACTCCTCTGTGATGATAACAGGAGAGACAGGCACAGGTAAAGATTTGGTAGCAGAAGCCATTCACGAAGCCTCCAATCGAGCCAAAGGCCCTTTTGTCAAAATCAACTGTGGAGCACTGCCGGAATCACTCCTTGAGTCAGAGCTGTTTGGACATCAAAAAGGGGCATTTACAGGCGCTGTGGAGAACAAACCCGGAAGGTTCCGCCTAGCTCACAATGGAACTCTCTACCTTACTGAAATTGCGGATCTTCCCTTGGCACTTCAGGTTAAGCTCCTTACCTTCCTGGATGATCGAATTATTTATCCATTAGGGAGCACCAAGGGCTTTGAAGTCAATGTTAGAGTTATTGCTGGAACTCACCAAGATTTAGAACACATGGTGCAAAACGGGAGCTTCAGAAAAGACTTGCTCTTTCGTCTTAATGTAGTAAGAATGAAATTGCCTCCTCTGCGAGACAGGGTGGATGATATACATTTATTAATCGATCATTTCTTAAACATATTTTCTGATGATTTTGATAAAAACCTAAAGGGCCTTTCCCAGGATACCATGCAATTACTTAAATCTTACACTTACCCAGGTAATGTTCGCGAGCTACGCAATATTATAGAATACGCCGTTAATGTTTGCCAAGGAGAGTATATTGAAGTCCAAGATTTGCCATCATATTTGTTAGAATTTCCTGAAACTAACAAAAATTTCCAAGAAAATATATCGCAAAAAACAACACAAGCCAGTGATCTTGAGGCAGATACCTCTAAAGAAATGCAACCTCTAGCTACATGGGCAGAAACAGAAAAACAAATGATTTTAAACGCACTAATCAAAGCAGGTGGCAAGCGCCAAAATGCTGCTGAGATTCTTGGGTGGGGTCGAAGCACATTGTGGCGAAAAATCAAGCAATACGAAATCGATTAATATGCAGAATAAAATCCTAATCCCATTATATGGCTCAGAAGTTGCTCCCAGATTTGATTTGTCTGCGGAAGCGATGATTATCATATTAGATGAACGGAGTAAAAAACAAGAAGAAAGATTGGTAGTTCTCTCCAGGGCCTCAGCCGAGAGAATGTGTCATTTAATATTGACAGAGGGTATAAAGACAGTCATTTGTGGTGGGATTGAAGAAGAATATTATCAATATCTGATCTGGAAAAGAATTCAAGTTATAGATGCAGTGATTGGACCCTGGGAGACCGCACTAGAAAAGTATATCAAAGATTCATTGTCTCCAGGAGATATTTTTCAGATTACCCAAGAAAAGCATTCATTTGAATAAAGCAACATCTTATTGGCAAAACATGAAATCATATCTCTCTCAACTGCTTAAAAATTTGCAATTGCCACAACGATATCAGCAATTACAGAGAAAAATTTTTATTGTGATGTTATTTATTACTATAACACCTTTGACCTTAATGGCATTAATCAATGCAATATTGTATCAACAAAACATTAAGTCAGAAGAAATTAAACCTATAAGATCCATTTCCAGCAAAGCTACTCATTCATTTGAGTTGTTCATAGAAGAAAGGCTTTCTGCAATAAAGTTCATTGCCTCGAGCTATTCATTTGGGTCCTTATCAGAACAAAAAACTATGCATCGTGTATTCAGTATATTACAGGAGAATTATGGTGGATTTGTCGATTTAGGCCTAATTAACAACAATGGCTTACAAATTAGCTATGCTGGACCTTATGATTTATTGGACAAAAATTATGCTCGCCAGGATTGGTTACAGAAAGTATATATTGAAGGACAATTTGTAAGCGATGTGTTTATGGGTTTCCGTGAGCAACCGCATATTGCATTAGCTGTGGAACACTTGACAAAACAAGGTAAATCATGGGTTCTACGAGCTACCATGGACACTCAGAAGTTTGAGAAAATTATTGATGCAGTAAATGTCCCTGAACCGAACGATATTTTTTTGGTAAATAATGATGGGATATTGCAGACTGATTCACATTTTTACGGAAATGTTTTAGAAAAATTCCCCACCGATCTTCCGGACAGAGGTCCAGGAACGCATGTTATAGAAGATAATGACCCTAAAGGGCGAAAGGTTTTTATTATTTATTCTCCTCTGATCAAGCATGACATGACGCTTGCTATAGTACTTCCTCAGACTGTTGTTTTAGAGTCTTGGCACACTCTTAAAAAAGAAATGATATTAATCCTTATTATAAGCGTTTTCATTATTGTTTTATTTAGTTTTGTGATTGCAACTTGGCTAGTAAAGCGCATACGTGAAGCAGATGAAAAGAGAGAAGCCGCTTTTAGAGAATTAGAATATTCACAGAAATTGTCTTCAATAGGCAGACTAGCTGCTGGAATAGCTCATGAAATCAATAACCCTCTGTCAATTATCAATGAAAAAGCTGGTCTTTTACAGGATTTAATCGAAAATGACATATATTATGACAAGAAAAGGTTATTAAATTCTGTAAATCCAATTATTCAATCTGTTTCCCGCACCAGAGATATCACTCAGAGGCTTCTTGGCTTCGCGCGTCGAATTGAAACACAATACGAAATTCTTGATATTAATAAAGTTTTAATAGAAACAGTAGGGTTCTTGGAAAATGAAGCAACGCACCGTAATATTACAATAAAAAAAAGTCTCGCTTCAAATCTTCCAGCTGTGCACTCTGATCGTGGTCAACTACAGCAAGTTTTTCTAAATATTATTACAAATGCTGTTTCCGCTGTAAAAAATGGAGGAACTATAGAATTAAGTACCAAGTCAATTAATGAAGAGCATGTAGAAATAGCAATATCTGACAACGGACAAGGCATGACTAAACAAACTATGCGCCAGATTTTTGAACCCTTTTTTACTACAAAGAAACATTATGGCACAGGCTTGGGCCTATCCATCACCTATGGAATTGTTAAAAAGTTAGGTGGAGAAATCAAGGTTGAAAGCAAACTAAATATCGGTAGCACTTTTACTGTAATATTACCCACAAAAGCTTCTGGAGCTGAAAATGAATCTTAAAATCTTGCTTGTTGACGATGAAGAAGAATTTATTACCACTTTATCAGAACGCTTAGAACTGAGAGGTTATTCCACTGATACTGCTTCTGACGGTCAACAGGCTTTGGCTATGTTGGATGCAACTTGCTACGACGTCGTTATGCTCGATCTTATGATGCCAGGAATGAGTGGCCTAGAAATTCTTCAACAGGCCAAAAGACTTAAACCAGATTTACCGATTATTCTTTTAACCGGCCATGGGTCCACCCGAGAAGGAATAGAGGGCATGCGCCTTGGTGCCGTAGACTTTCTAATGAAACCTCTAGATATTGTTGAACTGATAACCAAAATTGAAGAAGCAGTGAGAATTAGAGAATAATTACCATTTCTTGATTGCAATAGGCTTTATTTGTTGAGCATATATATTACAGGCCAAGCCAAGCGCTCCCTTGGTACAATCATTTACAAAGTGGAGGAGCTGTATAACCCGTAAAAAAAAGAAAAATACCAGTAGATAGTATTCAGTTACAAAATTTAATTCACCCTAAACACATTCTTTTCAATTTGTCTCATAATGTTTTAATAGCTTCAATTCAAATTGTTTCATTTTGTCTTTATTAAAACTTTCATACTTCCCCATTAAATCCTATCCTCTTCAATATCCTGAAAATACAGCATAAAATTACAGGCTACAGTTGGCATTCATCTTGCTAACAATAAAGTGTCAAAGTCACACTTTTAAAAATTATTGAGCAAAAGTAAGCAGGAGGGATTATGAAAAAAGGGCTTAAAAAATTTCTGGAAATGAATTATGTTGCAGCAGCATTTGCAGAAGAAGGTGAGCATAAAACAGCTATTAGAATGGCAGAGGTTTCTGATGTTCCAAAAAATTTTTTATATAAATTTAAGAATAATTTTTCAACACAAATGAATGCAGCAACATTTGCAGAAGCAAATTGTCCGGAATATGCTTTGCAACATTTAGCCCCCACCCAAAAGCATTGCAAGCAAAAGAGCAAAGATAACATTAAAGATTTTTTAGACAATGTCGGTTTGCAACATGCAAGAATATGCTATGGATGGACTGTAGCTACTGATTAATCTTTAACCTATACAACAATATGCTAAATCTACTCTTAATTGAAAATAGTATTCACTTTCAAAATATTCTGAAATCGCATTTTGAAAAAGAAGGCTTTAATCTATTATGTGCTAGTTTATATTCAGAAGCAGCAACAATTATAAGCAAAAATAATATAAATGTGACATTAATAGATCTTACTAATTTGAAAATGGAAGGTTTACAAACCATAAAAAGAATTAAAAATATCCACCCAACTTGTAATATTATTACATTAAACAACTCTAAACAATTTGCTCTTTCTCTTAAAGCAATGAAACTAGGTATTTTTGACGACTTCCTCCTGCCGATTAATGTTTCAATGCTTACTGATCGTATAAAAGCAGCCGGAGCGCAAGTACAACAAATATCACCTACTGCTAGCTCAATTTTTAGAAAATATCAAAATTCTTTATTTGCTGCTACCTTTGCAGAGGCTGGAGAATCAAGAACAGCAATCAAAATCTTAGAGGAAGATTAGAGTTGCTTAAAAATTACAGGAAATAATAAAATGGCTCAAGAATATATAAAAATACTGCTAGTAGATGACGAAGAAGAATTTGTAAACACATTGGCTGAAAGAATTAATATGCGATTATTTAACGCAGATATAGCACTAAATGGTGAAACTGCGCTTAAGATGATTGACAATGATATACCTGACATCATTGTATTAGATCTTAGAATGCCAGGTATAGATGGAATTGAGGTTTTAAAAAAAGTCAAACATATGTATCCAGAAGTACAGGTTATTATTCTTACTGGACATGGCTCAAAGCAGGACAAAGATGCAGCGATAAGTCTCGGAGCTTTTGATTACCTTCAAAAACCTGTAGAAATAGATTCTCTTGTTAAAAAAATTAGACAAGCTTATAAAAAGCGTAAAGCAAGCTATGCAGTGTCAGGGACATTATGATATTCGTTAATGCTACAGGACTTTCTACAAAAAAGATAAACTTTCTTAATCTGGAGATTCGATATGAGGACAAAAATTAAGAATTTTTTACAAAGAACCAATTCTTTTCGTGACAAAATGGATTCTTATCAAAAGTCAATTACTTTTGCCGAAGCTGGAGAAAGTGCCCCAGGTCCAGCTACAGAATTAGAAGCTACTGAAAAGCAGCCTGGCTACCTACTTGTAATTGGAAGTGGTAGCTATTTTTCGCAAAGGATAATCAATCAAGCAATTGATTTAGCCAGATGTATGTCTTACAAAATCATTGCATTGAATATTGCCCCTTTACCTGAGCAGACAAAAAGATATTTTTCTTTGTCACAAACAGAGATGCAAAAATTTGAGGAGGCTTCCCAGGAAAATGCCGAACTATTTGCAGAGAAGTCAAAAGAAATGGAAATTTCTTTTTCTCACGTAGTTAGGTTTGGAGAAACTGACCAAGTAATTAATGCCTTGCAAACAGAAATTAAAGAGATAGAATTTGTGATCTCAGAAGAGGAGCAAAGCCAGGAAAATGTTGTAGCAGTGAATGAGAATTCTTGGGAAAAACCACTATGTGTATATGCTACTGTTTAAAGGAGCTAGCATGGGACTTGACTTTTTATTCGGAGTTACTCTAGTAGCGTGCACAGCAATTCTGTGTTATTGGTATCGGGAAGAGCACAAAAAAAATTAGTAACAGCCAGAAATAAACGTCCAATTCTTACCTCTTGCAGCACCTGGCATTCAATGCACAGTTGTTCAAATGACCAGGACTTGCATAGGTTCTTGACTTGGGCGTTTTTTTGTGTTTTAGACTCTGAGAAGAAAAGCTCACAGATTAAGGAAAGGATTGGTTAATATGACACCTGATATGATAATGACACTGATTGTACTAGCCTTTGTAGTAATCCTTTTTGTCTTTGAGTGGGTGCGAGTAGATGTAGTAGGAATCCTTATGATGGTGCTTCTACCGCTTATCGGTCTCATATCTCCGTCAGAAGCATTTGTTGGACTAAGTAGTAATGCTGTAGTATCTATAATTGCTGTCATAATTATAGGTGCAGGACTTGATAAAACAGGGGTTATGAACCAGGTAGCTAATCCTATAATAAACCTTGCTGGCAAAAGTGAATCTAGAATCATTACATTAGTTTCTGGAACAGTTGGAGTGATCTCCGGAATGATGCAAAATATCGGAGCTGCTGCCCTTTTCCTACCTGTTACACAAAGAATTGCCAAGCGGATTAATATCCCTATATCCAGATTGCTTATGCCTATGGGCTTTTGCGCAATTATTGGCGGAACAGTTACTCTTGTCGGTGCCAGTCCCACTATATTGCTAAACGATCTCATGCAAATTGGGGGGAAAGAGCTAGAACCATTTGGTCTATTCACTCAGACTCCTATTGGTATTGGTTTGCTTATTACAGCCATACTGTATTTTATATTTTTTGGCAAATACATTTTACCAGCAGGCAGTGGAGATACAGACAAAGGAGTTACCTCCTCCCTGATCGAGTCTTATCATACTTTAGAAAACATTTACGAAATTCACATTCCTGAAAATATAGGTGAATCTAACACCCTTGAAGAACTGAACATTCAGTCTAGATTTTTGGTCACTGTGGTCGCCATCAATTTTTCCGGAAAAAAGGTAAAAAGCTTTGTGCCTCGCAGCCATGACTTAATTTCCCCTGGAGACGATATCGCTGTAGTTGGCAGGCAAAGGAATGTTGAAAAAATGGCTGCTTTGTTCGGTTGGCAGATAAAATCTGACCTGGATGAATTTGCAGAGTCTTTGTCAAGAACTAATGCAGGTCTGGCAGAAACGATTGTATCTCCTCGCTCTGAGCTCATAGGCAAAACCATAAGCGAAGTGAACTTCAAAGAGCTTTATGGTGTTAATCCACTTGCACTTTATAAAGGCAATCGCATCTATTATTCCGGGTTGACACACATTCCCCTCCAAATGGGTGACACCTTGTTACTGCAGGGCCCATGGGAGCGCTTTCATATTTTGAAAAACTATCCTCAACCAAGATCACTTACTTTTTCTACTCCACTGGAAGGCGAAATTCTACGCCCCCAAAAATCCAAACTTGCCCTTTTTTGGCTAGGCTTGGCTCTTTTTCAGGTCATATTTACTGACATGCAGCTCTCTGTGGCCCTAATGTCTGGAGCATTAGGGATGATCATCACCGGGGTGCTAAAAATTGATGAGGCTTACAGGGCTGTGGACTGGATGACTGTCTTTCTTTTGGCAGGCCTGATTCCCCTTGGCATAGCATTTGAGAATACTGGGACTGCAGAATTTATTGCCGAAGGAGTCTTGGGGCTTATTGGTGAGCCCTCGCCCATCATGTTGCTAGCTGTTGTGGGGCTCATGACATCCTTTTTCACTCTGGTTATCTCTAATGTCGGAGCTACTGTTCTGTTGGTCCCACTTTGCATGAACATGGCTTTAATGGCGGGAGCTGACCCGCGGATGGCTGCACTGGTTGTTGGGATTTCAGCATCTAACACCTTTATTCTGCCCACACATCAAGTAAATGCATTGATCATGCGTCCTGGTGGTTATCGAACTGTGGACTACGCCAAAGCAGGCGCAATTATGACTATGCTATTTTTAGCTGTGGAGCTTTTGATTATTTATTTCTTTTATGGGATTTAAACTCGACCTTCATCCTTGCAAGGTCATTTTGTACTCAAAATTGTATCATAACAACAGGTTATTATCGAATTTTATGTAAACCTCACTTTTTGCCTGATAGCCCAGGCCGTCAAAACCGATCCGTCTGCTCCGGACACGGCTCCTCGAGCATGCGGATCGGTTTTTGCTTGTCACTGTGCCAGCACATCCAACTAACTAGATTGCGCATGGAATGAGAGGCACTGTCCGGGGTGCCGCCCAGCCCGCAGGCCTAACCAGCTAGAGGGTGGGCAAGCCAAAGTAAGTCTGGGCCACGGCATACGGGTCAAGGGCTGGTATCAGAGCTTGGAGTTAGTCCAGTGCTACATGGGCAAAAAATTGCCCAACTCCCCTTACCAATATTTACCCTCCTAATTTTTGCTCCAGAAAAATCATGATGTTCGCATGCTGCCCTGCATCTTGCTCAGAACAATCTTATCTAATCCTAAATTGAGCGATTCTCTGCCTCGACTTTCAGGAATTAATGGGTGCGCAGGGCCTTACATGCTGAAATAGCTTGCGATTTGCTTATTGTGCCTGTAGAACCCATGCGTCTTGTATTACATGGCCCAGTCCCTTGAGGATCTCGGCCTGGAGCTCGCTTGGGGTCTCCAGGCCGAGATCCGGCTTTGTGGCGTCCTTATGCCAGGTGAGAATGCAGTCCAGGTCGAGCATTTCTTCCATGATCACTTTTGAGGTGTACTTGTCGCCTGGCTAATCAGATAGTTGCTTCAGTAAACCTTTTTGGGACTTACATATTTTAGATAACTTGCTGAAATGGCTGTATATTGCATTGACAATGCCTATAAAAAAAGAAACATGAGTTTGCCTCTTTGACAAAAGCAAGCTTTTTATTTATAGCTCCTTAGAAAAATAAGTACATTGACTAATTAACTGAAACAATAGGGAGTTGTAAGCAACCTTTTAATTTTATTAACAAAAAATGCACGTATATTTTCAGTTAGTTTTAGCCAATTAAAAAATCGAGTCCATAAGGCCGGGCTTGAATTCCCCCTGGAAAAAATTTTCATTTAAGGCTTTTGAGGTAATGGCCCTGCACAAAATCAAGTACCATTAACGGTTAATTGGATGACCTTTTTTTGTTTATGCAGTAGATCTAAGCTATGAACCGGTTGTCAAGGAGAAGGAAAATGCTTAAGAAAGGCTGCACACTGTTATTTATCTTTAGCTTTATATTTTTTTTAGCATCGTTCATATCCCCTGCGTTTGCAGAACAGACCGCACAAGCTGCAGCTGAAGCAGACAGCAGCCTTGCCTGGTGGGTTTGGCCGCTGGTTCTTTTTTTAGTAACTTTTATTTTGGGGATACTAGCTGTATTAGGAGGGGTTGGTGGCGGAGTCTTGTTTGTACCCATCATAAGTGGATTTTTCCCTTTTCATCTGGACTTCGTCAGAGGAACCGGACTTTTGGTCGCCCTCTGTGGCGCACTAGCTGCTGGACCAGGGCTTTTAAAGTCGGGCCTGGCCAGCCTCAGGCTAGCTATTCCAGTGGCACTAATCGCCTCAACTTTCGCCATTCTGGGCGCTATGATAGGGCTTGCATTGCCCACCAATGTCGTCCAGATTGCACTAGGTCTAACCATTCTAGGCATCTGCACTTTGATGCTCCTCTCCAAAAAAACAGAATATCCAGATGTTCCTAAATCCGACAAACTTTCATCCGCCCTGCGAATTTATGGTGTCTATTATGAAGACTCTGCAGTCAAAGAAATCGATTGGAGGATTCACCGCACCCCTTTAGGACTGTTGCTTTTTACGGGCATTGGTTTAATGGCTGGTATGTTCGGCCTTGGCGCAGGATGGGCCAATGTGCCAGTGCTCAATCTTGTCATGGGAGCCCCTTTGAAAGTTAGTGTAGCCTCCAGCAAGTTCCTGCTGTCTATCACTGATACATCTGCTGCCTGGATATATATTAATCAAGGAGCAGTGATCCCAATGCTGGTAGTACCATCTCTAGTGGGCATTATGCTTGGTTCAATAGTAGGTGTACGTTTGCTCAAAGTTGCTAAACCTACTTTCATTCGCTGGATGGTGATTGCTCTCCTGGCATTTGCAGGGTTAAGGGCCTTGTTGAAAGGCTTTGGAATATGAGCTGATTTAGTGGTATTGATCAATTCATTAAGGAGGCTTAATCATGAGAGATCAAAGAAGTGAATATGTCGCACCTGAACAGCAGCTTTATGCAGAAATGCTTGAAAAAGGTATGTATTTAGGCCTGGGGTTGCTCTTACTAACCTTTATGATTTATGCCTTTGGCATCATTGAGCCATATATCGCTTTGGACAAAATCGCTAACTACTGGCATACATCAGCAGCAGAATATCTGCACAGTGCTGATATCCCTGATGGCTGGGGATGGATAGCCCTTCTGGGTTACTCAGACATCTTGAATTTTGTCGGGATTACTCTGCTGGCAGCAGTCACAATATTTTGTTATATTTCAATCATTCCTCTTCTACTCAAGCAAAAAGATATGCTGTATGCAATTTTTGTTGCTCTTGAAGCGTTAATCTTGATTTTTGCAGCAAGCGGCATTCTCAAGGTAGGTGGACACTAAAATATCTGTTACTGAACTTCTTCACTTTGCTTAGAATCCTAATTCGACTTTCGGGGCTTCTTTTTGGCCTTTTTCTAAGTGGCGTATCTGTAGAAGATTACTCAGCTGCTCTAGGCCGTATCCCAGGCCCTAGCCGCAGTAAGCACTGATCTTGCTTTGAGGCTGCAGCGAAGACGTCTCCACAGTCTCGCCTTCCCTTACCAGCTCCCTGAGCACATGCTCCACTATCTCGTTTTTGCAGACCACTTCATCGAGCTCGCGCCAGATCTCTTAGCAAAGCATGCAGGTCTGCCTGGCTGATCCTGTTCTTCCGGAACATCCAGTCTATCTGGGGCCAATGATCTACGATCCACTGCACCCTGACCTGTTTGGGAATGTCGTAGTAATTCACACCCTTGGGGTACTCCCAAAATATTTCTCTAATCACTGCCTGCATATTCTGCTGGCCCTAGGCGAGGCCCCCCAACTTGTATCCTGCAACAATTCCTGTTCACCTTTTGTGTCAATTCCGATTGACATTTTTAAGCAATTAGTGTTTTATAAACATAACATTTATAGGTTGACCAGGAGTGTCTATGGAATACTGGCTTTCAGAGCAGGAAGCAAGGCTGCGAAGTCTGCCCTACACGAAAAGATACATGTACTGGATCGTGGATTGGTCTGCTAGGTGTCTAGCTGTGCTAGGAGCCCGTGGCACAGGCAAAACCACCATGATATTGCAATATTTGCTCGAACAGAATCTTGGAACTGGCAAAGCACTTTACATCTCTGTAGATCATCCAAATTTCCAGTCCCACTCACTTTACGACTTCGGCAAGGAATTTTACGCATACGGAGGGCAGATCCTGATTCTGGATGAAGTGCACAAGTATCCCGGCTGGGCCAGACATATCAAAGCCCTTTATGATTCCTGTCCCAGTCTGCAGATTATTTTTTCCGGATCAAGTGTGCTGCAAATGCAAGAGCAGGACAGCGATCTAAGCCGAAGGGCGGTGATATATTTCTTGCCCGGACTTTCTTTTCGGGAATTTTTGATTTTTGATCTGGGAATAACATTTCCTGTCCTCAGTCTGCAGGAAATGCTATATGAACACGCAAGCCACGCCAGAGAGATCAACAGCAAAATCAAGCCTCTTGCACATTTTCAAAACTATCTGCATTATGGTTATTATCCGTTTTTCCTGGAGGGAAAGGATACCTATCCCATAAAATTGGGCAACGTGATCAATCAGTTGCTGGAGACAGATCTGCCCCAGGCCGGGCACATAGAGCTACGCCAAATCAATAAGTTAAAAAAACTGATTTCTTTTCTGGCCCTGTCCTCACCCTCTCGGGTTAATATCCAGAAGATCGCGACAAACACTGAAATCTCCCGACCAAAAGTCTATGAATACCTGGAAAAACTTTATCAAGCCAGGCTCTTGAATCTGGTCAGAGGGGCTGATTCTGGTTACAAGATAATATCCAAGCCGGATAAAATCTACCTGGAAAACCCCAACTTGGCCCATGCCTTAACAGAAAAAGTCAATACTGGCACCATAAGAGAAACTTTCTTTGTAAGCCAAATGCTCAATGCTTACATCAATCACCCATTTCAATCCGGCTCATCACTGTGCACTTCAGACTCAGGAGATTTCCTGGTTAATAAAAAATTTACTTTTGAAATCGGAGGCCAAAATAAAAGTGGCAAACAAATCCAGGGAATCGAAAACGCCTATATTGCAGCTGACGGTATAGAAGCCGGATTTGGGGCCAAAGTCCCACTCTGGCTTTTTGGTTTTCTTTATTAGGACCACCACGAAACTTTCTAGCCGCAGGATAGACTTGTCTGGGGCTGGGACTTTAATGGAAAACGCAAAGTAAATGTGGACCCCCGGCCCAGATAGGATTCCACCTCTATCTCCCCCTGGTGCATTTGCACGATCTGCTTGGCCAGGAAAAGACCCAGCCCTGTGCCCTTTTTGCCCTTGGTAGAGAATGGCTTTTGGAAGAGCTGGGACTTGGTCTTCTTGTCCAGGCCCACGCCGTTGTCTTGGATCACAAAGCTCAAGTAGCTGTCCCCCGCAAAGACCGCGAAGCGCAGGAACGGCTCCCTGTTCTGGGAGCCCTGGATCTCTTTGCAGGCATCCAGGGCATTCTCCAGGATACTCAGCACTGCGGTGTACAGCTGTTCGGAATCAGCATAAAAGCAGGTCCTGTGCAGCTCCTGCTCGTATATAAATGTCACTCCTGCCTCTAAGGCCCTGGAACGCAGCGTCTGCACCAGGTCGTGCAGGAAGTTGTCGATCTCCATGGCCTTCAGTTCAGGCTCCCCTTTCTTGGCGTAGTTCAAGAGATCCAGGACCATCTTCTTGATCCGGTCCAGGACGCTGTTCATGTTCTGCAGGCCCTGATTGGCTGCTGCAGAGTCCCCCTTGCTCAGCCCGGAGCCCACCTTGTACATAGCCCCATCCAGGGAGGTAAACAGGTTCTTCAGGCTGTGGGAGACAGAGCTGAACAACAGCCCCAGGGAGGCCAGGTGATCCTGCAGCTGCCTGATCTGGGTGATATTGATGGACATCTCCATGACCTGGGCCACCTCCCCCAGGGTATCCTTCAAAGGCGCGGTCCAGATCAACACATTGAACTGCTCTCCATGCACTGAGGTCACCACGGTCTCGCAGTGATGCTGCTGTCCGTCCATGAAGGTCTTTAGCACTGGGCACTGCGGGCAGGAGGAGCACCTTTGCTTGTAGACCTCATAGCATTGCTT